>NZ_DASVTO010000009.1:0-5658 GCF_036387535.1 Sphingomonas sp.
CGGAACGCCTTCGACCGCGCCTGAACCCGCAACGCGGCCAGGTCCAGCCCCGCGCGCGAGAACAGCGTGGTCGCCGCCGTCCCCTCGATCCAGCCCTGCAACAGCACGCGCCCGTTCGGATCCGCGCGTACGATGTCGTAATTCTCGCCCCCCGGCGCGACCACCGTGTTCCAGCCATAACCCGCGCCGGCAGTATCATGAACGATCAGCGCCGCAATGGCGCCCTGCCGCGCCGCTTCCTCATATTTGTAGGTCCACCGTCCATAATAGGTCATCCGGCGGTCACCGAACCGGCCCTTGGCATCGTCGCGCGGTCCGGCCTCGAAATCGGGATCGTTGACCAGGATCACCGCCACCTTGCCCTTCAGGTCGACACCCTTGAAATCGTCCCATCCGCGTTCCGGTGCGTGTACGCCGTACCCGACGAACACCATCGGCGCGCGGGCGATCGCGACCCGATCGACCGGGCGCACGGTGCTGACATAGACGTCGCGTCCCTGCACCAGCGCCGTTCCGGACACGGTGATCGCGCCCCCCGTCCCGATCTGCGTCCGCACCAGCGGCACCGGCTGCGTCCAGCCGCCGTCGCGCCCGCCCGGCTGCACCCCCATTGCCTTGAACTGCGCGATCAACCAGTCGACGGTCCGCGTCTCCCCCGCCGTTCCGGGCGCCCGCCCCTCGAACGCATCCGACGCCAGCACCCGCACCGCATCCGACAGCCGCGCCGCGGACACCGGCGCCGCTTGCCCGCCGGTCGCGACACACCCCAGAACCAACCCCGCCGCCACAGCCAATCGAGTCACACGCCATCCTTTCGCCGATGTCCAGCGGACCGGAGTACATCATCGTGGCGGCATCCGGGCAACCCGTCACCAACATAGGCTGACAGCCGCTCTTGTTCCCGCTATGGTCCGTCCTGCATGTCCGCCGATGATCTTTTCGCCGCCGCCCCGTCCACCGGTTCGGGCAGCTATGACGCATCGTCGATCGAGGTGCTGGAGGGGCTGGAACCTGTCCGGCGCCGTCCCGGCATGTATATCGGCGGCACCGACGAACGCGCCTTCCATCATCTTGCGGCGGAGGTGTTGGACAATGCCATGGACGAGGCCGTCGCCGGCCATGCCAATCGGATCGATGTCGCGCTGGGCGCCGGCAACCGGCTGACGATCGTCGACAATGGCCGCGGCATCCCGGTCGATCCGCACCCCAAATTCCCCGGCAAATCCGCGCTGGAGGTGATCCTCACCACGCTCCATTCCGGCGGCAAGTTCAGTGACAAGGCCTATGCCACGTCGGGCGGCCTGCACGGCGTCGGCGTCTCGGTCGTGAACGCGCTGTCGTCCGACACGGTGATCGAGGTTGCCCGCAACCGCGCGCTGTATCGCCAGACCTTTTCGCGCGGCCTGTCGACCAGCGCGCTGGTCGAAGTCGGCGCCGCCCCCAATCGCCGCGGTACCAGCGTCGCCTTCACCCCCGATACGCAGATTTTCGGCGACGCCGCCGGCTTCCGCCCGGCGCGGCTCTACCGGCTCGCCCGGTCGAAGGCGTATCTCTATGCCGGTGTCGAGATCCGCTGGCGCTGCGACCCGGCGCTGATCGTCGACGATACGCCGGCCGAGGCCAGTTTCCAGTTTCCGGGCGGCCTGGCCGACTATCTGCGCGAACAACTGGGCGACCGCGAAACCGCGACCGCCAGCTTCTTCGCCGGAAAACAGGATTTCCCCGGCACCGCCGGCCGGGTCGAATGGGCGGTCGCCTGGCCGCTCTGGTCGGAAGGATCCTACACTTATTATTGCAACACCATCCCGACCCCCGATGGCGGCACGCATGAACAGGGGCTGCGCGCGGCGCTGACCAAGGGCATCCGCGCGTTCGGCGCGCTGGTCGGGCAGAAGAAGGCCGCCGACATCCAGGCGGAGGACATCGCGATCGGCTGCGAGCTGATGCTGTCGGTCTTCATCCGCGATCCGCAGTTCCAGAGCCAGACCAAGGACCGGCTGACCAGTCCGGAGGCCGCACGCCTGGTTGAAAATGCGGTGCGCGATCATTTCGATCATTATCTGACCGACGACATGAACCGCGGTCGCGCGCTGCTTGGCTTCGTGCTCGATCGCATGGACGAACGCCTGCGCCGCAAGGCCGAACGCGAGGTCAAGCGCAAGACAGCGACATCGAAGCGGTCGCTGCGCCTGCCCGGAAAACTCACCGATTGCGCCTCGGACAGCCCGGTCGGCACCGAATTGTTCATCGTGGAGGGGGACAGCGCCGGCGGCTCCGCCAAGCAGGCCCGCGATCGCAAGACCCAGGCGGTCCTCCCGATCCGCGGCAAGATCCTGAACGTCGCCTCCGCCAACCGTGCGAAGATCGGCGCGAACAGCGAAATTGGCGATCTGATCCAGGCGCTCGGTTGCGGCACAGGCAAGACCTGCGACCCCACCGCGCTCCGTTATGAACGCATCGTCATCATGACCGACGCCGATGTCGACGGCGCGCACATCGCCACGCTGCTGATGACCTTCTTCTTTCAGGAAATGCCCGATCTGGTACGTCGCGGCCATCTCCACCTCGCGCAGCCGCCGCTCTACCGGATCACCGCGGGCGGCACCTCCGCCTATGCCCGCGACGACGCCCACCGTGCCGAGCTGGAAAAGAGCAAGCCGTTCCGCGGCAAGAAGGTCGACGTCGCCCGCTTCAAGGGCCTCGGCGAAATGAACCCGCAACAGCTGCGCGAAACCACCATGGATCCGAAGACCCGCGCCATGCTGAAGATCGTGCTCCCTACCGAATATGAGGATCGCGCCCTCGTCCGCGATCTTGTCGACCGCCTGATGGGCAAGCACGCCGAACACCGCTTCGCCTTCATCCAGGCCAACGCCGCCAAACTCGACGAAGACGCCATCGACGCGTGAACCCGCCGCCGCTCTCGCCGCCCGTCAACGGGCCAACGCCCGCCACCGCCGTCGTCCCGGCGAACTCCGGGATCTCCCTTCGGTGATGCGCGCACGTGAAACCCGGCGCACACTCAACCACCGCTCAATCCTCGATCCGCCGCTGGAACGTCTCGGGCAACAGGAACAGCCCGACCGCTACCGTCACCGCCGCGACGATGATCGGGTACCATAGGCCATAATAGATATCGCCGGTCGCCGCGACCATCGCGAAGGCCGTGGTCGGCAGGAACCCGCCGAACCAGCCATTGCCGATATGATAGGGCAGCGACATGGACGTATAGCGGATCCGCGTCGGGAACAGTTCGACCAGCAAGGCCGCGATCGGCCCGTAGACCATCGTCACATACAGCACGAGCACGAACAGGATCGCGACCGTGCGGGGCTTGTCGATCCGCGCCGGATCGGCCTTGTCCGGGTAGCCGACTCCCGCCAGCGCCGCCTTCATCCGCGCCTGAAACGCGGTGATCGCTGCCTTCCGTGCGTCCGGCGTCATCCCGGCCGGGTCCACCGTCGGCACGATCGCCGTTCCCACGCGAACCTGCGCCACGCTGCCCGCCGACGCCGCGACATTGGCATAAGCGACGCCTGCCTTCGCCAGATAGGATTTGGCGATATCGCAGGACCGTGCATCGAACCGGTTCCTGCCTACGGGATCAAACTGCACCGAACAATCGCGCGGATCGGCCACCACCGTCACCGGCGCCGCGGCACTCGCGGCGTGGAGCGCGGGATTCGCGGCCTTCGACAAGGCATCGAACAGCGGGAAATAGGTCAGCGCCGCCAGCGTGCATCCGGTCAGGATGATCGGTTTGCGTCCGATCCGATCCGACAGCCAGCCGAAGAACACGAACGCCGGCGTCGCCAGCGCCAGGGCGATCGCGGTCAGGATGTTGGTCGTCGCGCCATCGACCTTCAACGTTTTTTCCAGGAAGAACAGCGCGTAGAACTGCCCCGTATACCAGACCACCCCCTGCCCCGCGACGGCACCGAACAGGGCGATCAGCACGATCTTCAGGTTGCGCCACTCCCCGAACGCCTCGGTCAGTGGCGCCTTCGATGTTTTGCCCTCGTCCTTCATCTTCTGGAACATCGGGCTCTCGGCCAGCTGCAGCCGGATCCACATCGATACGCCGAGCAGCAGGATCGAAATCAGGAACGGTACCCGCCACCCCCATTCCGCGAACGCCGCCTCGCCCACCAGCGTTCTCACCCCGATCACCACCAGCAATGCCGCGAACAGCCCCAGCGTCGCCGTGGTCTGGATGAAGCTGGTGAAAAGCCCGCGCTTGGTGGCCGGCGCATGTTCCGCGACATAGGTCGCCGCCCCGCCATATTCCCCGCCGAGCGCCAATCCCTGCAACAACCGCAGCAGCACCAGGATCAGCGGCGCCGCCACGCCGATCGTGGCATAGCTCGGCAGCAATCCGACCAGGAAGGTCGACAGGCCCATGATCCCCATCGTCACCAGGAACGTGTTCTTGCGCCCGACCATGTCGCCGATCCGCCCGAACACCAGCGCTCCGAACGGCCGCACCGCGAACCCCGCGGCAAAGGCGGCCAGCGCGAAGATGAACCCCGTCGTCTCGTTCACACCCGAAAAGAACTGCCCGGTGATGATCGTCGCCAACAGCCCGTACAGGTAGAAATCATACCATTCGAAGACCGTGCCCAGCGACGACGCCAGGATCACCAGCACCTTGCCCTGCTCCGGCGCCGCACCCGCCTGCTCCCGTCCGATCGTCGTCATCGCATCCTCTTGCCCGGCATTGTCGCGGGCCGGTTTGCCGGTCCCGTTTCCGCGTCGGTGGCAACTTCGGGCATTCGTGCGGCGCATGCTACCGAAAAGATCGCGGCAGGGCTGCGGCCGGTCAGGAAACGGGCTGTCACACCCCGCGCCGCCCGTTATGGTCGGCGGCAAACATCAGGAGACAGCGCGATGGCCGATGCGGCGATCCACGACGTACCGAAAGCCTGGGCGGACACCGCCCTGATCGATGCCGAAACCTATGCGCGCTACTATGCAGAAGCGGCGCGTGACCCGAACGGCTTCTGGTCGCGGGAGGCGCAGCGGATCGACTGGATCACCCCGTTCCATGCCGTCAAGGATACCTCGTTCGCGGAGGCGGATTTCCGGATCAACTGGTTCGCCGACGGGCAACTCAACGTCGCCGCCAACTGCCTCGATCGCCACCTGGCGGAGCGAGGCGACACCACTGCGATCATCTGGGAAGGCGACGATCCCGCCGATATCCGCCGGATCAGCTACAGTGAACTGCACGCCGATGTCTGTCGGCTCGCCAACCTGCTCACGCAGCGCGGCGTGGTGAAGGGTGATCGCGTCACCATCTACCTGCCGATGATTCCGGAGGCGGCGGTCGCGATGCTCGCCTGCGCGCGGATCGGCGCGATCCATTCGGTCGTGTTCGGCGGCTTCTCGCCCGACAGCCTGGCCAACCGCATCGCGGATTGCGACAGCCGGCTGGTCATCACCGCGGATGAGGGGTGTCGCGGCGGCAAACGCGTCGCGCTCAAGGCCAATGTCGATGTCGCGCTCGGCCGCGCCGAATGCGGCGGTGTCGATACCGTGATCGTCGTCAGGCGCACCGGCGGCCGCGTCGCGATGCAGCCCGACCGCGATCTCTGGTACGACGCCGCCACCGCGGACCAGCCCGCCGACTGCCCGGCCGAACCGATGAACGCGGAAGAT
>NZ_DASVTO010000010.1:0-5256 GCF_036387535.1 Sphingomonas sp.
CTGGACCGGCGCGGCGCGATCCGCTTCGTCGATGCGGCGCGCGCCGACACCGCCTGCCCGCTCGATCGCGCGGATCTGCTCGCCCGCTTCCATGCGCAGGAAGGGACGCGCATGCTGTCCGGCGCCGCCGCGTTCGCCGCGATGTGGCGCGCGATCCCGCTGCTTCGCCCGCTCGGGCTGGCCGCACGCAACCCGCGCGTGCTGGCGCTCCTCGAACGGGCTTATGTCCGGTTCCTGCACTACCGGCCACGCCTGCAGGCGCTTGCCCGCCGCCGCGGCTGATGCGGTCCGGGGTGGGGAGCCTCTGGCGCTCCACCGCGTTTCCGCCCTGATCCCTCAGCAACAGGAACCTGTCCATGGCCCCCGAAGATACCCCCGTTTGGTTCATCACCGGCTGCTCCACCGGTTTCGGGCGGGACCTGGCCCGCGCGGTGCTGGCGCGCGGCTGGCGGGTGATCGCGACGGCGCGGGACCGCGACCGCGTCGCTGATCTGGCCGAATCAGCACCGGACCGTGCGCTGGCGATGGCGCTGGATGTCACGATCGGTAACGAGATCAGCGCCGTCGTCGCGACCGCGGAGGAGAAGTTCGGCCGCATCGACGTGCTCGTCAACAATGCGGGCTACGGATATCAGGCGTCGATCGAGGAAGGCGACGATCATGAGATCCGCGCGCAGTTCGAAGCCAATGTCTTCGGCCTGTTCGCGCTCACGCGCGCGGTGCTGCCGGGCATGCGCATCCGGCGCAGCGGTCATATCCTGAACATCAGTTCGGTGGCCGGCTTCGTCGGATATCCCGGCTCCGGCTATTATGCCGCCTCCAAACATGCGGTGGAGGGGTTTTCGGATGCGCTGGCCGCCGAAACCGCGCCGCTCGGGATCCGCGTCACCTGCGTCGAACCCGGCCCGTTCCGCACCGACTGGGCCGGACGCTCGCTCCGCCAGACGCCGAACCACATCGTCGACTATGCGGATACCGCCGGCGCGCGCATGGCGACCACCGCCGGCTATAGCGGAACCCAGGCGGGTGACCCGGTGCGCGCGGCGGACGCTATGATCGCCCTCACCGAACGCCCCACCCCGCCGCGCCACCTGGTGCTGGGCCGCTGGGGGCATGACGCGGTCGTGAAATCGCTGAAGCAACGGCTGGCGGAAATCGAAGGCGCGCGCGACATCGCCCTCGCCACCGACTTTCCGGAGGACTGATCCCGCCACGCCGTACATGGCGATAACGGTGGACACGCGTGCGGCTTTGATGTTCGTTAGGGTCTCCCCGCTCGTTTCGCAGGACAGGCCGTTCATGATTTCGAAGCCGTTCGCCGCGCTCTGTGCCGCCTTGCTGGGCGGCACCCTGTCGCTCCTTCCCGCCGTCGCCACGGCGCAGACGGATGCCAGGGTCCAGCTGGTCAAGCCGATTCCCGACGGCGGCGATATCCCGAAGACGTTCGTTCCCGTCCGCACCGGCTATGATCATGTGAAGCGCACGGTGATGATCCCGATGCGCGATGGCGTGAAACTGCACACCGTCATCCTGATTCCCAAGGGCGTCACCCGCGGTCCGATCATGCTGGATCGCACACCCTACAACGCCGACAACATGCTGTCGCGCGGCGGCGGCGGTCCGCTGATCGAACAGAACCTGTCGCCCGCCTATGCCGAACTTGCGCGTGCCGGCTACATCATCGTCGGCCAGGATGTGCGCGGCAAGGATGGGTCGGGCGGCGACTATGTCATGAACCGCCCGTTGCGCGGGCCGCTCAATCCCACCCGCGTCGATCATGCCACCGATGCCTATGACACGATCGACTGGCTGGTGAAGCATGTCCCCGAATCCAACGGCCGCGTCGGCACGATCGGGACCAGCTATGACGGATTCACCGCGTTGATGAGCCTCATCAACCCGCATCCCGCGCTGAAGGCATCCGTTCCGATCAACCCGATGGTCGATGTGTGGAAAGGCGACGACTGGTTCCACAACGGCGCGTTCCGCCAGGAAATGATGAGCTATGTCTATGGCCAGACCGCGACGAAGGGATCGGGCGAGGACTGGTTCACCACCCGGTACGACGATTATGACAGCTTCATGGCCTATGGTTCTCCCGCCGCCTATGGCCGCGCGATGGGGATGCAGCAATTGCCGTTCTGGAACCGGCTGCTCCAGCATCCGGCCTATGACGCCTATTGGCAGGAACAGGCGGTCGACAAGCTGCTGGCCAGGGCGCCGCTGACCGTCCCCACCCTGTTCGTCGACAGCCTGTGGGATCAGGAGGATATCTACGGCGCCCCCGCCGCCTATGCCGCGACCAAGGCGCGTGCCAATGGCAACGCCCATCTCGTGCTCGGTCCCTGGCATCATGGGCAGGGCAATGGCGAAGCGACCCATCTCGGCGGGATCGACTGGGGGTCCGACACCGGCAAGACGTTCCGCCGCGATGTGCTGATCCCCTTCCTCGACAGCAAGCTGAAGGAAGGCGCGCCCGCCGCCAACATCGCGCCGGTTACCGCCTTTGAAACCGGCACCAACGTCTGGCGGCGGCACGCCGATTGGCCGCTCGCCTGCACCACCGGCTGCGCGACCGGCATGACCCCGCTCTACCTGGCGGGCGACAGCAAACTCGTCCTGGGGACCGCACCCACGAGCTCCGGCTATGACGAATATGTCTCCGATCCGGCCAGGCCCGTCACCTACCGCGCGCGGCCGAACTTCTCGCCCTGGGCGCCGGGTTCGACCTGGCGGCAATGGCTGGTCGATGATCAGCGTTTCGCCGCCGCTCGGCCGGACGTCCTCACCTACACCACGCCGGTCCTGACCCAGTCCGTCAAGATCGCCGGCCAGGCCGTCGCGCATCTGTTCGCATCGACCAGCGGCACCGATGGCGACTGGGTGGTGAAGCTGATCGACGTCTATCCCGACACCGTGCCGCAGAAGCCGGAAATGGGCGGCTATCAGCTGGCGGTCGCGATGGACGTGCTGCGCGCGCGCTACCGCGACGATCCGGCGAAGGCGACGCCGGTCCCCGCCGATACCGTGGTGCCCTATACGCTGGCGCTGCCCGATGCGGATCATGTCTTCCTGCCCGGACACCGCATCATGGTGCAGGTGCAATCAAGCTGGTTCCCGCTCTACGATCGCAATCCGCAGACCTTCGTGCCGAACATCTTCGATGCCAAACCCGCCGACTATCGCAAGGCGACGCAGCGCATCTACCATGCACCGGGCCAGGCCAGCTACATCGCGCTGCCGGTCGTTCCCTGACCGTCAGCCCTCGGTTGCCCGCGCTGCGGCGCGGGCATAATCCTCGGCGATCCGGCGTGCCTTTGCGTCCTTGAACACCACGGACGGGTCCGGTGCCGCATCCAGCGCGTGCAACAGCATCCACAACGCAAACCGCCGCCCTGGCTCAGCCTCCAGCCCCAGCGCCAGCCGGGCACGCTCGCAGCCGTCGGCGATGGTGGCGGGATCCAGCCGGTCCAGCTCGGCCGTCCCGAAATAATGATGCAGCAGCGCGTCCAGGTCCATCGTGCATCCCTGTCCGCTTGTGCCGATCGACACAAGCAGGACCGACGGATTTGCCGCGCCGCCGCGTTCAACCACAGGTCCATGCCTGACGGAGACCTGATGATGAAGCCCATGCCTGTTTTCATGCTCGCGATCCTTTCGGCGATGGCCGCGCCCGCGATCGCACAGGATGCCCCCCGCGCCAGCGTCGACGGCGCGACCTTCGCAAAACGGCTGAGCGATCGGATGATGGCTGCGGACGCGGACGGCGACGGCAGGATCTCGGCGGCGGAATGGGCGGCCGGCGGTCGCGCCGGGGCGGCCGCGAACCCCGCGCGCACGCGGCGTTTCGCGATGCTCGACGCCAACAAGGACGGCTTTCTGGACCGGGCCGAAATCACCGCAACGGTCGCCGCCCGCCTGCGGCGCGTCGATGGCAATGGCGATGGCCGCATCGACGCCACCGAACGCGCCGCGGCCCGCCCCGCGCGCACGCCGGCGGCCGCCACGGCCGATTGACGGCGATGCGGGCCCCGGCGGATGATCGCGCTTGACCCCGCCGGACCCGGATGCGGCGCTGGTCGCGCGTGTCGGGGCCGGCGATGTCGATGCCATGCGGCACCTCGTCGCGCGCAAGCTGCCGCGCATCCTCGCATTGGCCACGCGCATGCTGGGCGACCGGACGGAGGCGGAGGACGTAGCACAGGACTGCTTCACCCGCGTCTGGCGGCATGCGGCGCGCTGGCGGACGGGCGATGCGCGGTTCGACACCTGGCTGCACCGCGTCGCGATGAACCTCTGTCGTGATCGCCTGCGTCGCCGCCGCGCGATCCTGGTGCCCGAACTTCCGGACGGGATCGACCCCGCACCGCTGCCCGACGTCGCGCTGGACGACGTGGCGGCGGCCGACCGGATGGCGCGGGCGCTGGCCGGCCTCGCCCCGCGCCAGCGGGAAGCGATCGTGCTGACCTATTATCAATCATTGTCGAACATCGACGCCGCCACGGTGATGGCGATCAGCGTCGATGCGCTGGAAAGCCTGTTGTCGCGCGGCCGGCGGAGCCTGCGCGCCACGCTGGCGGAGGAAGATGCATGACCCGGTCCGCACGCGATCCTGCCCGCTTTGCCGCGCTGGCCGATGCCTATGGCGGCGATCCCGCACGCTGGCCCGCCGCGGATCGGACGGCCGCATGGTCCGTCATGGGCGAACCCTGGGCGGCGGCGATCCTGCACGATGCCGGGCGGTTGGACGATTGGCTGGATTGTGCCGCGCCCGTCACGGCGTCGGCCAGCCTCGCCGCACGCATCCTGGCCGACGCGCCCGATCGTCATACCCGACTGCGCGGGCGTCCACGCTGGACCTGGGGCCTCGGCTTCGGGGCCACCGGGCTGGCGGGGCTGTGCGCCGGGGCTGCCGCGATGGCGGCGGTGCTCGCACCGGCCACCACGCCCGACCTGCACCCGCGCGCCGATCCGCAAACCATTTTCGGGGATGTCGCCCCGTTCGGAGACGACTGACATGTCACGCCGCCTGCGCATCCTGCTCCTCGTCTCGTTGATCCTGAACGTCCTGGCGATCGGCGCCACCATCGGGGCGGGCGTCGTCTGGTTGCGCGAAGGGCGTCCCCCGGTCGCGCGGCGCGGGCTGCAGTTTGCGGGCGACGCGCTCCAGGGCGATCAGCGCCGCGCCTTCCGCGCCCATCTCCGCGCCGCGCGCCGGGATGCGCGTCCCTATGCCCGCGCCGCCCGCGCCGCCCG
>NZ_DASVTO010000011.1:0-14251 GCF_036387535.1 Sphingomonas sp.
CCTTGACCGGATTGCCGTCGACGGTGACCCCCGCCAGCGAGGTGAGGATCGTAGCCGGAGTTTCGATCGCGACCCCGTCGATCGCGATCCGCCGGTCCACGATCATGCGTTCGATTTCCCGGCGCGAGGCGATGCCGGCGCGGGCGAGCAGCTTTGCGATGCGTTGCGGGTCGCCAGCCTGTTTTTTTAGCGGACGATCGGGTTCGCGGCGCGGCGGGCGGGGCGGGGCCACCGGGGTGGCCGCGGCGTCGGGGCGGCGAGGGGTACGCAAGATAAGGGTGATCCGATCTGGTCAGGTTTGGCAGCGGAAATAAACCGGAACCGAGACGTTCGCCAGTCACTCTGATAGAGGCGTCGCACGGACCTTGTCCGCGTGGTATTTGGGGGCGTGACGGTCAATGCTGTTCGGCAAGCGCAAGCGATCGATCCACCGCATCCTCATCGTCGAGGATGAGCCGCTGGTGGCGTTCGACAACGAACATTTCCTGCGCGACGCCGGCTACGACATCGTTGCCACGGTGGACCGCGTGGGCGAGGCGCTGCGGTTCATCGCGACTGGCGATCTCGATCTGGTGCTGGCCGATATCCGTCTGTCGGACGGCAGCGGCCTGGATGTGGCGCGCGCGGCGCGGGAAAAGGCGATCCCGCTGCTGTTCGTGACCGGGCAATGCCCGCCGGAGGCACGCGGGCTGGCGATGGGCGTGTTGGTGAAGCCGTACAGCCACCGCGAACTGGTGGCGGCGATCGACGCGCTGGATGCCAGGATCGCCGGGCGGCCGGCCAAGCGGCCACCGCCGGGGCTGAGCCTGTTCTGAACGGGCTTTCCGTTCGCGCCGCCGCCGTTATGGTCGCGACATGACTGTTCCGACCGACCGCACCACCGGCCCGATGGCCGCGATCCGCCCTTATCTGGAAGCCGGGCCGCTGGCGGCGCTGTTCCTGGGGATGTCGTCCGGTTTTCCCTATGCGATGATCGGCGCCACGCTGACCACGCGGCTGGCGCAGAGCGGCATCGACAAGAAAAGCGTGACGGCATTCACGCTGGCATTCCTCGTGTATAATCTGAAACCGCTATGGGCGTGGGTGGTGGACGGTGTTCGCCTGCCGATCCTCGGGCATCTGGGGCAGCGTGTGTCGTGGATGCTGCTGGCGGGGCTGCTGGTGATCGCGGGCGTGGTCAATCTGGCGCTGGTCGATCCGCGCGCCAGCCTGCTCGCCACCGCGCAGGCGGCGATCCTGCTCGGGCTGGCCGGCGCCACGTTCGACATCGTGATCGACGCGTACCGGATCGAAGTGTTGGAACCGCGCCAGCTGGGCACCGGTGCCGGCATGTCGCAATATGGCTGGCGGATCGGATCGACGGCGGCGGGGGCGTTGGCGCTGGTGCTGGCGGCGCGGGTCGGATGGTCGGCCGCCTATATGGCGTGCGCTTTGTTCGCGTTGCCGGCGATGATCGTCGCGCTGACGATGGGCGAACCGAAGCGGCACCGCCCGCCGGCGGGGCGACGCGGGCTGGCGGAACTGGGGCGATCGATCTGGGGACCGTTTTCGGAATTCCTGCAGCGGCCGGGCGCGGCGTTGGTGCTGCTGTTCATCCTGATCCACAAGGTCGGCGACACCTTGGCCAACCTGACGTTCCGGCTGTTGTTCGAGGATCTGGGGTTCACCAATGACGAAGTCGCGATCTACGATGTCGGCTTCGGTTTCTGGGCGTATCTGATCGGGATCTTCATCGGCGGCATCCTCTATGCGCGGATGGGGTTGAAGCGGTCGGTGCTGTTGAGCCTGGTGCTGATGGCGGGGTCCAACCTCAGCTTTGCGGGGCTTGCCGCATCGGGACACAGCAATTGGGCGATGGCGGGCGCGATCGGGTTCGAAAATATCGCGAGCGGGATCGGCGGGGTGACGGTGATCGCCTATTTCTCCGCGCTGTGCGACCTGCGCTTCACCGCCGCGCAATATGCGCTGATCTCGGCCGCGGCGAGCATCGTCGGGCGGCTGGTCACGGGAACCACCGCCGGCGTGCTGATCGAGCGGCTGGGCTATGTCGATTTCTACCTGTTGACGACCGTGATCGCGCTGCCGGGGGTGGTGCTGTTCTGGATGATGAGCCGGTCGGGCCTGGTGGATGCGTCGATCGGCAGTGCGGGGGTGGAGAGGGAAGCGAGCCCGTCGTGACCGAGACGGTGCCTCATCCATCGTCAACCCGGCGGAGGCCGGGGTCCCGGTTGGCATGGTGTGGCGCCGTACCTGAGGGAGGCCCCGGCTTTCGCCGGAGTGACGGCTTGGGGCGGAAGGCGATTTGCGGTCAGTCAGACTGTATGATCGACAACGGGCGGCCGAGGTCCGTGAACGCATCCGCCAGCGCGCGCGCGGTTTCGGCGGCGGTGTGGCAGTGGCGGACGGCCAGCAGGGCGGCGAGACGGCCGTGGCCCGCCCGGGGATCCGTCCGGCTATGGGCGATCGCCGTCATCAGGCCATGTTCGTCGGCAGTCGTGCGGGGGCAGCAGCAGGGCGCGATCATCAACGCCCGCGCCGACACGCGCGACACCTCCGCCATCGTCGCCCGCAGCAGGACCAAGGGGCGGCGGAAGCCGCGGCCGAAGATGTTGAGCATCGCACTGGCGGCATAGGCATCGTCGATTCCACCGGCCGCCATCCGGCGAAGCGCGAACAGCAACAGACGATCGGCCGCGCCGTCGGGCATGGCGTGGGGCAGGATCTGGGCCGGGGCGGGGCTGTGGGAACCGGATGTCATCGCGCACTCCTCGTGTGAGGCGTCGAGAAAAGCATCATCGCTATTGCAAGTCAATCGCATTAGCGAAAGGTCAGTCGGGTGGTGTCCGATTTGCGGCCAGGACGCTGCCCGCGAGATAGAGCGAACCCAGAATGACGATCTGCGGCGGGTGGGCGGGATCGGCGGCAGCCATGATCTGCGCCAGGGCGGCCGGGGCATCCGGCGCGGTGGCCGCGACGATGCCGAGCGCGTTTGCGGCGCCGGCCAATGCGGCAGGGTCATGGGTGGCGTGGCCGGGAACCGGGACCGCAATCATGCCGTCGACATGGCGGGCAAGGGGCGCCAGCACACCGTGCGCATCCTTGTTGGCGAGCAGCCCGACGATCAGCAGCAACGGGCGGCCGTCGCGACGGAGAGCGGCGAGACAGGGCGCGACCGCCTCGGCCGCAGCCGGGTTGTGCGCGCCGTCGATCCAGAGGTCCGCACCCGGCAGCAGGGTGGCGTGGAGTACGCCGGCCGTCACATGCTGCATCCGTGCAGGCCAGCGGGCATTGCCCCCCGCCCCCCGCAGCGCGGCGTCGGGCAGCGTGATCCGGTGCTGATGACGCAGCATCGCGATGGCCAGCGCAAGGTTGCCGGCCTGATGCGGGCCGGCCAGCGCGGGCGGGGCGAGCCGGAGTGTCCCGTCTGCGTCCTGATAGGCGACATGATCGTCCCGGACGGCGTAGGACCAGTCGCGTGCCTCCGCGCGCAACGTCGCGCCGGCCGCGTCGGCGACCGTCGTGATGCGATGGGCCAGCGCGGGCGGATAGGCCATGGTCAGCAACGGCACGCCGGGTTTGGCGATGCCGGCCTTTTCGGCGGCGATGTCCTCGATCCGGTTCCCCAGAAACGCCTGATGATCGAGCCCGAGCTGGGCGATGCCGCAGGCGGCCGGATCGCGAAGGACGTTGGTGGCGTCGAGCCGGCCGCCGAGTCCGACCTCGATGATGCAGGCGTCGGCGGGCGTGCGCGCGAAGGCGAGGAAGGCGGCAGCGGTCGTGACCTCGAAGAAACTGGGTGCGATGGTCCCCGCGACATCCAGCACTTCGGCCAGGGCAGCGGCCAGCGCCGCGTCGTCGATCAGCGTCCCGGCCAGGCGGATCCGTTCGTTGAACCGGACAAGATGCGGGCTGGTATAGACATGGGTTCTGAGCCCCGCCGCTTCGATCGCGGCGCGGAGATAGGCGCAGGTCGACCCCTTGCCATTGGTGCCGGCGACGTGGAGCACAGGGGGCAGCCGGCGTTCCGGATTGCCGAGCCGGGCGAGCAGCGTGGCGATCCGGTCGAGGCCGAGAATGTCGGCACCGGGCGACAGCGTGGCCAGGCGATCGAGCTGTGCCTGGACGGCGGGGTCGGATGAGATTGCGTGGTCGGCCATGCGATGGTCCCACAGAGACAAAGTGGTCGTGGCGTTCCGGCTCCGTCATCCCGGCGCCGGCCGGGATCCCGTTCGGCTTGGCGATGGCGCTTCACCTTTGCGAGTCCCCGGCTTTCGCCGGGATGACGATCTGGGTCGCGCTGCGCTATCCGGCCCGCTCAGCACAGAGATACGCGATCAGCCGCGCCAGTTCGGCGCGAAGCCGGTGACGGTGCACGACCATGTCGAGCATGCCATGATCGAGCAGATATTCCGCGCGCTGGAACCCTTCGGGCAATTTCTCGCGGATCGTCGATTCGATGACGCGCTGACCGGCAAAGCCGATCAGTGCACCCGGTTCCGCCAGCTGGACGTCGCCCAACATCGCATAGGAGGCGGTGACCCCGCCGGTGGTAGGGTCGGTCATCACGACGATGTAGGGCAGACCGGCCTCGTGCAGCTTCGCGATCGCGACGGTGGTCTTGGGCATCTGCATCAGCGACAATATGCCTTCCTGCATCCGCGCGCCACCCGCGGCGGTAAAGATGATGTAGGGGCAAAGATCGGCGATCGCGGCCTCCACCCCGGTCAGGAAGGAGGCGCCGACGCCCAGCCCCATCGACCCGCCCATGAACGCGAAATCCTGGACCCCGACGACGGCCCTGCGCCCTTCGATCAACCCGCGGGCGTTCATCAGCGCATCGGTTTCGCCCGTCGCGGCGCGCGCCGCCTTGATCCGGTCGGCATAGCGCTTCGTGTCGCGAAACTTGAGCGGATCCTCCCGCACCGTCGGCATCGGCAACAGCGTATGGATCCCGCCGTCGAACAGCGCGTCGAAGCGCTCGACCGGCCCGATGCGGCCATGATGGTCGCATTTCGGGCAGACCGACTGGTTTTCCTCATATTCCTTGTTGAACAACATCTGCCCGCAGGATGGGCATTTGTGCCAGAGTTCGTCTGGCGTCTCGCGCTTCGCGACGAACGGCAGCGATTGGCGGACGCGGTCGATCCAGCTCATGCCATGATCTCCTGACGGGCGGTACGGACAGCGGTGGCGAGACCGCCGACATAGCTTTGGATCGCGGCGGCAGGGTCTTCGCCGCGCGCATAGGCGGCGGCGATCGTTTCCACGATCGCGGAGCCGACCACCACGCCGTCGGCGGTGCGGGCGATCGCCGCGGCCTGTTCCGGGGTGCGCACACCGAAGCCGACCGCCACCGGCAGGTCGGTCGCGGCCTTCAGCCGGGCGACGGCGGCGTCGATCGAGGCGGATGCCGCCTGCTGTTTGCCCGTGATGCCCGCGACGGACACATAATAGAGAAAGCCGGAAGCGTGGGCGAGCACGGCCGGCAAACGATCAGCGCTGGTGGTAGGGGTCGCCAGCCGGACCAGATCGATCCCCGCGGCGCGCAGCGGCAGCCCGAGCGCCGCATCCTCCTCCGGCGGGATGTCGACGCAGATCACGCCATCGACACCGACGTCGCGGCACCGATCCGCGAACCATTCCGGCCCGCGCCGGACCATCGGATTGGCATAGCCCATCAGCACCAGCGGGACGTCCGGATGACGGGTGCGGAAATCGCGCACCATTTCGAACAGCGCCGCCGTGGTGGTGCCCGCCCCCAGCGCACGCAGATTGGCAAGCTGGATCGCGGGGCCGTCCGCCATCGGATCGGTGAACGGCATGCCGAGTTCGATCACGTCCGCCCCGGCGGCGACCAGCGCATCCAGGATCGCGGGGGTGGCGGCCGGCGCAGGATCACCGCCGGTGACGAAGCAGACGAGGGCGGCGCGGCCTTCGGCGGCGCAGCGAGCAAAGGTGGTGGCGAGGCGGGTCATGCGCACATGTCCGTCATTCCGGCGCGGGCCGGGATCCAGCTATGGAGATCAGCGGACATGACGCCGTGACTGCAGGCCATGACGTCGACCTGGATCCCGGCGTGCGCCGGGATGACGGTGTGAGCGGGCATCATATCTTCACCCCCAGCGCGTCGGCGACGGTGAAGATGTCCTTGTCGCCGCGGCCGCACAGATTGGCGATGATGATCTGGTCACGCGGCATCGTCTTGGCATGGCGGATGACGGTCGCCAGCGCATGGGCGGGTTCCAGCGCCGGGATGATGCCTTCCGTCCGACACAGGAACTGGAATCCGTCGAGCGCGTCGCGATCGGTGGCACTCTCGTAGCGCACCCGCCCGATTTCATGCAGCCAGCTATGTTCCGGGCCGATGCCGGGATAGTCCAGACCGGCCGAGATCGAATGGCCTTCGGTGATCTGACCGTCTTCATCCTGAAGCAGATAGGTGCGGTTTCCGTGCAGGACGCCAGGTTCGCCGCCGGCCAGGCTGGCGGCATGTTCGACCGTATCGAGCCCGTGGCCCGCCGCCTCGACACCGACCATCCGGACATCGGCGTCGTCCAGGAACGGGTGGAACAGCCCGATCGCGTTCGATCCGCCGCCGATCGCGGCGACCAGCAGGTCCGGCAGCCGGCCTTCCGCCTCCATGATCTGTTCGCGCGCCTCGCGCCCGATCACCGACTGAAAATCGCGGACCAGTTCGGGATAGGGGTGCGGGCCGGCGGCGGTACCGATGATGTAGAAGGTGTCGTCGACATTGGCGACCCAGTCGCGCAGCGCCTCGTTCATCGCATCCTTCAGCGTCTGCGCGCCCGTGGTGACGGGCACCACCTCCGCGCCGAGCAGCTTCATGCGGAAGACGTTCGGCTGCTGTCGCACGGTATCGCGCGCGCCCATGTAGATGGTGCAGGGCAGGCCGAAGCGCGCGGCGACGGTGGCGGTGGCCACGCCGTGCTGTCCGGCGCCGGTTTCCGCGATGATCCGGGTCTTGCCCATCCGCACCGCCAGCAGGATCTGGCCGATGCAATTGTTGATCTTGTGCGCACCGGTATGGTTCAGCTCGTCACGCTTCAGATAGATTTTCGCGCCCATGCCGGCGGGCGCATCCGCGCGCACCGCTTCGGTGAAGCGTTCGGCATAATATAGCGGGCTGGGGCGGCCGACATAATGTTTGAGCAGCCAGTCAAGCTCCGCCTGGAACGCCGGATCGGCCTGGGCCGCGCGATATTCGCGTTCCAGGTCGAGGATCAGCGGCATCAGGGTTTCGGCGACATAGCGGCCGCCAAACTGCCCGAAATGGCCGTCGGGCGACGGCTGGGCGCGATAGCTGTTCTGTATGGTCATGACCGGGCGACCGATTGCAGGAAGGCGGCGATCTTGTCCACATCCTTGACGCCGGGCGCCGATTCGACCCCGGAGGAAATGTCGAGCAACGTCGCTCCGGTGACATGGACCGCGTCGGCCACGCTGTCGGCATCCAGGCCGCCCGACAGCGCCCAGGGCAGCGGATGCGTGAACCCGGCCAGCAGCCGCCAGTCGAACCGCAGGCCGAGCCCGCCGGGCAGATCGGCCCCGCGCGGCGGCTTCGCGTCATAGAGGATCAGGTCGGCGGCCTGTGCATAGCGCGGGGCGTCGGCCAGATCGGCGCGGGTGCGGACGGAAACCGCCTTCCATACCCGGCGGCCGAAACGCGCGCGGACCGCCGCGGTGCGCTCCGGCGATTCGTGGCCGTGCAACTGGATCGTGTCGACGCCGCTGGCGACCGCATGATCCAGCAATGCATCGTCGGGATCGACGAACACCCCGACCTTGCCGACATGCGGCGGCACGCGGCGGATCAACGCCGCGGCCTGCGCGGGATCGAGGTTGCGGGGACTCTTCGGGAAGAAGACGAAGCCGACATGGGACGCGCCGTGGGCGACGGCGGCATCGACGGTGGCCTCGGTCGAGAGGCCGCAGATCTTGGCGGTAGGCATGGGCGTGCGGTAGCAGCTTTTGTGTGCGGACGGCACGGCTTCTGGATCGACCGCGCGGCGACGACGTCGGCCGTCGTCGCTACAGCGTTGCCTCGATCGCGCGGGCCGCGGCATCGGGATCGTCCGCGGCGGTGATCGGGCGCCCGATGACGAGGATGGAGGCCCCCGCGCGGCGGGCGGCGGCGGGGGTCATCATGCGTTTCTGGTCGCCTGCCTCACCGCCCGCGGGCCGGACGCCGGGAACCACGAAGAAGCCGCCCGGCCACGCCTTCTTCGCGGCCGCGACCTCCGCCCCCGAACAGACGATGCCGTCGATCCCGGCGTCCTGCGCCAGCGCGGCGAGGCGCGTCACCTGCGCCTGCGGGTCCGCCGGCATCCCGATCGCCGCCAGATCGCTGCCGTCCAGCGAGGTCAGGATGGTGACCGCGACGACCTTCGTACCGATCGGCGCGGCGGCCTTCGCATCCTCCATCATCGCGCGGCCGCCGGCGGCGTGGACGGTCAGGATCGCGGGCGCGAGCGGCCGGAGCGCCTGAATCGCCTTGGCGACCGTATTGGGAATGTCGTGCAGTTTCAGGTCGAGGAACAGGGGCAGGCCGAGGCTTGCCATTTCGCGCACCCCGGGCTGGCCATGCGCGAGAAAGAATTCCAGTCCCAGCTTGATCCCGCCGACATGGTTGCGGACGGCGAGCGCCAGCGCGCGGGCACGATCGATGTCAGGCGTATCCAGCGCGACGTAGATGCAGCCGCTCATGACGCGCCGGGTCCGCTGGGCAAGGGCGCATATCCGGTCGTGGTGATCGGCTCCGACCCCGTGGACGGGAAAGCAGTGTCGGTGGCGGTTGCGGGCGTGAGCGGCGGCATCGGCACGGGGCGCAACTCCGCGATCGTGCGTTCGGCCTGATCTAGCCGGCGCCGCATCCGCCAGCGCGTCGCCAGATACAGGATCGACGGCGGCAGCAGCCCGGCGAGGAAGGCGATCAGCAGCAGCACCGGCAGTTTGACGTCGGCGACGATCCCGCCCCACAGGTTGATCTGCGTCGTGGTCCAGTTCTTGGTCGCGAAGATCACCGCGACGACCGCGACGACCACCCAGAACAGGGTTCTCAGAAACTGCATGGCTTCACCCTCCGTCGAACCCTGCTTCTACGGCGGTGGCGGCGGAGGGCAAGGCCGGTCGGCGCAGCCGATCTCCGCCTCCAGCGCGTCGAACAGTTCCGGGATATGGGTGAGCCGCTGCCGCTCCTCCGCCAGGATCGCGCGGAACGCGCGGAACTTGAGACCCGCGACCTGGCCGGGGGCGAGCGCGGCGCCCGGAGCCAGCGTGGAGATCACGATATCGATCAGGCGGTCGACCCCGTGCAGCCGCCCCCACAGATAATCATTTTCCCGCCAAGCCCTGCTAAAGAACGCGCCGAAGCTGTTGAACCGAATGCCTTTCAGGGTCGCTTCCGCGCCACCGGAACGGATCGCGACCGCATCGTCGGGTGCGATGCGGTCAACCTTGACCGGGTTGAATTCGTCACCCAGGTCGCCCCGCAGCAGCGGCAGTGTGGCAATGTCGTAGAAGGGGAAGCCGAGATAGGCGAGCAGCAGCCGGCGGCGTTCGGCCTTCGACAGGGGCCAGAGCGCGGTACAGAGAATGGCATCGGCGCGATCATCGATCCGCTTCAACTCGGTTGCAGCGGCGAGGACGGCAAGTGCTGCGGCCGGATCGTCGACGGGATCGGGCAGCGGTGCGGACAGACTCGGGTTCTGAAGCGCGAGATAGGGGGCCAGCGCGGTAAACAGCGCGGCGCGGATCCCCTCGATCGCGGTGACGGTGCAATCCGGCGGCGGGACGTCGGCGACCTGGTTCGCGACAAAGCGCAGGCGGCGGATGCGGAACCCCAGATCGTGCGCGCGCAGGAACGGGACGATCGCGGGATTGGGCGCCGGCACCGCCAGACCGGCCGCATCGACATGCGCCCAGAGCGCGGCACGCAGGCGGGGCCGATCGATCCGGCACAGCCCCGCCAGGGTGGTGGCGAGCTGATCGACGACCGACGCCAATTTCAGGTGGCCGTAACCGGCAAAGGCGAAGCCCGCACGGCGTTCGGCGAGCAGATGTGCCTTCGCGCGCCAGCCGGCGATCCGGGCCGGCGTCGGGCGGGTCAGGAAGACGGTGCCGCCCAGCGCGGCGTCGATCGCGGCCTCCACCTCCGGCCGGACGGCGGCGATGGTGGCGCGGACCTCCGCAATCCGGGCGGACCGCGCCTCGATCGCCTCCAGATTGTCGCGGATCGGCTGTTCGCGCGGGATGTCCGACAGCGCGCCGAGAATGGTCTGGAAGAAGCCGGGCGTTTCGGTCCGACCCCCGCCGACATGGACCGACCGGATGTTCGGCTTCGGATCGATATAGACGAACCGGCGGTCGATCTCCCGCGCCGCGGGACGGTTGCGCAGCGCGTCGATGGCGGGTCGGAACGGGGCATTGTTGAGCACCGATCCGTCGATCAGCACCGCCGCGTCGACTTGTCCGATCGCCGCCGATCGCGGCAGGGCGCGCGCCAGGAAGTCTGCCCGACCCGGCCAGGGCTGCACCCGCGCGCGCAGCACGGCGTCCAGTTCGCCGACCGAGAAGGGCGGGAAGGCGCCCGGAAAGCTGGCGGTCGCGCGGGCGGCAAAAGCGAGATCCGGTGGTTCCCCGATTCGCCGATCCTCGGACCGATTCGAGAAAGCTAGCGTAAGCCGATGTTCGGTTTCGACGATTTCGGGCGGGCTGTGCAGCGTCAGCCGTTCGGGATGGCCGCGGAAGTCCGTGACCGTGACGAACAGATCGAGCGGCTGCCCCGGCGGGAGCAGCGGGCGACCGTCGCCGGTGGCCGCCATCGCATCGAGCGCGTCGAGCAGCAATGCGGTAAAGCCTGGCCCGGAAAAGGGCGGCGCGAACCAGCGTGCCTGGACGAAGCGGGTAAGCTTCGCCAGCACCTCGGTGCGGACGGCGGGGTCGAGATCGTCGGTCGCGAGGCGCGCCGCGGCGTAGCGGGCGATCGGCGCCGCCCATAGCCGCGAGATATGGACCATCGGCCCCGGATCGGCCGTCATCAGCCGATCGATATCGGCGGTGTCCAGCCAGAGCGTGGTCAGCGGATCGAGCGATTGACCGGTCGCGATCGCCTGGCTGAGAAAGATGCCGTTGATGCCGCCGGCGCTGGCCCCGGCGACGATGTCGACCAGCACGCGCAGCCGAGTGCCGGTCGTCGCCTCGATCTCCGCCAGCAGATCGTGATACACGGCCTCGCTTGCGCCGATGCCGGGCGCATCCTCGTGAAACGCACGGCTGGCGCGGGCGAGATGCCAGATCTCGCGCGTGATGCCGTGCATGTAGACCGCCAGGCTGATCCCGCCATAGCAGACCAGCGCGAGGCGCAGTTCCTTCTCCCGCATCTCGTTATCCTCGCATAAGTCTTCATGATCGTCACCTTCATCCAAGGAAGAATTGATGCAGGCTGGAGCGAAGCCGCCTTTTGGCTGGTCCGGTAAGGCCGCCTGCGATATCGTGCGGAGCGGCAAACACGGAAGAGAACAGCGACAGATGGGTATCGATATGTGGAGCCTGCAGTTCCTGATAGAGGCTCGGAACCGTATTGGATCGTTTGGCAGCCTGCTCCAGATCGGTCGGCAGGAACTGCATATCTCCAAGAACGATCATCCCATGGCAGATCGGTACCTTCACGAAGGCGGGGTAGGCCTTACCTATCGGCAAGCGACGCGCGGCGGAAGCTATGCGGACGAAGGCCTGTTCCAGTCGCTAGGTGCAACCGATGTCGCGGCAGCCGACGCCTCGGCCTATGAAGGTGCCGTGCTGGTCCACGACTTCAACGACCCGATCGAGGTCAGGTGGCATCAGCGTTACGACACTGTTTTCGACGGCGGATCACTGGAACATATCTTCAACGTGCCTACGACCTTGGCGAACGAGATGAATCTGGTCAGGGTTGGCGGTCACATTCTGTCGGCGGTGCCGTCCAACAACTGGCTGGGCCACGGTTTTTATCAGTTCAGCCCGGAATTGCCGTACCGGGTGTTCACGCCCAATAACGGATTCCGTATGGAGTGCGCGTTCCTGACCGAAATGACCGGAGATCACAGCCTGTATCTCGTGGAGGATCTGGCACGGCGTGCGGGCGGCGAGATCGGGTGCACGAACACCAACACCAATTTGCAATTTATTGCTACCAAAACCGCGCATATACTGCCTTTCCGACGCTGGCCGCAGCAGGGCGATTATCAAAACGCGTGGGACGAGTTCGCGTCCAACGAGGCAGCCTTGCCGGTCGACGTCCCCGCGTCGCCGGTAGCGGCTCGCCGCTCAGTGTTCCAGAAGCTGTTCGGCTGATTCACAGGTGGTTGCTGTAGCGAGCCGCGAGGCATATGTTCATCGTTCGTTCCGACCGGAGTTCCGATGGCCAAGCCGCAAAAGCGTTATGTCTGCCAAGCCTGCGGCGCGGTCAGCACCAAGTGGCAGGGGCAGTGCGTCGATTGCCTGCAATGGAATACGCTGGTCGAGGATGCCGGCGGTGCCAAGACGCCGTTCTCGGCCAAGCATAATCTGCGCGGTGGCGGCAATCTGGTGCTGCTGTCGGCGCTCGACAGCGACGTCGCGCTGCCGGAACGGATGCCGACCGGGATCGCGGAGTTCGACCGCGCGCTGGGCGGCGGGTTCGTGGCAGGATCGGCGACGCTGATCGGCGGGGACCCCGGGATCGGAAAATCGACCTTGCTGTTGCAGGCGGCGGCTAAGCTGGCGCTGGCGGGGAAATCCGTCGCCTATGTCTCGGGCGAGGAGGCGGCGGACCAGGTTCGGCTGCGCGCGCGCCGGCTGGGGTGCGGGACCGCGCCGGTGCAGCTTGGTGCCGCAACGTCGGTACGCGACATCCTGACCACGCTGGAACGCGGGGCGGCGCCCGACATGCTGGTGATCGATTCGATCCAGACGATGCACAGCGACCTGATCGAAGGCGCGCCGGGCACGGTGAGCCAGGTACGCGCATCGGCACATGAACTGGTACGCTATGCCAAGGACAGCGGCTGCGCGCTGGTGCTGGTCGGGCATGTCACCAAGGACGGGTCGATCGCGGGGCCGCGCGTCTTGGAGCACATGGTCGACACGGTGCTGTCGTTCGAAGGCGAGCGCAGCCATCAATATCGCATCCTGCGCGCGATCAAGAACCGCTTCGGCGGCACCGACGAGATCGGCGTGTTCGCGATGGCGGAGGCGGGGCTGGACGAGGTGTCGAATCCGTCCGCGCTGTTTCTGACCACGCGGGGCGAATCCGTCTCGGGCGCTGCGGTGTTTCCGGCCGTGGAAGGAACGCGGCCGGTGCTGGTGGAAATTCAGGCCCTTGTCGTGCGGCTGGCATCCGGCGCGACGCCGCGGCGGGCGGTGGTCGGCTGGGATTCCGGGCGGCTGGCGATGATCCTGGCGGTGCTGGAGGCGCGGTGCGGGCTCAGCTTTTCCACGGCGGAAGTCTATCTGAACATCGCCGGCGGATACCGGGTGATCGATCCGGCCGCCGATCTGGCGGTGGCAGCGGCCCTCGTGTCGGCGCTGGCCGAACAGCCGATCCCGTCGGAAATGGTCGCGTTCGGCGAAGTGTCGCTATCCGGCGAGGTGCGGCCGGTGGCGCATGGCGGATTGCGGTTGAAGGAGGCGGCGAAGCTGGGCTTCACCCAGGCGATGGTGCCGGCATCGCTGGCCGAGTCGCCGGCGGGACTGTCGATGCGCGGCTATGCGACGCTGGCGGCGCTCGTTGACCGGCTGCTGGGTCGGGACTAGCGGGGGACATGCCTGCGCTGACCGCCCTCGATATCGTCGTGATCCTGCTGGTGGGGGGCGGCGGCGTGCTGGGCGTGCTGCGCGGGTTCGTGACCGAGGTGCTGTCGCTGTTCGCCTGGATGGCGGCGATCCTGGCGCTCAAATTCTTTCATCCCGCGCTGTCGGCGGCGTTGGTGGAGCCGGTCGGCACGCGGGCGGGTGCATCGGTGGCGGCGTTCGCGCTGCTGTTTCTGGTGGTGTTCGCGGGCGGCAAGTTCGTGGCGGGCGCGCTCGGCCGACGGACGCGGCAATCGGTGCTGGGCCCGCTCGATCGCTTGCTCGGCGGCGGCTTCGGCGCGGTGAAGGGGCTGATCGGCGCGACCCTGCTCTTCCTGGCGGTCACGCTGGTTTATGACACGCTCTACGGCGGCGCCGCGACCCGCCCCGACTGGATCCGCGAGTCGCGCAGCTACGCGCTGCT
>NZ_DASVTO010000012.1:0-7129 GCF_036387535.1 Sphingomonas sp.
ATTCCACCAGGGCGTCGTGTACCCATAGGTGCAGGTGTTCAGGTACAGCCGGTGGCCGAAGGGCGTGGAAACGCGGCCGGTCATCAGGTCGGGCAGGCGCGCGGGGAGGACGACACGGTCCCCGTCCCAGCTGACGGACGCGGCGCCGATATCGCCCAGGTAGGTGTAGGCGCCGCGGACCAGCGCGACCGGTGAGCGGCCCTCGATCCGCACGCGGCCATTCTTGGCGGTGACGGCGTACCAGTCCGCGCCGGTGCCTGGGCGGCGGACGAACGTGAAGGCATCGGCGCGCGAACCGATCAGGCGGTGGAGGACGGCGCGCGCCGCGGGCTCGTCTTGCGCCTCCGCCGGCACCGCCGCCAGCAGCATGGCGCCGAGAAATGCGACGCCGCTAGCGCGCCACATCGGCGGTGCCCGTCACCCTCAGCGTCGTCTCGGCGCCGGGTGCTGCGCCCGGCTGGCCGCCGCCGACGTAGAGGCGATAGGCGCCGGGCAGCACCTTGTGCGCGCCCTTCGCGTCGACCTGCGACAGAGCCCGCGCATCGAGAGGCAAGGTGACGCGCCGTGTTTCGCCCGCTTTCAGGTGGATACGCTGGAACCCGGCCAGCGCATGGCGGGCCGACAGCGGCGTTGCGGGTTTGGTGACGTAAAGCTGGACGACTTCGTCGCCGTCGCGCGCGCCGGTGTTGGTCACGTCGACGCTGACCGCGGTGCCGCCACCCGCGGCGATCCGCGCTTTGGGCAGCGACGGCTGACGATAGGCGAAGCTGGTGTAGCTCATCCCCTCGCCGAAGCGGTGCAGGACCGGGCCGGTGAAATAGCGATAGGTGCGCCGGCGCATCGCATAATCCTCGAAAGGCGGCAGGTCGGCCACGTCGCGGTAGATCGTATAAGGCAGGCGGCCGGCGGGATTGTTCCGGCCCACCAGCGTATCGGCGATGGCGGTGCCGCCGGACTCGCCGGGATACCAGGCTTGCAGGATCGCATCGGCGTTCGCTTCCACCCACGGATCGGAGATCGCGCCGCCGGTCATCAGCACCACGACCAGCGGCTTGCCGGTGGCTTTCGCCGCCTGAAGCAGGGTGCGCTGCGCGGCCGGCAGGGTCAGGCTGGTGCGGTCGCCGCCCCGGAAGCCCGGATAGCTGACCTTCATCTCCTCGCCCTCCAGATCGGGGGACAGGCCGACGAAGGCGATCGTCACATCGCTCGCCCGGGCGGCGGCGACGGCGGCGTCAATCAGCGGCTGGGCCGGCGCGATCCATTCCAGCGCGGTGATGCGATCGTCATGCGCGCGGACATAATCGATGCGGATGGCGTGCGGTTTCGTGTCCGCAAAGTCGATCGCGATCGGATCGCCGGGTTGGCGGCATCCCGGCGCGGTGCACGGCGGCGGCGCAGGATCGGTGACGCCGGCGAGTGCGGGGGAGACGAGCAGCTTGCCGTCGATCCAGACTTTCACGTCGGGCATCGGCCCGCCCGCCTTCGGATAAGGCGTCGTCATGCGAAAGCCGATCCGGTAACGGCCGGGTGCGGGCGGGATCAGCGTGCCTGTCCAGCGCACCGAGAAATTGCGCGCCTCCAGGCCGACAGGTGCTGTGTTGAAGAAATCGAAATTTATCGTCCGGTCGACGCGCGTCTGAGCCGGCTTGCCGGCGAAGCGGGGATTGGCGAAATACGTGCCGTCGAGGCCCGGCTTGCCATCGGCCGTGCGCAGCGCGGTCTCCGGGATCGCCAGCCGCATCCCTTCCGTCAGCGCGGAACCTACGGCATATGTGACATTGGCTTGCCCGAACGTTCGGCGCAGGCCAGCAAGCGGCGTGACGGGGTTCAGTGGCGATCCGGTGTAATTGCCCTCCAGGCTCTGGAGCAGATCGGCGTTCGGGCCGATCACCGCCACCCGCTCTTTGCCCTTGAGGGGCAGCACGGCGTTGCGATTGGCGAGCAGCACCATCGCTTCGTGCGCGGCCTTCAGCGCCAGCGCGCGGCGCCCTTGCTCTGCGTCGGATGCGCCAGCGGTCGCGGTGCCGTCGATCAAGCCCATGCGGATGCGCGCCGCCATCAGCCGTTCGAGCGAACGATCCATGTCGCTCTCTGCCAGCAGCCCCTTGGCCACCGCTTGCGGCAGCGCGGTATAGGACGTGCCGCAATCCAGGTCGGTTCCCGCCTTCACCGCCACCGCCGATGCGTGGGCAGCGTCGGGCGCGCTCTTGTGGCCCGTCACCATATCGTCGACGGAATCGCAATCCGACACGACGAAGCCCTTGAAGCCCCAGTCCCGGCGCACCAGGCCGTTCAGCAACGGCCCGCCGCATGCCGGCGCGCCATCGACGGCGTTATAGGCGCACATCAGCGACCCCGCCTTGCCCTCGACGATCGCCATGCGGAAGGCTGGGGTATAGGTGTCGGCAAAGTCGAAGGGCGAGACGTCGACGTTGAAGCCGTGGCGCAGGGGTTCGGGGCCCGAATGGACGACGAAATGCTTGGGCGTCGCGATCCCCTTGTACCGCAGGGGGTCGTCGCCTTGGATACCGTGAATGAACGACGTGGCGAGGCGACCGGCGAGATAGGGGTCCTCGCCATACGTCTCCTGCCCGCGGCCCCAGCGAGGGTCGCGAAAGATGTTGATGTTGGGCGACCAGTAGTTGACGCCGTTGTATCGGGCGGTGCCGGTCGGATCGCGGCGCAGGGCGGCGTTGTGAATCTCGCGACCTTCGATGGCGATGGCGTCGCCGATCCGGTCCATCAATTCGGTGTCCCACGTCGCGGCCAGTCCGATCGCCTGCGGATAGACGGTGGCGTGGCCGGCGCGCGCGACGCCGTGCAGCACTTCGTTCCACCAGCCGTAGCGCTTGAGCGACAGACGCGGGATCGCGGGCGCCTCGTCCTGCATCTGCGCCGCTTTTTCGGCCAGCGTCATGCGCGAGACCATATCGCGCGCGCGTACCTCCGGCGACAGGCTGCGGTCGAGGAAGGGGCAGGGTGCGTCGCCGCACGCAGGCGCCACTTGCGCTGCGCCGGGGCTCGCCAGCGCGGCCACCGCAACCGATATCAGGAAACGTCGCACCATCGCCGGGTCATCCAGATAGAAAAAACGGCAGAGCGCCGGTAAAGACGCTCTGCCGAAGGTGGGGAGGGATCAGAAGGTCGCGCGGCCCGTGATCGCGAAGGTCCGGCCGTCATAATCGACCCGCCGCAGCAGGCGCGGATCATTCTCAAATTCCTGCCGCAAGGCATTAGTCAGGTTGAACGCATCGAACGACAGCGAGAAGAAGCTGGTCACATTATATGACGCGGACAGGTCCAGCTGGCCGCGCGCCTTCACCGACCGTGCCGCACCCGTAAAGGTGCCCGCCGACGCCAGATCATAAGCGGTCCGATAGTTATAGACGAGCCGCACACCGTAGACCGGGGTTTCATAATAGCCGATCAGGTTCATATTATGCTTCGACACGCCCGGCAGGGTCGCGGGCGCACCGTTCGGCCCCTTGCCGCTGATGCCGGTGATCGCATAGTTGAAGCCGCCACCCAGGTTCTTCAGGACGCCGGGCAGGAAATCCAGATTCTGCTGCAGGTTGAACTCGGCACCGCGCACGGTGACGGGATTGTCCTGGTTAAGGACTCCGGACGCCACGAACAGGAACGGCGTCGGGGTCGGCCCACCGGTGAAGATCAGGCTGCTCTGACACTGGTCACCGTTCACGGTCAACGTGCCGAGCCCGTATGCGCTGCCATCCGCCGGGCATAGCAGGCTGCGATCGGTAATCTGGCCGATCAGCCCCTTGATCCGCTTCTGGAACAAGGCCAGCGAAACGATGCCGTTCGGGCGATTGTACCATTCGATCGAGGTGTCGAACGACGTCGCATCATAGGGTTTCAGGTTCGGATTTCCGAGGATCGCGGTGACGATGTTGCCATTGGGGCTGCCGACGACCGTCACCGGCGAGAACTGGCGCGGCTGCGGACGGACATAGGTCTTGTATGCCGCACCGCGCACGATCAGCTTGTCGGTCAGGTCCGCCACGGCGATGAAGGACGGCAGCAGCTTGTTGTAATTCTGCCTGTACGTGTCCGTGCGGAAATCGGCTGGGCTGCCGATGGTGCCGGTCAGCGCGACGCGGTTCAGCGCCAGCACCTTATTCTTGGCCAGTTCGTAGCGCAGGCCGCCATTGCCGCGGATGCGGATGCCGCCCAGCTCGAATTCATATTTCATCTGACCGTAGATGGCGGCGATGTCGGTCTGATTGGTGAAGTTGAACTGAGCGTACGCATTGTCGTTGTAGCGGATATTGTAGCCGAGCGGCGACAGCGCGCCGCCGGGGAACACGGTAACCGGCTGCAGCTTGGGGAACGCATATTCTACGTCCGTGACCTGCCAGTTGGTCGTCGTTTGACCGCCATTGCCCTGGAAGAAATCGTTCGCGGTCGGGCTTTGGATCAGGAATTTCGGGTCGATATTCTGGGTCTGGATCCCGAAGGCCGATGTCCGGAAGCCCTCCGAGACATATTTGTTATGCTCGTAGCGGAAGCCCATCTGGACACTGCTGAGAAACCCGTCCCCCAGGAAGCGTTCGATATCGGCCTGCGTCGCCGCCACCTTGTTGGTCGCATAGCTTTGCGTCCCCGTGAACTGGATGCGGTTGCGGCGCAGCGCCGGGGTTGCCGAATCGTAATAGGACGTCGGATCGCCAAGCCCGCCCCAGAACCAGCCATTGGGTGCGACTGTCGTGGTGGAGGGATTGGGGTTCACGACCAGCGAGAAATTCTCGACGTTGCCGGAGCCGGTAATGAGCGTCCCGGCGACTCCGTTGCCCCCCGACCTCGGCTGGGTATTGAAATCCAATTGGCTCTCGTTGGAACGGTTGGCCGCTTTGGAATAGGTCGAGACGGACGCGATACGCCAGTCTTCGGTCTTCCATTCGCCATTGGCATTCAGGCCCCAGGATTTTTGCTGTTGTCCGAACAGCCGCGTCGAGGACACGACATCGGGGTTGGTGAAGCTGTAATCCTGAACGACGGTACGCCCGTCAGACAGCTTTTCCGGGGCCGACAGCGTAGTGATGCCGGCGTCCTGGTTCGGCGCATAGATCATGATCAGCTGCCGGGTCTTCGGCTGGTTACGATCCGTGTAGAAACCGGTAACGCCGAACTTGGTCGTATCGGTCGGGGCAAATTCGAAGCCCCCTGCGCCGGTCAACAGATCGCCTTCATTCAGGCGCGAATATTGCCGCAGCTGCGAATTGTAGATGACGCCGGTCGTGGACTGGCTCCCCGTGCAGGACGGGCATGCGGCGGAGGTGGGATAGAAGGCCCCCAGCGTGGCGGCATTGGCTTGGGCCTGCGCCGGAGTAAACACTGAGTAGGTGTTGTACTGCAACGTATCGCGGCGAAAATTCTCGCGCCTGTACGCCAGCACGCCGAACACCGCGAGGTTTTCGGAGATATGATAATTATAACCGATGGTGCCGGACGGTGCGCCCAGCTTGCCAAGCTGATTATATTCATAGCCCGCCTTGGCGAACCCACCGTCCTTGCGGCCGAGCGCGGGCGCAATCTGAAGATCGACATTGCCGCTCAGGCCGCCGGTCTGCGCATTCGCCATCGGCGACTTCTCGATGCGGATCGCGCTGAAGATGTCCGAGTTGAACGCACCCAGCGGCGCGGCGTCGGTCAGGATCGGTTCGGCGAAGGCGACGCCGTTCAGGGTCAGGCGCGCATATTCGCCGGGCAGGCCGCGCAGGTTGATGGTGGCGTTGCGGCCTTCCGCTTCGCGATTGATCTGGACGCCAGGCACGCGCTGCAACGCTTCGCCGACGTTCAGGTCGGGAAAGCGCCCCAGGCCATCGGACGAGATGCCGTCACTGATCTCGACATCGTTCCGCTTGGTGCGGATCGCATCGGCGTAGCTCTGGCGAAAGCCGGTTACGACGACGTCGGGCGTGGCGCCTTCCGCGGTGGCGTCGTTCTGCGTCCGCGGATCGGCGGCGGTGGTCTGATCCGGATTGGCCGGCGTGGCGACGGTGGGCGACGGCGTCGACACCGGCGCGGCTTGCGCCCAGACCGTCAGCGGAGCACCGCCAGCCAACGCGGTGGCGCACAACAACACGGCGGTGCGCCGTCGTCCCGAAATTGCGTTCCTCATCCTCAATCCCCTTTGTTTTTAACGTCCGTCGCCCGCATCACCCGCCATTTCGGCGTGGCTGCGCAGCGGCTCACCAGTTGAACATCGTTCCGTCTTCCAGCCTGTTTACGGGCAGATACGCCGGCTGATACGGGTGCTGCGCCGCGCGATCCTCGTCGATGTCGACCCCCAGGCCCGGCGCGTCGCACGGGTGCATCATGCCGTCGGCAAAGACATAGGCGTGGGGGAAGACGGCGTCCGTCTCGGCGGTGTGGCGCATATATTCCTGCACCCCGAAATTCGGCACCGACAGGTCGAAATGCAGCGCGGCGGCCATGCACACCGGCGAAAGATCGGTCGCACCGTGGCAACCGGTGCGGACCTGGTACAGATCGGCGAGCGCGGCTATCCGGCGCAGGTGGGTGATACCCCCGGCATGGACGACGGTCGCGCGGATATAATCGATCAGCTGGTTCTGGATCAGCTCGCGGCAATCGTGGATGCTGTTGAACACTTCCCCGACCGCGATCGGCGTCGTCGTATGCTGGCGGATCAGGCGGAACGCGTCCTGATTTTCCGCGGGCGTGGGATCTTCCAGCCAATAGGGGCGATACGGCTCCAGATCCTTGCCCAGCCGTGCGGCCTCGATCGGCGTCAGGCGGTGGTGGACGTCGTGCAGCAGGTGGACGTCCCACCCCAGCGCTTCGCGCGCGGCGGCGAACAGGGGCACGACGCTCCGCAGATATTTCTCCGTCGACCAGATCGTCTCCGTCGGCAGGGCGGCGTCGGCAGGCTCGTAGAAATATTTGTCCTTGGACACGCCATAGGTCGTAGGCAGGCCGGGCACGCCGGACTGAATGCGGATCGCGCGATAGCCCTGCGCCTGGTAATCGAGGGCGGCGGCGACGGTTTCCTCGATCGTCGTGCCATTGGCATGACCATAGACCATGACGCCGCGCCTGCTGGCGCCGCCCAGCAGCTGATAGACCGGCAGCCCCGCGACCTTGCCCT
>NZ_DASVTO010000013.1:0-2622 GCF_036387535.1 Sphingomonas sp.
CCGTGCGCGCGGAGCGCTGCCGCCAGCGCGCGCATCTGCGTCGACTTGCCGACTCCCTCCCCGCCTTCCAGCGTCAGGAAACGGCCAGGCCGATCCGTCACGCGATCCCGAGCAACCAGCGGAAACCCGCCATCATCCGGCCGAAGAAGCCCGCTTCGCCCACCGCCGCGCCGGCGACCAGCGGCAGTTTCTGCGGCGCCATGTCCGGTCCGGTCACGACCAGATCGGCAACGTGCTGTCCCGCCGCGATCGGCGCGGTCAGCGGGCCATTATAGACCACGCGCGTCTTCAGATCGGCGCCCAGCCCCGCCGGAACGGTCACCGCCAGGTCCTGCGGCGCGACCAGCGTCACGGTACGGGCATCGCCGCCCTGCACCTCCGCATCCTGAACATGCCTGCCTTTGGTGACCAATGGCTTCGACGACCACGCGCCGAATCCCCAGTTCATGAAGGCGACCGACTGTTCCTGGCGCTGACCGGCGGAGGTCAGCCCGGCGATCACCATCACCAGCCGGCGATTGCCCTGCTTGGCGGATCCGGTGAAGCCGTAGCCCGCTTCCTCGGTATGGCCGGTCTTCAACCCGTCCGCACCCTCGACCCGGCCGAGCAGCGGATCGCGATTCTGCTGGGTGATGTCGGCCCCGCTGCCCAGCGTCTTGCCCCAGGTGAAGGACGTGCGGCTATAGAATTTCTTGTAGAGGTCGGGATGCCTGGCAATCGTGGCTTCGGCCAGCGTGGCGAGATCCTTCGCAGTGACGAAGGTCCGCCCCGCGTCGGGCCAGCCATTGGAGGTACCGAACTGCGAATTGCGCATGCCCAGCTCGGCCGCGCGCCGGTTCATCAGCGCCACGAACGCCGGTTCGGTCCCCGAAATCGCTTCCGCCAGCACGACGCACGCGTCGTTGCCCGACAGGGTGACGATTCCGTTCAACAGATTTTCGACGCTGACCTGCTCGTTCGGCGACAGGAACATGGTCGATCCCGCCTCCGGCCCGTGCCACCGCCGCCAGGTTTCCGGCCGCACCGTGACCATCCGGTCGAGCTTCAACTCACCCTTCTGGATCAGGTCGAACGCGACATAGACGGTCATCATCTTCGCCATCGACGCAGGCGGCATCCGCCGGTCGGCGTCCTTGGCATAGAGGATCGCGCCCGACGACAGATCCTTCATGAAGGCGACGGGTGCGGGCGTATCGAACGGCGGCGCCGCCGCCTGGACGGCGGTGCCGAGCATCAGGATCGCGGGAAAAAAGCGCTTCATCGTACAGCTTCCGTGACTATGGGTACAGGATCCGATCGGACCAGCCGGGCATCCTGATAGCCGGAGGCCCGGACCCGCGCCAGCGCCGGTTGCGCCTGGCCATCATCCAGGGGACCGATCCGGACCTGGATATATCCGCCCACCGGTATCGTCGTGCCACCCAGGCTTTGCGCCAGTGCAGCGGCGCGCGCCGGATCGGAAAAGGTCGCGACCTGAACGAACCAGCCGCCGGTCATGACCGGATCGGCCGGCGCGAGCGTCGGCCGTGCGAATCGCGCAAGCAGGCGGCGGCGCTCCGTCCCATCCATGGCCGTTCGCGGCGCGGCGGGGCGGCCCGCGCGCAATGCGGCGCGGTCGGCATCCGATGGAAACACCCGCCGCACCTGCACCGGCGCCGTGCCGTCGCGCTCGACGCCCAGTTCGCGGGCGGCGCCGCGTGACAGGTCGATGATGCGGTCGCCCGCAAAGGGGCCACGATCGTTGACACGCACCAGGATCGTGCGCCCGGTCCTGAGCGCGGTGACCTCGACATAGGCAGGCAGCGGCAGCGTACGGTGCGCGGCGCTGATCCCCTCCGGCCGGAACCGCTCGCCATTCGCGGTCTGCCGCCCCGATTCGGATCCGTACCAGGACGCCATGCCGACCGCGGAATAGCTGCGGTCGTCGGCGGGGACATGGCGCCGCCCGCGTACCTGATAGGGCGGACCGATCCGCACCGGCAGGTCCGCCACCGGGCGGTATCCGGCATGCGATCCCCCCGGCCGGTCGCGCCCGCCGCATGCCGCCAGCAGCAGCAGCGCGAGCGCCGCCGTCAGCCGGATCGGACTAATCCCGGACCGCATCGGCCAGCAATCCCACCGACAGGGCATAGAAGTTGGAACAGTTATAATCGAGGATCGACCGGTAGTTGGTGGTCAGCAGATAGGCGGTCGCGCCCGGCCCGTCGGGTTCGATCAGGCTGGCCTGCTCCGCATCGCCAGGCACCCCCGATCCCAGAAACTGGATGCCCAGTCGCCGCCATTCACCGATCGTCAGCCAGCGGCTGTGCCGGTCATAGACTCGCGGACAGCGCGGTGCCGTCAACCGGGATTTCAGCGCCGCACGATCGATGGTCGCCGGCACGCGCACCGCCACGCCCCACGGCACGTCGCGCTTCCACCCGGCAATCTCCAGATAATGACCGATCGAGGCGAGCGCGTCGGGCTCGCTGTTCCAGATGTCGACCCGTCCGTCGCCATCGCCATCCACCGCCAGCCGCAGATACATGCTCGGCAGGAATTGCGGATAGCCGGTCGCCCCCGCCCAGCTGCCCTTCAGCGTCGACCGCGGGATACCGCGGTCCAGCAGGACCAGCGTCGCGA
>NZ_DASVTO010000014.1:0-9598 GCF_036387535.1 Sphingomonas sp.
CGCGCCGGGCCAGCATGCCATCGCCCTGCCGGCCGATCTGAAGCCTGGTCGCTACACGCTGAATGTCGAGGCCGCACGGGAAACCGGTGGTCGCGAACTCGTCACGCTGCCGATCACCGTGCCCGCCGCCGGTACCGCCCGCGCGGCCGGCAAGGCCGAACTCGGCGCTGTCACCCTCTCCGCCCGCTGATCCGAGGACTCCGCATGAACCGTCTTGCCGCTCGCCTGCTTGCCGCCGCCGCCCTGCTTTCGGCGCCTGCGGCGCTGTCCGCCCACCGCATGTGGATGCTCCCGTCCGCCACCGTCCTGTCCGGCACCGACAGCTGGGTCACGGTCGATGCGGCCGTGTCGAACGACCTGTTCTTCTTCGATCACCAGCCGCTGCGGCTGGACGGGATGACGGTCTGGCAGCCCGACGGGACGCCCGGCGCGCTGCAGAATGGCAGCACCGGTCGGTACCGGTCGACGTTCGATGTCAAACTCGACAAGCCGGGGACCTGGAAGATCGGGACCGGCATGTCGACCGTCATGGGCAGTTTCACGGTCGACGGTGTCGAGAAGCGGATCGGCCGTCGCGGTGGTCCGCCGCCCGCGCCCGGCGCGGCGCGACCACCCGAACTGACCGCCGTCGACATCCCGGCCAACGCCACCAACGTCAAGCTGGCCGAGGTGTCGATGCGCAACGAGTTGTTCGTCACCGCCGGTGCGCCGACCACCACCGTGCTGGCGCCGACCGGCAAGGGGCTGGAATTCGCACCCGTCACCCATCCGGACGAACTGGTCGCCGGCGAACCCGCGCATTTCCGGTTCCTGATCGACGGCAAACCCGCTGCCGGCGTCCAGGTCACCGTAATTCCGGGTGGAAAAAGGTATCGCGATGCCGAAAACGCCATGACCCTGACGACCGGCGCGAACGGGATGGTCGATGTCACCTGGCCCGCCGCCGGCATGTACTGGCTGAACGCCACGTCGACCGACGCGAAGACCAGCACGCCCCGCGCCACCGAACGCCGGATGAGCTATATCACGACGGTGGAGGTGCTGACCCCGTGAGCCTCCGCGCATGAGGATCGCGCTGCCGCCGCGGATCGACGCCGGCGCCTTGGCGGATCGCGATCCCACTGCAACGCTCGTCGATCTCGGCGGCGAAACGATGGGGACCAGTTGGAGCGTCCGCCTCGCGGCGACGCCCGGCTTCGACGGTGCGGCGGTGTTCCGCGCGATCAAGGCCCGGCTCGGCACCATCGTCGCGGAAATGAGCCACTGGTCGCCGGCATCCGATCTGTCGCGGTTCAACCGCGCGCCGGGTGGCCGCTGGGTGTCGCTGGCACCGGATTTCGCACATGTCATGGCGGCGGCGCTCGATATCGCGGCGCGGACCGGTGGCGCGTTCGACCCTGCGATCGGCGCCATCGTCGACATTTGGGGGTTCGGCCCGGTGGCGATCGACGCCCCGCCGGACGCCGCGGCGATCGACGCCGCGCGTGGGGTGTCGGGCTGGCACCGGCTCGCCTTCGATCCCGGCGCGCGGCGGTTGCACCAGCCGGGTGGGCTCGCGCTCGACCTGTCGGGGATCGCGAAGGGCCATGCCGTCGACATGGTCGCCGATCTGCTGCAATCCGTCGGCATCCGGCACTGCCTGGTGGAAATCGGCGGCGAACTGGTCGGGCGCGGCGTGCGTCCGGATGGCGATCCGTGGTGGGTCGATCTGGAAAGCCCACCGAACATGCCGCTGCCACCGCTGCGGATCGCGCTGCATGGGCTTGCGGTCGCGACCTCCGGCAACTACCGGCGCGGCGCCCACACGCTGGACCCGCGCACCGGTTACCCGGTCGACGGCGACATGCTCTCGGTCAGCGTGATCCACGATCGCGCGATGCTGGCCGACGCTTGGGCAACCGCGCTGACCGTCGCCAGTAATGCCGCAGAGCTGGCGGCCGCCGCCGAAATCGCGGCGCGGATCGTCACGATCGCCAACGGCCATCCTCATGAGCATATCACGCCGGCACTGACCGCCATGCTGGCGGACGACGGCTGAGCCGGCCGCGGACGGCTGGCATCCCGACGCGGTAGACGATAGCATGGCGCAATGGCGCGCAGCCCCAAGCTCAAGGTCTTTCGGACCGCGATCGGCTTCCACGACGCCTATGTCGCGGCCAGCAGCAAGAAGGCGGCGCTGGCGGCGTGGGGCAGCGAAAGCGACCTGTTCGCCTGGAACGCGGCGGAGGTCGTCACCGATCCGGCCCTGACCGAAGCGCCGCTCGCGCAGCCCGGCACCGTGATCAAGCGCCCGCGGGGGACATCGGCTGATCATTTGGCGGCGCTTCCGCCCGATCCGCCGAAAGCCGACCGACCGAAGCCCGGGCGGTCCCGGGCGGCCCCGCGCCCCCGCCCCGATCGCGCCGCACTAACCGAGGCCGATCGTGCCGTGTCGGACGCGGAGGCGCAGCATGCCGCCGACCTGCGCCAGCTCCGCGACCGGGAGGCAGCACTTGCCCGCGAACGCCGCGCACTCGAACGCGCCCACACGGCGAAGATGGCGCGGCTGGAACAGGACCGCGACCGTGCAAGGGCCGCCTATGAGGACGCGATGGCGGCCTGGCGCGGCTGATCAGCGGCGGCGCAGGTTCGGTTACCCCACCGCCTCCGCCACGATCGCTGCCCACTGCGCCTCGGTCGCGACCTCGACCCCCAGTTCACCGGCCTTCTTCGCCTTCGATCCCGCGTCCGCACCGATCACCACCAGGTCGGTCTTCTTGGATACACTGGCGGCCACCTTCGCACCCAGCGCCTCGGCCTGCGCCTTCGCCTCGTCGCGGGACAGCGTTTCCAGCTTGCCGGTGAACACCACGGTCTTGCCCGACACCCGCGATGCCCGCGTCTCGTGCACGACGTCGGTCGGACGAACCTCCCGCAACAGGTCGAACACCACCACCCGGTTGTGGCGCTCCGCGAAGAAGCCGATCAGCGCGTCGGCCACCTCCGGCCCGATCCCTGGCGTTTCGATCGCCGCGACCAGCGCCTTTTCGCGCCGGATCGCGAACTTGCGCTCCGGCTCACCCAGGATCGGCCGCATCGCCCGCCGAATCCGGATCGCGGCGTGGATGGCCTGTCCCAGCGCCCGCACGGTGCCGTATCGCCGGGCCAGATCGCGCGCGGTCACCTGTCCGACATGACGGATGCCCAGCGCGAACAGAAAGCGGTCGAGCGGCACCGACCGCTTCTCCTCGATCGCCTCCAGCAGATTGTCGACCGACACATCCGCCAGCCGATCGCGCGCGATCAACGCGTCCCGCCGGGCATGCAGGCGGAAGATATCGGCGGGCGACCGGACCAGCCCGTCGCGGAAGAACGCCTCTACCCGCACCAGCCCCAATCCGCGAATGTCGAACGCATGTCGCGATGCGAAGTGGATCAGCCGTTCCACCCGCTGCGCCGGGCAGATCAGGCCGCCGGTACAGCGATAATCGACCTCGCCCGCCTCGCGCTCCGCCGCCGATCCGCATTCGGGGCAGGTCAGCGGGAACGGCCATGCCGGCCGCTCCGCCCCGCGATACAGCCCCTCGACGACTTGCGGGATCACGTCGCCGGCGCGCTGCACGATCACGCGGTCGCCCGGCTGCACGCCCAGCCGCACGATCTCGTCGGCATTGTGCAGCGTCGCGTTGGTGACGACGACGCCGCCCACCGTCACCGGCTCCAGCCGCGCGACCGGGGTCAGCTTCCCCGTCCGCCCGACCTGGATATCGATCGCGTTCAACGTCGTCTGCGCGCGTTCGGCCGGAAACTTGTGCGCGATCGCCCAGCGCGGCGCCCGCGCCACCTGCCCCAGCCGCCGCTGCCAATCGAGCCGGTCGACCTTGTAGACCACGCCATCGATGTCGAACGGCAGGTCGGCCCGCATCGCTTCGATCGTCCGATAATGGGACAGGGCGGCATCCACATCGGTCACCGTGACGAACAGCTTCGACACCGAAAACCCCCAGCCGGCGATCGCCGCCATGACGGCGCTCTGGGTGTCGCCCGGCACCACCGTCGCCTCACCCCAGCCATGCGCCAGGAACAGCAACGGCCGCGCCGCCGTGATCCCGGCGTCCAGCTGGCGCAGCGATCCGGCCGCGGCGTTGCGCGGATTGGCGAAAATCTTGCCGCCCGCCTCGGTCTGCCGCCGGTTCAACGCGGCGAAATCCGTTTTCGCCATATAGACTTCGCCGCGCACCTCGAACACATTGGGCACCGCACCGGTCAGCTGCGGCGGAATGTCGCGGATGGTGCGGACGTTGGCGGTCACATCCTCCCCCACCGCGCCGTCACCACGCGTCAGCGCCTGCACCAGTCGGCCCTGCTCATACCGCAGCGAACAGGACAGGCCGTCGATCTTGGGTTCCGCCGTCAACGCCACCGGCGCGTCCACATCCAGCGCCAGGAATCGCCGCACGCGGTGCACGAACTCCGCGACCTCCGCATCGGCAAAGGCATTGTCCAGGCTCATCATCGGCCGCGCATGCGCTACCTTGCCCAGGCGGCCGCCCGGTGTGGCACCAACCCGTTGCGATGGACTGTCGGGGCGTACCAGGTCGGGATACGCGGCCTCCAGCGCGCGGTTGCGCCGGACCAGGGCGTCGTAATCGGCGTCGGAAATCTCCGGCGCGTCCTGATCGTGATACAGGCGGTCGTGCCGCGCAATCGCTGCGGCCAGATCGGCCAGTTCAGTCGCGGGATCGGTGGCGGCGCTGCTCATGGCCGCTGGCTACCGGATCACGCCCCTCCCGGGCAAGCCGGCTTGATCGACGCGCGGCGTTCACCGGTCGTTCAAAACAGACGCACAAATCCATCCGCTGGTCGCAAGCGCCATTGTCTGCCGGCACGATAGAGAACATCTTCCTGCCAAAGGAGACGATGCATGGCACAGACCCTTTCCGAGCTTGACGGCCGTACCCCCACGATCCTGACCGTTCCCGGCCTCGGCGGATCCGGCCCTTCCCATTGGCAGACATTGTGGGAACAGGGCCGTACCGACATGATCCGCGCCGATCTCGGCAACTGGTCGAGCCCGCGCCGCAACGCGTGGGTTACGCGACTGGATCAGGCGATTCGCGCCGCCCGCGCGCCCGTCATTCTGGCGGCGCACAGCTTGGGGTGCCTGACCGTCGCCTGGTGGGCGGCGCTGGCGGGGCAGACCTGGGGGTGGCCGGTCGCGGGCGCGTTGCTGGTCGCTCCGCCCGATGTCGATCGTGCCGATGTGCGCGACGAACTGCGCGATTTCGGCCCGAGCCCACGCTTCATGCTCCCCTTTCCGTCGATTTTGGTCGCCAGCAGCGACGATCCCTATGTGTGCTCGCAACGCGCGTTCGACATGGCGCGCGATTGGGGCAGTCATTTTGTGGACGCCGGCCCGCTTGGCCACCTCAACGCCGCCAGCGGGATCGGCTGGTGGTCGGAAGGGCAGGAATTGCTCGGTCGCCTGATCGGCGTCGCTGCCAGCCCAGTGGCGCATGCCGGCGGCCCCGGTGACGTCATGGCGGCATTGGCGCTGGCGGAGCAGGCACCGCGGCACTGACGTGATGCGGGTTACGGCGTGCGCGATCCAGCGCGGTCAAATGATATTGGCGCGTTGCCAAACCCAATCCCCTTCCAGCCGGACACCATTCCCGTCCCGCCGAACTCCTTCCCGTCCATCCCGAGCGCAGTCACGGGACATCCCGAGCACAGCCGACGGGCGCAGTGTCGGCTTCTCGGCTACGCTCGGGACGAACGGGAGCTTGGGAGAGTTTAAGGTTGAGGGGAGGCAGCGTTAGGTCACCCTGAACCTCACGCCGTCTCCAACAACCGCGCCGCCTGTGCGCGCGCCTCGGCCGTCACCTCGGCACCGGACAGCATCCGTGCAATCTCCTCGCGGCGCTCGCCCGCGTCCAGCGCATGCACGCCGGTGCGCGTCACGATCCCGTCATGGCGCTTCGCGATCAGCCAGTGCCGGTCCGCCCGGGCCGCAACCTGCGGACTATGCGTCACCACCAGCAACTGCGCCTTGGTCGCCAGCCGGGCCAGCCGCTCGCCGATCGCGGACGCCACCGCGCCGCCGACGCCGCGATCAATCTCGTCGAAGATCATGGTGCCCGCGCCGCCTTCCTCCGCCAGCGCAACCTTCAGCGCCAGAATGAAGCGCGACAATTCGCCCCCCGACGCGATCTTCACCAGCGGAGCGAACGGCGCACCGGGGTTGGTCGAAATCTCGAATTCCACCCGGTCGCGTCCGGCCGGGCCCCAACCGCCTTCGGGCAGCGGTTCGACCACGGTGCGGAACCGCGCGGCGTCCAGCTTCAATGGCGCCAGTTCCGCCGCGACCGCGCCGTCCAGCCGGGCGGCCGCCAGGACCCGCAAGGCGCTGAGCGTCGCCGCGACCTCTTCATAGGCAAGCCGCGCCGCGGACGCCGCCGCGGTCAGCGCGGCGATCCCGGCACCACCCGCCTCCATGCGCGCGAACCGCGCCTCCAGTTCCGCGGTCAGGTCGGCCAGCGCGTCCGGCGTCGTCCGATGCTTGCGTGCCAGCGCGCGTAGGTCGAACAGGCGCGTTTCCACCGATTCCAGCCGCGCCGGATCGAACGCCATGTCACCCAGCGCCGCCGCCAGCCGATCCTCCGCCTCCGATGCCTCGATCACCGCGCGGTCCATCGCCGCCAGCGCATCCGCCAGCATCGGATGTTCGGGCGCCAGCCGGTCGAGCCGCCGCGCCGCCTGCCGAAGGTTCGCCAGCGCGCCGTTCGATCCATCGAGATGATCGCTGACCGCGGTCAGATCGTCGGCCAGCCGGGCGCCCTTCTGCATCTGCCCGCGCTCCTCGGCCAGCGCGCCCTCCTCGCCCGGCTCGGCGGCAAAGGCCCGCAATTCGGACACGGCATGTTCCAGCCATTCGCGGTCGCGCTCCGCGGTTTCCAGCTCGGCCTGTGCCGCGGCCAGCGTCGTCTCCGCCTCACGCCAGCGACGATAGGCGGCGGCCAGGGGGCGGGCATCGATTCGCCCGAAGCTGTCGAGCAGGTCGCGATGCCCCTTGGCGTTCAGCAAGCCGCGATCATCATGCTGGCCGTGAATCTCGACCAGCATCGCGCCGATCTCGCGCAGCAGGCCCGCCGATGCCGGCTGATCGTTGATGCTGGCGCGGCTGCCGCCATCCGCCTTTACGATCCGTCGGATCATCAGCGGTTCGCCCGGTTCCATGTCGAACCCGTTGTCCGCCAGCAACGCCATCGCACCGTGCTCGGCACCCAGATCGAACGTCGCAGTCACCACCGATTGCGCCGCGCCCTGCCGCACCAGACCACTCTCCGCACGCCGGCCCAGCGCCAGCCCCAGCGAATCGAGCAGGATGGACTTGCCGGCCCCGGTCTCCCCGGTCAGCGCGCCCAGCCCCGCCTGGAAATCCAGATCCAGCGCCTCGATCAGCACGACGTCGCGAATGGAGAGAGCCGACAGCATCGCTGATCCCTCTAGCACCGGATGTTCTTGATTTGAACCTGTTTCGGGGTGGGTGGAGGCCAGCACAGCAAAACCGTCGCCCGCCGCTTCTTCAGTTCACGATCGCCGTTCGGTCCGAGCCTGGGGTGGACGAGGCGCGGGCTTCCCGACACGCTCGAACCGAACGGAGGAGAGACAACAAGGTTCGATCGGCCTGCGATCCCTCACGCCTTCGGCGATTTCTCCCGCACCAGCTTGTAGGCGCGCTCATACCATTCGGAGCCCGGGTAATTGGCGCCCAGCACTGCCGCCGACTTGCGCGCTTCCTCCGGAATGCCCAGCGCCAGATAGCTTTCCGTCAGCCGTTCCAGCGCTTCCGGCACATGGCTGGTCGTCTGATAATCCTCGATCACCTTGCGGAACCGGATCACCGATGCCAGCCAATCGGCGCGACGCTGGTACAGGCGGCCGATCTCCATCTCCTTGCCCGCCAGATGATCGCGAACCAGATCGACCTTCAATCGGGCATCGGCGGCATATTGCGTATCGGGATAGCGCCGAATCAGTTCGTCCAGCGCGTCCAGCGCCTGGCTGGTGATCTTCTGGTCGCGCGTGATGTCCTGGATCTGCTCGTAATAATCGACCGCGATCAGGTACAGCGCATAGGCCGCGTCCTTGTTGCCCGGATGGATCGACAGGAAACGCTGTGCCGACTGGATCGATTCGGGGTAGCTGCGCGCCAGATAATAGCTGAACGCACTCATCAGCTGCGCCCGCCGCGCCCAGGGCGAATAGGGATGCTGACGCTCGACCTCGTCGAACAGCACCGCCGCCTGCTTATACTGCTTCCGGTCCAGCCGCAGCTTGGCTGCGTTATACAGCGTGTCGACATCACGCGCGACATAGCTGGTATCGGCCTTGCCCTTCCCGCCGCCGGATGCACAACCGACGATGGTGAGGGAGAGACCGGCGAGGACACCGAGGGCGAGCGGGCGGGACAAGGAACGCATGGCGCATGCTGTAGCGGAGGCGACGCGCGCCGCAAAGAGGCGATCTCGACCGGGCCGGCCACCGGTTTTCGGTGATTTTCGCTCAGCACGGGTTCAGTTTTCTGGCTTTGGTAAGGCGGGCGCGCATAGGAGGGCACCATGCGCGTGCTCACCCTGTCCACCCTGTTCCCCGATGCCGGCCGGCCGGCCTTTGGCGGCTTCGTCGAACGCCAGACCCAGGGCCTTGCCGCACGACCGGGCGTCGCGGTGCGTGTCGTCGCGCCGATCGGCATTCCGCCGCTGCTGGCGCGCCATCCGCGCTATGCCGCGTTGGCGGCGCTGCCGGCGCAGGAGGAGCGCGGCGGGCTGCTGATCGATCGGCCGCGCTTCCCGGTCATCCCCGGCCCCGGTGCGCCGCTGACCCCGACATTGCTCGCTGGCCGTCTGTTGCCGCTGCTGCGCGCCATCCGCCGCGATTTTCGGTTCGACGTCATCGATGCCGAATTCTTCTGGCCGGATGGCCCGGCGGCGATCCGGCTGGGACGCGCGCTGGGCGTGCCGGTGTCGATCAAGGCACGCGGCGCCGACATCCATTATTGGGGCCATCGCCGCCTCTGCGGCCCCCAGGTCATCGCCGCGGGCCGCGCCGCCGCCGGCCTGCTCGCGGTCAGCGGCCGTCTGCGTGACGACATGATTGCGCTCGGGATGCCGCCCGACCGGATCGCGGTCCATCACACCGGCGTCGACCTCGACCGGTTCGCGCCCGCCGACCGCGCCGGGGCGAAGGCCGCGCTGGGGCTGAACGGGCCGGTCCTGCTCACCATCGGTCATCTGATCGCGCGCAAGGGTCAGGCGATCGCGATCGATGCGCTGGCCCGTGTTCCCGGCGCGACCCTGCTGATCGCGGGCGATGGCCCCGATCGTGCCGCACTGGATGCGCGCGCTGCTGCCGCCGGTGTCGCGGGGCGGGTCCGTTTCCTGGGGCCGATGCCGCACGCCGCCCTGCCCGCGCTGTTCGCGGCCGCCGACATCTTCGTTCTGCCGACCGCATCCGAAGGGCTGGCCAATGTCTGGGTGGAGGCGGTGGCCAGTGGCGTCCCCGTCGTCACGACCGACGTCGGCGGCGCGCGCGCGGTCATCGATCGGCCGACCGCCGG
>NZ_DASVTO010000015.1:0-2599 GCF_036387535.1 Sphingomonas sp.
TTCCAGCGCGTAGGTCGCGGTGCCGGTGACTTTCGCCGGGCCGTCGATCCGGTCGAGGCCGGCGCCGAGCAACCCTTGCACGCCGCGGTCGAGCGCCATCGGCGGGTGCGTGCCGTCCATGCGATATTCTGTCACGCCTGGTCCTTGCTGCCGGTGGTCCGCGGGAGGTTGCCGCGGGGGAATGAGACCTCCCCTACACCGGGGGCAGGCCGTCCAGCAATTTGTCCAGCGTCATCGGGAAATCGACCACCCGCACGCCCGTCGCATTGTAGATCGCGTTGCCGATCGCCGCACCCGCGCCCGAAATGCCCAGTTCGCCGATCCCCTTGGCATGCAGCGGGTTGGCATGGATGTCGCGTTCCTCGACGAAATGCACTTCGAGTTGCGGCACGTCGGCGTTCACCGGGATGTGATATTCCGCGAGATCGTGGTTCACCAGCTTGCCGGTGCGGGTGTCGTGGAACAGTTCCTCGGTCAGCGCGGCACCGATGCCGAACGTCATCCCGCCCAGGCATTGCGAGCGCGCGGTCTTGGCGTTCAGGATGCGGCCCGCGGCGAACACGCCCAGCATGCGGCGCACCCGCACTTCGCCGGTGACGGCGTTGACGGCGACTTCGGCGAAATGCGCGCCATAGGATGCCTGCGTGGTAGCCTTCTCCTGCTGGCCCGGCTTGATCGCGCCGGTTTCCTCCATGCCGTCACCGACCAGATCGGCCAAGGGCGTGGCGCGATTGTCGGCGATGACCATGCCGTCCTTGAACGTCATCTGGTCGCTGTCGACGCCGAGCTGCTTGGCGATCCGGTCGCGAAGCCCCTCGCACGCCAGGTATACCGCCGATCCCGACCCGCAGGCGCCCCACGATCCGCCCGAGCCGGAGGATTCCGGGCCGGCGCTGTCGCCCAGCTTCACGGTGATGCGATCGCGCGGCAGGCCCAGCAACTCCCCGACCACCTGTTCCAGGACCGTATAGGTGCCGGTGCCGATGTCGGTCATCGCGGTATCGACGCGCGCATGGCCGTTGGCGTCGATCGAGACCTTGGCGGTTTCGCTCTGCAACAGATTGTTGCGGGTCGCCGCCGCCATGCCCATGCCGATAAGCCATTCACCCTCGCGCCGCGCGGCCGGCTTCGCCTCGCGCTGGTCCCAGCCGAAGCGCGCCGCGCCTTCGTCGAGGCATTGGGTGAGCGAGCGCGACGAAAAGGGCACGCCTTTCTCCGGATCGGTATCCATGTCGTTGCGCTTGCGCAGTTCGACAGGATCGACGCCGATCTTTTCCGCCAGCATGTCCATCGCGGTTTCCAACGCGAGCATCCCGACCGCTTCGCCCGGCGCGCGCATCGACCCCGACAGGCCCAGGTTGAGGCGCACCAGATCGTGATTGATGACGCGGTGTTCGCCGGGATACAGCGAGTGCGTGCCGATACCGGCGGGTTCGAAGAAATCCTCGCCGGGCAAATTCGAGCACAAGGTTTCATGGCCGATCCCGACCAGGCGCCCGTCCGCATCCGCGGCAAGGCGCACGCGCTGTTCGGTGTTCGATCGGCGGACAGTCGCATCGAATACCTGCTGGCGCAGCATCACCGCCTTGACCGGGCGCCCCAATTGCTTCGCCGCGATCGCCGCCGCGGCACTTTCGGGGGAGATGCCCAGCTTCGATCCGAAACCGCCACCGACATATTCGGACACGATCCGCACGTTCTTCGACGATACGCCCAGCGCACCCGCCAGCTGCTGCGCATCCTTGCTGGGGATCTGGTACGATCCGTACAGCGTCAGCTTGCCGTCGTCCCAGGTCGCGACCGAGGCATGCGGCTCCATCGCCGCCGAATTCTGCGACGGGGTGGTGATCGTCGTGTCGATCGTCACTGCCGCATGCGTCATCGCGGTGTCGAGATCGCCTTGCGAGAAATGCGCGGGGATGTTGTTGGGCGGCGGCTTGTCCGTCTCGCTGCGATGCGCTTCGAAATCGAAGCGGCCGTCATGATCCTTATAAGCGATCGGCAATTGCAAAGCGGCGTCGCGCGCGGCTTCGTAAGTGTCGCCCAGCACGATCGCGACGATCTGACCGAAATAGGCGATGTCTTCGACCCCGGTGGTCGGCGATTTGGTCTCGCCGCCTTGCCCGGCGTTGCGGAGGAAATGCTTGAAGTCGGTGACGACCTGGATCACGCCGGGCAAGCCGGTGACGGCGTCCGCATCGACCGACGCGATCTTGCCCGACCCGCGCTTGGCACTGACCAGCACGCCGTACACCATGCCGGGCAGCTGATATTCCGCGGAATATACCGCGCTGCCCGACACCTTCTTTGACCCTTCGTGGCGATCGAGCGGCTTGCCGATTACGCCCTGTGCGCCCCGATCCAGCAGCGAGTGCGGATAGGGATCGTTCATCGTCAGGCTGTTGGTGGTCCCGAATCCGAACATCATGCGTCTCCGGTCAATTCGCGCAAGGCCGCGATCAGGGTGCGCCGGGCGAGCGGTATCTTGAAGTCGTTGCTGCCGAAGCCCTTGGCATCGGCGAGCAGCGCGGTGGCGGCGGTTTCGAACGCCTCCATCGTCGGCGCCTTGCCGATCAGCGCCGCTTCGACCGCGGGGTCG
>NZ_DASVTO010000016.1:0-5567 GCF_036387535.1 Sphingomonas sp.
GCATATAACCCGGCGATCCCCACTCGCGCATGCCTGCCCAGCGCCAATGCGCTCGACTTCACCCCCGCCAACGCATCGTCCTCGGCATCCTGCAACGCATAGATGGTGTCATAGCCGATCACCCAGGCGATCGATCCGCCATAAAGCCAGAACAGCGTGGGTGCGAACCCGCCCGTCACCGCGACCCATCCGACCAGCGCGGCCCAGCTGAACACGATCCCCAGCCACGCCTGCGGCCACCAGGTAATTCGCTTCATGTACGGATAGGCCGCCACAGCCCCCAGACTGGCCACGGCGGTGATCCCGGCGGCCAGGTTCAACTGCGTCAGCACGCCCAGCCCCACCAGGCACAGGCATAGCAGCCAGATCCAGGCCGCTCGCACCGACACACGCCCGCTTGCCAGCGGCCGGTCGCGCGTCCGCGCAACCTGCGCATCCAACGTGCGATCGACGATGTCGTTATACACGCACCCTGCCCCGCGCATCACCACCGCGCCCAGCGCGAACCACAGGATCAGGTCGACGCGCGTCCATCCCGCCCCCGCCAGCGCGATCGCCCACGCCCCCGGCCAGAACAGCAGCCACGCCCCGATCGGGCGATCGAACCGCGCCAGCAACCATAACGGCCGGAGAAAAGCGGGCAGCAGCCGAACCAGCCCCCGCCCTTCGCTGTCCGGAGTGAAGGTATCGATGGTCATGCGGCCCCCTACCACTTCCCCTGTGCTTTCGGGAGAGGCCGGAAACCATCCCGCTCACCCCGCGCCAGGTGCCGCTGACCCCACTTGCCGGCATCCCGGCCTCACGCTCCGCGAAACAGCAGGGTAAGAACGGCCGACTCACGTGAAAGCCGCTCATGCCCGCCACTCCCGCCTGGCCGCCCAACACCCTGCCACGCCTGTTCGTAGATCAACCGCTGGCGCAGGATCAGCATCTCACCCTGGATGGTCCCGCCGTCAATTATCTCGGCACGGTCCTCCGCCTGAAACCCGGCGCGCAGCTGAAGCTGTTCGATGACCGCACCGGCGAATGGCTTGCGGATATCGTGAACACCGAACGCCGGCACGTCACGCTGGCCGTAACCCGTCACCTGAAACCGCGGGAAACCGTGCCCGATCTCTGGCTGCTCGCTGCCCCGGTCAAGAAAGGGCGGATCGACTGGCTGATGGAAAAGGCCTGCGAACTTGGTGTCGCGCGAATCGTCCCGGTGCTTACCCAGCGCACCATCGTCGATCGGCTCAACCGCGACCGGCTGCACGCGCATCTGGTCGAGGCTGCCGAACAATGCGGCCGCACCGCGCTACCTGAACTGGCGGAGCTCACCCGGCTCGACGTGGTATTGAAAAGCTGGCCGGCCGATCGGCAATTGCTGTTCGCGGACGAAACCGGCGGGATATCCCTCGCGCTCGCCGCCCGCCCTGGCCCTGCCGCGATCCTGATCGGTCCCGAAGGCGGCTTTACGGATGCCGAACGCGATGCGATCCGTGCGCTGGATCCGGCGACGGCGATCACGCTCGGGCCCCGCATCCTGCGTGCGGACACCGCCATGGCCGCCGCCGTGGCGCTCTGGATGGCGCAGATCGGCGACTGGCGATGACCTTGGTCGGATCATGGAAATGCCGGCTGGCGTCGGACGATCGGCGCGCGTAATGGCGCGACCATGAGCACGCGCACCGACGGCATCGGGGAAGACCCGCACATCACCTCGCGCGATGATCTCATCGCGCTCTTCTCCGGCGGTGAAAAACCGAAGGAGCGGTGGCGGATCGGGACCGAACATGAAAAGTTCGTTTATCGCACGACCGACCATCGTGCGCCCTCCTATACCGAAACCGGCGGCATCCGCGATCTGCTGTCCGGCATGACCGACTTCGGCTGGACGGGGATCGAGGAAGGCGGAAACGTCATCGCGCTGGGTGGCAGCGATGGCAATGTCAGCCTGGAACCCGCCGGCCAGTTCGAACTCTCGGGTGCCCCGCTCGACAATCTGCATCAGACCTGCGCCGAAACCGGCCGTCACCTGGAACAGGTCAAGGCGGTCGGCGACAGGCTCGGCCTCGGCTTCCTCGGGCTCGGCATGTGGCCGGACAAGGGCCGCGACGAACTGCCGATCATGCCCAAGGGCCGCTACCGCATCATGCTCGATCATATGCCGCGCGTCGGCACGATGGGGCTCGACATGATGCTGCGCACCTGCACGATCCAGACCAACCTGGATTATGCCAGCGAAGCGGACATGGTGAAGAAGTTCCGGGTCAGCCTTGCCCTGCAACCGCTCGCCACCGCGCTCTTCGCCAACTCACCCTTCACCGATGGCAAGCCAAACGGCTATCTCAGCTATCGCAGCCACATCTGGACCGATACCGATCCCGCCCGCACCGGTATGCTGCCCTTCGTGTTCGAAGACGGCTTCGGCTATGAACGCTATGCCGATTACATGCTGAACGTGCCGATGTACTTCGTCTACCGCGACGGTCGCTATATCGACGCCGCCGGGCATGATTTCCGCGCCTTCCTGCGTGGCGAGCTGCCGGTTTATCCCGGACACCGTCCGACCCGGACCGACTGGTCCGATCACCTTTCGACCGCCTTTCCGGAAGTGCGATTGAAAAGCTTCCTGGAAATGCGCGGCGCGGATGGCGGCCCGTGGAACAAGATCTGCGCCCTGCCCGCCTTCTGGGTCGGGCTGCTCTATGACGATGCTGCGCTCGACGCGGCCTGGGATCTGGTCAAGCATTGGACGATCGCCGACCATAACCGGATCCGTGCCGACGTCCCGAAACAGGGGCTGAAGACCCGCGGGCCGCGCGGCCGCACCTTCCAGCAATTGGGACGGGAGGTGCTCGACATCGCACATGCCGGCCTGGCCGCTCGTGGCCGCCTCAACGCTGCGGGCGAAAATGAAACCGGCTTTCTCAACCCGCTGCGTGATATCGTCGCCAGCGGCAAGACGCCCGCCGAACGCCTGCTAGATCTGTATCACGGCGAATGGCGCGGCGATCTGTCCCGGATCTACAAGGACATGAGCTTCTAAGCCTTACCCTTCACCTCCGAGGGGGTGAGGCTTCAGCCCCTCACCAACCGCCGGTCTTCAACCCCATGCGCGCAAACATCCGCGGCACCACCCCATGCCGGTCCATCCAGGCCGCATAGGCGCGGTAATCCGGGTCGGCGCCCAGATGCCGTTCCTCGGTCCGCGCCCGCCAGTAATAGACACCGCTCACCACCCCCAGCATGACCACGTTCCGCGTCGCATCGACGACGCTATGGTTCACCGTCAGGACCGGCATCGCCGACAGCCACCAGAACAGGTTCTTCGCCAGATAGGCCGGGTGCTTGGTCCAGCGATATGGTCCGTTGGTGATGATCCCGCGATGCGTCAGGTTGGAAAATCGCAGGCCGAACGCCACCGTCGCCCACGCATAGATGCCCGTCAGGACGATCAGCGGGATCATGTAGGCGAGCGTCAGCCGCGGACTGCCCGCCAGCCACCACGACCAGTTCGCGCCGCTCGTTTCATAATCCACCACCCCGCCGCGCGCGATCAGCACGAACGGCGGATAACAGGCGAGCGCCGACACCCAACCCGCCAGATAGGGATTGGCGGAGCGGATCTGTGCATCCAGCGGCCGCATCGTCAGGACATATCCGACCGTCGCGAACGCGACGTCGATCAGGAACATCAGCGCGATCAGCCCGAATGCCGCCGCCATCGGATCGGCCAGCATCGCCGGTACCTGCCGGCTCAACAGCTCGTGCCAGTTGCCCGGCACGATCGACAGCATGAACGCCGTGAAGAACCCCTTCACCGCCCAGGCGCGCAGATGGCCACGCAGCACTTCGCGGTCGTACCGCCGTCCGGTCAGCCACCGCCCGCACGCATAGGCACCGTCGCGGGCGTCCACCAACCGCCGGTCGATCCACAGCAGATACGGTACCGACAGCGCCAGCAACAGCGGCACGGCGCCGGCCATCAGGTGCATCGCGAACACATAGCCGCCCTGCCAGTACCATCGTCCCAGCGCATAGAAGGCGCCGATCGCCGCCCATGTCGCCCACAACCCGACCAGCTTGGTCGATGCCGTCTCGCGGACCTCCGCCCACGGCCGCCGCAGCGTCCAGTCGATCCCGGTCGACGGCCGGCGGTGCACCCGGTCCACCAGCACCGACCACAGGACCATCGGCACCCCGCACGCCAGCACGGCGGTCATCCCCGCCAGCGGTCCGTCCATCGTCCATTGCCACGCAACCAGGGTCCAGCCGGCCAGCCCGATCATCCCGACCAGCCCCACCCAGCCACTCACCGCCGACCGCGGCCTTGGATCCCCCTGCATCATCCGATCGCCATACACCGCAATCGTGGAGGAATCACAAAGCCGCCCCGAACTCGTCCAGACAAAGGACCGATCCCCGACCTTGCCGCCGACCGAAGACGGCGCTAAAGACCTTGAGCCACGCAAACGCCGTCCCGAGGGACTCCGACGTGGCAACATGCGGGTGTAGCTCAATGGCAGAGCAGAAGCTTCCCAAGCTTACGACGAGGGTTCGATTCCCTTCACCCGCTCCAATTTGCCAAGTGTGCCGCTTTTAACGCTGGCGCCGGCAGGCCGATCTTCTCCCACCGCAGACATCCCGTTCATTGCGCCGCTTTTTTCGGGGTTCCCGTGTCGGGATTGGTGACGTCGGCGAAGTAGGTGACGCGCAGCATGGCCGGGCCGGACGGCATGGGGCGCGACGGGGTGGTGCCCGTTTCGACCCCGTTGGCCGCGACTTCGATGGCGGCGTTCCGGCTGTCGAGTGCGGCGTACAGGCTGACTGCGTCGGGGCCGGTCACCCGGGTGGTGGATACGACCGGCGGGCGCGGGCGCGCATTCTGGAAATAGGCGGCCAGTTGCAGTCCCGCCGCCACCACCGACGCGCGCTCCGTCGCGGTGGCGCTGGGCGGCAGCACCCAAGCCAGCTTGACTGTGGTCAGCGCCCTGGACCCCGCGGCGAAGATATAGGTGACGGTCGCGGGACCGGGGCCGGGTTCCAGCCGCGGCAGGCTGACCTGCAGCAATCGGGTGCCTTCCACGCGGTTCGTCGCCTCCGCGATGGCGACACCGGGGAAATCGACGCCGATCGCGGCGCGCGCGGCGCGTTCGCTCATGCCGAAATCCGCATGCCGGAACCCAGTAATGCGATATTCGGCCGCGGGAGCAGACATTTGTGCAGCCGTCGTTGTGGCCGCTGCACCCGCGCACAGTGCAAAGGCGATGCGGTGAGGAAGGCGGATCGTCATATCATAGCGTCCTGCGCATGCCGGGTCAGAACTCGCCGGGCTTGATGGCGGTGATGTCGGGCCGGTCGGCCGACGCGGCGAAGCTGACGTGAAGCAATGCCGGACCGGCGGCCGCAGGGGCAGGCTGCGACATGGCGGGAGGCCGCAGGCTGAACGGCACGCCTTCCAGGCGGACATCCACCGCGCCGCCCGCTTCGCCGCTACCGGCGAACAGGATCAATGTGCGCGGGCCGATCGCGGCCCCCCGCGTGACCGTGCCGACCTTCCAATAATAGCTGGCGAAATCCGC
>NZ_DASVTO010000017.1:0-6565 GCF_036387535.1 Sphingomonas sp.
CATCCGGATCCTCCAACCCGACATGCAACCGCACCAGGGGCCCCGCGGCGTCCCACCGCGTCGCCGTTCGGAGCGCGGCGGGATCGACCGGGATCGCCAGGCTTTCATACCCGCCCCAGCTATAGCCGATCCCGAAATGGCGGAGGCCGTCGATCAAGGCAGCCCGCGCGGCATCGTCGCCCCCGGCCAGGACGAACCCGAACAGCCCGGACGCACCGCTGAAATCGCGCGCCCAGATATCGTGCCCGGGACAATCGGGTAATGCGGGGTGGATCACCCGCGCCACCTCCGGTTGCACCGCCAGCCACCGGGCCACCGCAAGGCCGCCGGCTTCGTGTGCCCGCAACCGCACGCCAAGCGTCCGCAACCCGCGACTGCCCAGAAAGGCGTCGTCCGGCGCGACATGGATGCCATAGGCATGCACCAAGTCGCGCAGGCGTTCGAACCGGCCGGGCCCCGCGGTCACCGATCCCAGCATCGCATCCGAATGCCCCACCACATATTTGGTGCAGGCCAGGATCGTCAGGTCGACCCCCTTCTCGATCGCGCGGAACAGCAGCGGCGTGGCCCATGTATTGTCGAGCAAGGTCGCCACCCCGCGCGCCTTTGCCACCGCGCAGATCGCCGGCACGTCCTGCACCTCGAACGTCAGGCTGCCGGGGCTTTCCATCAGGATCGCTGCCGTCCGATCCCCGATCAACGCCGCAATTCCGGCCCCGATCATCGGATCGTAAAAGGTGGTGGTGATCCCCATCGGCGCCAGCACCTTGCGGCAAAAGGCGCGCGTCGGTTCATAGGCGCTGTCGACCATCAGCACATCGTCGCCGGGCTTGAGCACGGACAGCAGCGCGCCCGCCACCGCCGCGACGCCGGACGGATACAGCATCGTGCCTTCTGCGCCGGGCTCCAGCGCGGTCAGCGCGTCGGCCAGCGCCCACTGCGTCGGCGTACCCCGCCGGCCATAATAGAGCCCGTCATTCGGCCGTGCCGATGCCGCCCGCATGTCGGCCACGCTGTCGAACAGCACCGTCGATGCGCGCCAGACCGGCGGATTGACGATCCCCTGCGTCCATGTCTTGCGCCGTCCGCCCTCCACCAACTGGGTGGCGGGCGCGACGGCGCGCTCCGGGTGCGACGACTGGGTCAGGCGACCGCCTTCTCGGTGGCCGCGTCGGCGCCCCATTCGCTCCAGCTGCCGTCATACAGCGCCACCTGGCTCGCTCCCAGCAGGTGCGCGCCGAACAGAACGACCGCCGCGGTCACGCCGGAACCGCAAGTGGTGACGATCGGCTTGGCCAGGTCGACGCCGGCCGCGTCGAATACCGACTTCAGCGTGTCGCCACGTTTCCACGTCCCGTCCGCTTCGAACAGGCTGTCCTGCGGGATGTTGACGCTGCCCGGGATGTGGCCCGGGGCCACGCCCGGCCGCGGATCGGCCTCCGCGCCGGAGAACCGGGCTGCGGACCGCGCATCCACCACCTGCTCCGCACCGGACGCCTGATTGGCCTTCATCTGCGCCAGGTCGCGCACCGCCTTTTCGTCCTTCCACACCGTGAAATGACGATGGCGCAGCGTCTCCTTACCCTTTTTCAGCACCCGGCCTTCCGCCTTCCACTTGGCCAGGCCACCGTCCAGGATGGCGACGTCATGGGCGCCGTGCGTCTTCAGCATCCACCACGCGCGCGCCGCCGTGTGGTGCGGAGAATTGTCGTAGATCACGATGCGGCTGCCATCGCCCAGGCCCAGCGCCTGCATCCGGCTCGCGAACTTTTCTGCCGGCGGCAGCATTCCGGGCAGGTCCGTCGCCGTATCGACCAGATCGGCCAGATCCATGAACACCGCGCCCGGAATATGGCCCGCTTCATACTCGGCGGCCGGATCGCGCGTCGGGTCTGTCGCGAAATAGGTCGCGTCGACGATGCGCAGGTCGTTCGCCCCCAGCTCTTCGGCCAGCCAATCGGTCGATACCAACGCGTCCATCATCGTCTCCCTGTTCGTTGTCGGGCACCCTAACCGGCGCATCGGCGGGGTTCAATCGCGCATCGGTCCAGCTTCGTTTTTGGCCGGAGATCGGTTAGATGAGCCGCCATGACACCGCTTCATCTTGGACAATCCAGCGCCCTGCCCGCCTCGCCGGAGGCCGCAACGCTCGATTATGTGCCCAACCCCCGCATCGGCAGCCTCTATCTGGTACGCTTCGCCGTTCCGGAATTCACCTCGCTCTGCCCAGTGACCGGCCAGCCGGATTTCGCGCATCTGGTGCTGGATTATGCACCGGGTGAAGCCATCGTGGAATCAAAGTCCTTGAAGCTGTTCCTCGGAAGCTTTCGTAACCATGCCGGCTTTCATGAGGATGTGACGGTCGGTATCGGGCAACGCTTGTTCGACGAGATGAAGCCCGTGTTCCTGCGGATCGGCGGCTACTGGTATCCGCGCGGCGGCATTCCGATTGACGTCTTCTGGCAATCCGGCCCAGCGCCCTCCGGCTTGTGGCTGCCGGACCAGGGCGTGCCGGGATATCGCGGGCGGGGCTGAACCAAATCCATTATAAATCGATTACTTACGGAACACTGCTAACGACGATACAGCGCCCGCGCGTCGGTCTTGAATGCCGCCGCGCTGGCACCGCGGCTGTAGAACATGTGCCCACCAGGATAGATGGCGAGCCTGACCCGCTCCGCCTGTCCATAGGCAGGCATCTGATCCACGATGAGGCGCGACGCGAAATAGGGGCAGCTGAGATCGCCCCAGCCATGAACGATCAGCACACCCATTTTCGGGTCGTTCGCCACTGCCTTGCGCAGGTCGGTGACCGGCGAATCGTCGAGTGTGCCACGATCCCAGGCGGCATTCACCGCATAGGATAGCGCGTTGTAGCGCGCATCGGTCTTCCATCCGACTTCGCGCGTGATGAAATCCACCATCGCGCTCGTCGTCGGTGCGATCAGCGAATCCAGGATCGGGTCGTTCGATCGCTGTTGCGGCGCGAACGGGAACGGATCCCATGCCGTGACATTGCTGTCATACACGCTCCCGATCTTGCCGTCGTCACGCCGGATCTCACGCAGATAGGTGCGGCTGTCGATCCGGCCGCCCATTCGCCGCACCAGCGCGGGGTCCAGCCCGGTCAACTCGGCCACCTTCGCTGCCATGCGCGCCGCCGCCGCCGGATCGGACCGGCCGTTCAACAGGTCGGTCGCATAAGGCCCGCGAACATAGGCCTCCACCTGCGCCATCGCCGCAGGGGTCAGCCGCCCCTGCCGCTCCAGATGTCCGGCTGCCATCGACGGCAAATCGATCATCCAAGGCAGCGGCGACAGCGCAGTTCCGTCGCCCGTCGCCGCCGGATCGAGATAGGGCGACACCATCACGATGCCGGAGATGCCGACACCCAGCTGGCTCTGCAGCTCATAGGCCAAGCGTGGCGCGCGGTATCCGCCATAGCTCTCGCCGACCAGATATTTGGGGGACCGCAGCCGTTCCGCCTTGACCAGCCAGTCATAGACGATCCGCGACAGATATTTGACATCGGGTTCGTTCGCGTAAAACGCCTTCTTCGTTTCCGCTTCGTCCACCAGCGACCGACTGAACCCCGTGCCGATCGGGTCGATGAACACCAGGTCGGTGAAGTCGAGCCAGCTTTCCGGGTTGTCGCGCGCGATTGCGGGATCAGATGGCGCATCGCCTTCGGCACCGAACTGCACGCGCTTCGGCCCGATCGCACCCAGGTTCAGATAGACCGACGATGCGCCCGGGCCGCCGTTGAATGCAAAAGTCACCGGCCGCGACGGATCGCGACCGGGCACGACATATGCGGTGTAGACAACTTGCCCGATCGTCTTGCCCTTGGCATCGCGAACCAGGATCGTTCCGACCGTCGCCTGGTAGCCGATGGTCTTGCCGCCGATCATGGCCGATTGCCGGACCGTCCTGTCCGCCGAAAGCGGTGGCAGCTCAGTCGCCGCCGCGTCGGCCTTGGCAACACCTTTCGGCGCTGCATCCTGCGCTATCGCCGGCGGCGCCAGCAACAGGCCAAGGGTCGTCAGGGCGATCAGCGAACGGGCCATGCGGTCACTCCGGGTTGGTCAGTGCCCCATTGAGCATCCGGCCGACCCTGCCGGCAACCCCGCATCGACGAAAACCGCGCGATACTCCACCAGCGACCGCCGATCTGCCCGGGGGAGGACGAAGATCCCAAGCTCAGATCAGTTTGATCTCGCGCAACCGCTGCATCAGATAGGCATGCGCGGTGATGCTGTCCGGAAACTGGTTCGGCCGCTCCGCGCTGATCGTCTGCGGCAACGTCTCGATCCGGTAATCGGGCCGGAAATGCAGGAAGAACGGCATCGAATACCGCGCCACCCCACGCCGCTCGGGCGGCGGGTTCATCACGCGGTGCGTCGTCGATCGCAAAACACCGTTGGTCAGCCGTTGCAGCATGTCGCCGACATTGACCACCAGTTCCCCCGGGCCGATCGCAACCGCCATCCACGCGCCGTCCTTCTTCTGCAGCTGCAGACCCGCCTCCTCGGCGCCCAGCAACAGCGTGATCGTATTGATGTCCTCATGTGCGCCGGCGCGGATGCTTGGCGACTCCGCGCCAATCGGTGGATAATGCAGCAGCCGCAGCACCGAATTGCCATCGCGCACCGTATCCACGAAGAAGTCGGGATCCAGCTTCAGATAGCGGGCGATCGCCGACAGCAATCGCGCGCCCGCGGCATCGAAAGCCGCATACAGGTCGAGCATGGCATCGCGAAAATCGGCGACTTCATCGGGCCAGACGTTTGGCGCCATCTCGGCTGCGAACGGATGGCCGGCCGGCAATTCCCGACCGACATGCCAGAACTCCTTCAGGTCGACCGCGCTCGCATCCTTCGCAGTTTCGATCCCGAACGGGGTCAACCCGCGCGCGCCGCCGGTTCCCGGTTGATGATATTGCCGCTTCACCGCTTCGGGCAACGCGAAGAACGCCTTGGCCGCCGCCTCCGCCCGCGCGATCACCGTCGGGTCGATCCCATGATCGCGCACCACCGCAAAGCCATAGACCTCGAACGACCGACCCAGCGCCTCAGCAAAGCCCTCCGGATCGATGTCGCCCTGCGCAACCGACAAAGATGCAATCCCGTCGGTCGTGGCGGTCTGGTCCAACAAATCGGTCGTCATGCCATCCTGTCCTTGTTTCCGGCCAATCTAAGCGGATTCACGATCGGAATAAACCGCGCGCGATCCCGGCGGCGCGAACGCACTAGCGCTTGAACAATCCACCCAGCAGCCCGCGGAACAGTTGTGCGCCCAGCCGCCCGGCGACCTGCCGCCCGACCGACGATGCGGCGGATCGCGCCGCCGACTGCACCATCTTGTCGATCACGGTCGGCCGCGCGGCGGCGCGCTCCGCCGCGATCCGTGCCCGCTCCTCGGCCTTGACCTGTGCGGCTTCGGCACGCGCGGCGGCCCGGTCCGCTACCGCTTTCAGCCGCGCGTCCGTCTGCGCCTGCGCCGCGGCCTGCTTGGCCTCTGCGGCCTGCGCCTTGGCCGCCTGCGCCTCCGCCGTCGCCCGCACGGTTGCCGCGGCGGCGTCGCCGGCCTTGGCCGCCAGCATTTCCTGCGCGCTTTCGCGGTTCACCGCCGCATCATATTTACCGGCATAGGGCGACAACGCGATCAGCATCTGCCGCTCCTTGTCGGTCACCGGCCCCAGCCGCGATCCGGGGGGCGCGATCAGCGTGCGCTCGACCGGCGCAGGCGCGCCATCGGCCTGCAACATCGACACCAACGCCTCACCGACCTTCAACTCGGTGATCGCCGTGGCGACATCGACACCGGGGTTGGCACGGAACGTCTCCGCCGCCGCGCGGATCGCCTTCTGGTCGCGCGGGGTGAAGGCGCGCAATGCATGCTGGACGCGGTTCCCTAACTGCCCGGCCACATCCTCCGGCACATCGACCGGGTTCTGGGTGATGAAATACACGCCGACGCCCTTGGATCGCACCAGCCGCACGACCTGCTCCACCTTGTCCATCAGCGCGTCGGGCGCCTCATCGAACAACAGATGCGCCTCGTCGAAGAAGAACACCATGACCGGCTTGTCCGGATCGCCCACCTCCGGCAACGTCTCGAACAGTTCGGACAGCAGCCACAGCAGGAACGTCGCATAGAGTTTCGGGCTGGCCATCAGACGGTCGGCCGCCAGCACATTGACATGCCCGCGGCCCTGCTCGTCCACGGCGATGAAGTCGCGAATGTCGAGCGCCGGTTCACCGAAGAACGCGTCGCCGCCCTGCGATTCCAATTGCAGTAACTGCCGCTGGATCGCGCCGACGCTCTGTTTCGTGACATTGCCGTACCGCGTCGTCAGTTCGGCTGCATTCTCCGCGACATGCGCCAGCATCGCCTGAAGATCGCCCAGGTCGAGCAGCAGCATCCCGCCCTCGTCGGCGACGCGGAACACGATCGCCAGCACGCCTTCCTGCACGGCGTTCAGACCCATCAACCGGGCCAGCAGCAAAGGCCCCATTTCGGATACGGTCGTTCGCACCGGATGGCCCTGCTTCCCAAACAGGTC
>NZ_DASVTO010000018.1:0-65157 GCF_036387535.1 Sphingomonas sp.
CCAGCATCAATCCCGCGATCACGCGTGTGCTGGGCGGGATGTCGCCGATCGATGCCGGCTGGGTGCGCAAGATGCAGGATCATGGCGCGCTGGATGCGGTCGATGCGGTCGCCGTGCACGGCTTCCCGCTCGATTGGAACCTGTGGCAGATCGGCGAATGGCCGACGCGCATCGCCGAGATCGAGGCCGCGGTACCGGGCAAGCCGGTCTGGGTGACCGAAGTCGGTGTCGGATCGTTCGGCGCGGAGGAGGTGCAGGTGTTCGGCATCGATCGCACCGCCGAACTGCTGATCGGCCGTGTGCCGCGCATCTTCTGGTACAGCCTCTATGATCTGCCGCAGTCCTGGGGCGCCACCACCCGCCACCGCGAGGCGGAGGGATCGAGCTATTACCGCCATTTCTACATGGGCCTGATCCGCGAGGATGGCAGCCCGAAGCCCGCGCTCGATCATTATGCCCGTCACGCCGCGGACATCGGCCTGATGCAGTGGTTCCATTTCGAAGATCCGCGGCTGGACGATGCCGTCGCCTGGATGAAGCGGCTCGGCACCCGCCGGCTGCGCACCGGCCTGTCCTGGGCCGACAGCTTCCGCCCCAACGCGATCGACTGGTTCGATCGGCAGATGGCGGCGCTCGCCGATTTCGACGTCACCGTCACCTTCTGCTTTACGCCGGAGCATCTCGGCATCGCGCCGCATCACACCAGCGCGCCGGTCGATCCGCAGGCCTTTGCCGATTTCTGCGCGTGGATGATCGACCGCTACGCCCCCGCGCTGGCCACCCCGTCCCTGATTTCCGCATGAAGGCCGAAGCCATGCTCGCACCCCCCGCCCGCCCGATCAACATCGCCATCATCGGGGTCGGCAACTGCGCCAGTTCGCTGGTGCAGGGGCTGTTTCACTACCGCGACGGCGGCAATGATCGCACCGGCCTTACCCATGCCGAACTGGGCGGCTATCGGCCTGGCGACATCCGCGTGGTCGCGGCCTGGGATGTCGATCGCCGCAAGGTCGGGCGGGACGTGTCGGACGCGATCTTCGCCAAACCCAATTGCACCGCGGTCTTCACCGATGCGGTCGAACCGACCGGCGTCACGGTGGCGATGGGCCGGGTACTCGACGGCTATTCCCCGCACATGGCGGATCAGCCCGACGATCGCACCTTCCTGCTGGCCGATGCGCCCGAACCCGACCGGACCGCGATCGTGGCGGCGCTGCGCGACGGCGATGTCGACGTGCTGGTCAACTATCTGCCGGTCGGATCGCAGGCGGCGACCGAATTCTATGCCGAATGCGCGATCGAGGCCGGGGTCGCGTTCGTCAACAATATCCCGGTCTTCATCGCCAGCGATCCGGCCTGGGCGGCGCGCTTCGCCGATGCCGGCATCCCGGTGATCGGCGATGATATCAAGGCGCAGCTGGGCGCCACCATCGTCCACCGTGTGCTGACCGATCTGTTCCACAAGCGCGGCGTCAAGCTTGATCGCACCTATCAGCTCAATACGGGCGGCAATACCGACTTCCTCAACATGTCGAACCGCGGGCGGCTGGCGTCGAAGAAGGTGTCGAAGACCGAAGCGGTGCAATCCGTCGCCGAACATCGGCTGGACGACGACAATATCCATGTCGGCCCGTCCGACTATGTCGCGTGGCAGAATGACAACAAGGTCTGTTTCCTGCGGATGGAGGGGCAGTTGTTCGGCGGCGTGCCGATGAACCTGGAACTGCGGCTGTCGGTGGAGGACAGCCCCAATTCGGCGGGGGTCGCGATCGACATGATCCGTTGTGCGAAGCTGGCGCTGGATCGCGGGCTGGCGGGGCCGATCGATGCCGCGTCCGCCTATTTCTGCAAGCACCCGCCGCGCCAGGTGACCGACGACATGGCGCATGACGCCCTGACCGCGTTCATCGCCGGACCCGCGCGCGCATGACCGGCACGATGCGGGCGGCGGTCCTGACCGGGCCGCAACGAATCGCCATCGAACGCGTCGCGGTCCCCGAACCGGCGGCGGGACAGGTACGGGTCCGGCTGGAGGGGTGCGGCGTCTGCGCGTCCAACCTGGGTCCATGGAGCGCGCCCGACTGGCAGACATATCCCGGCGCACCGGGCGATATGGGGCATGAGGGCTGGGGCCGGATCGACGCTCTGGGCGATGGCGTGACCGGACTCGCAATCGGCCAGCGCGTCGCCACCCTCGCTTACCGCAGCTATGCCGACTATGACGTGGCCGACGCCGATGCCGTGGTGCCGCTGCCGCCCGAACTGGATGGGCAGCCCTTTCCCGGCGAATCGATCGGTTGCGCCATGAACATCTGGCGGCGGTGTGATATTCGCGCGGGGCAGACCGTCGCCATCATCGGCATCGGCTTTCTCGGCGCCATCCTCTGCCGGCTGGCCACGGACGCCGGCGCCCGCGTCATCGCCATCTCGCGCCGGCCCTTCTCGCTGGACATCGCCCGCCGGTACGGCGCGGCGGAAACGATCGCGATGGACGATCACCAGGCGATCATCGATCGGGTGAAGGCGCTCACCGACGGCGGCTTCTGCGACCGTGTGATCGAAGCGGTCGGCAAGCAATGGCCGCTCGACCTCGCCGGTGAACTGACGGCGGAACGCGGCCGACTGATCATCGCCGGCTATCATCAGGATGGCCCGCGCCAGGTCAATCTGTGGCTCTGGAACTGGCGCGGCATCGACGTAGTGAACGCGCACGAACGCGATCCGAAAATCTATGTGCAGGGGATCCGCGACGCGGTGGCCGCGGTCGCCTCCGGCCGGCTGGATCCGTCGCTGCTCTACACGCACCGTTTTCCGCTCGACCAGCTCGGCGATGCGCTCGATGCGGTCCGCGATCGCCCGGACGGCTTCCTGAAGGGCGTCGTCACGCTATGAACGCGCCTATTCCCCGCCCCCGCCTCGGCTTTCTCGGCGTCGGCTGGATCGGGCGCAGCCGCCTGGCGGCGATCGCCGCGACCGGACGGATTGATATCGTCGCCATCGCCGATCCGTCTCCGGAAAACCGGGCGGAGGCGTTGCTGCTGGCCCCCGGTGCCGCCACCGTGGAGGATCTCGACGCGCTGCTCGCGCACGAACTCGACGGCATCGTCATCGCGACGCCCAGCGCCTTCCATGCCGCGCAATCGATCGAGGCGCTGGAACGCGGCGTTGCCGTCTTCTGTCAGAAACCGCTCGGCCGGAATGGCGGCGAGGCGCGCGCGGTCGTCGCCGCTGCGCGGGCTGCGGACAGACTGCTCGGCGTCGATTTCTCCTATCGCCTGACCGACGGCATGGTCCGCATCCGGGATCTGCTGACCGCGCAAGCGCTCGGGCCGGTCCATGCGATCGACCTGACCTTCCACAATGCCTATGGCCCCGACAAACCCTGGTTCTACGATCCCGCCCTGTCGGGTGGCGGGTGCGTCATGGATCTGGGCGTCCATCTCGTCGATCTCGCCTTGTGGGCGCTCGATTTTCCGGCGGTGACCACGGTGTCCAGCCATTTGTTCGCCGCCGGCCGGCCTTTGGTCGACCGCGCGACGCAGGTGGAGGATTTCGCCATCGTGACGCTGGGGCTGGAAACCGGCGCGGTCGTGCGGCTGGCCTGTTCCTGGCGGCTGCACGCCGGCTGCGACGCGGTCATTGCCGCCGATTTCTATGGTCGTGACGGCGGCGCCAGTCTGCGCAATGTCGCCGGCTCCTTCTATGATTTCGTGGCCGAACAGTATCGCGGCACCACGCGCGCCGTTCTTGCCAATCCGCCGGACGTCTGGGGCGGGCGCGCGGCCGCCGACTGGGCCCGACGGCTAGCGGACGGTGCCGGCTTCGATACCGCCGCGGAACGGCTGGTCGATGTCGCCGCGGTGCTGGACCGGATCTACGCATGACCGCCCGCGCACCATATTGGATTTAATATCGTAAATTATCAGACGAACGGGTACTTGTCCCGCGTTCGCGACCTGCGCATAAAATCCTATGCCACTGCGCCTTCACCATGGATCCATGGGTCCGCTGATCATCGGCTTCTCGCTGCTGGCACTGACGGTGCTCGGCACCTTGTGGATGGTCGACCGGCAGGAACGCAGCTTTGCCATGGTCCGTCACACGCTGGAAGTGCAGAATCGGCTCACCACCATCCTGTCGCGGTTGCAGGATGCCGAAACCGGCCAACGCGGCTATCTGCTGACGCGCCGGGCGGAGTTCCTGAAGCCTTATGACGCTGCGCTGACGGAAATCGGCGCGGACTTTTCGGCGCTGGCCTATCTGGTCGCCGACAATGATCGCCAGGTCAGCCGATTGAAACGCCTGCTGCTGCTCGCGGATCGCCGCCGCGCGCTGCTGCGTGCGACGCTGAATCAGGATCGCCTTGCCGCCACGGGCGGTGCGATCTCGCTGGCCGACGAACGCGACGGCCGGCGGTTGATGGATGCGATCCGCCGATTGATCCGCGAAATGGGCGTCGAAGAACAGCAGTTGCTGATCGGACGAGAAGCCTTGTCGAACCGGCAGGCGGCGCTGGTGAAGATCGGGCTGATCGCCACGATCCTCACGATGTTCCTGCTCGCGCTGTTCGCGATCCGTGCCGAACGGGCGCGCCTGCGGGACGCGGTGGCGGCACGTCTTGCGCTGGAGACGGCGAATGCGCGGCTGGTCGCCGAAATGGCGGACCGCACCGCGGCCGAAAGCCAGGTGCGGCAGATGCAGAAGATCGATAGCATCGGCCAGTTGACGGGCGGCATCGCGCATGATTTCAACAATATGCTGGGTATCATCATCGGCTCGCTCGATCTCGCGATCCGACGATGGGATCGCGATCCGATCCACGCCCGCGCCTTCATCGACGATGCCCGCGAAGGCGCGCTGCGCGGGGCGCAACTGACGGCGCGGCTGCTGGCCTTTTCCCGGCAACAGGCGCTCGAACCCGCGGCGGTGGATGTCAACCGGCTGGTCGGCGGCATGTCGGAAATGCTGCGCCGGACGATCGGGGAGCAGATCGCGATCGAAGCCGTGCTCGCCGGTGGCCTGTGGCCCGCCTATATCGACGCGGGCCAGCTCGAAAATGCGGTGCTCAATCTGTGCGTGAATGCCCGCGACGCCATGCCGGACGGCGGAAAGCTCACGATCGAAACCAACAACACGCATCTCGACGAGGCCTATGCCGACGCGCATGCGGAGGTCACCCCCGGCCAATATGTGCTGCTCTGCGTCACCGACACCGGCACCGGCATGACCCCCGCCGTGATCGAACGCGCCTTCGACCCCTTCTACACCACCAAGGACATCGGCAAGGGCACTGGTCTCGGGCTGTCCCAGGTCTTCGGATTCGTGAAACAGTCTGGCGGGCATATCAAGATCTACTCCGAACCCGGTCAGGGAACGGCCGTTCGGCTCTACCTTCCGCGGCATTTCGGGGAAACCGGCACGAACGACGCCCGCGCGGCCAGCGACGACGCCTTGCCGCAGGCGCGGACCGCAGAAACCGTCCTGGTGGTCGAGGATGATGCGCGCGTGCGCACCATGTCGGTCGATGCGCTGGAAGCGCTTGGTTATACCGTACTCCAGGCCACTGACGGCGCCCACGCGCTCGAAATGCTGGAACATCGGCCCCGCATTGACCTGCTGTTCACCGACATCATCATGCCCGGGATGACCGGCCGCCAACTGGCGGACCTCGCCAGCGCCCGCTTTCCCGAAGTGAAGATCCTGTTCACGACCGGCTACACCCGCAACGCCGTCGTCCATAACGGCGTCCTGGATCCCGGCGTCGCCTTCCTGTCCAAACCCTTCTCCCTGCACCAGCTTGCGGTCAAGGTTCGGCAGGTCCTCGATGGCGGCGGCGCCAACCGCTGATGTCAGGCTGCCATAAGCGTCAGACGGCGTAGAACGCCCGATACCAGCGCACGAACCGTTCGATCCCCTCCGCCAGCATCACCTTCGGCGCATAGCCGGTCTTTGCGGTCAGCCGGGCGGTATCGGCAAAGGTCGCGGTGACGTCGCCCGGCTGCATCGGCAGCATGATCTTCTCCGCCTCGCGCCCCAAGGCCCGTTCCAGCATCATGATCATGTCCATCAACCCGACCGGGTTGGTGTTGCCGATGTTGAGCACGTCGTGCCCGCCGTCCGCCGGCGGACGATCCAGCACGCCGACCACCCCGTCCACGATATCGTCGATATAGGTGAAGTCACGCGCCATCCGGCCGTTGCCGAACACCTCGATCGGCTCCCCCGCCAGGATCTTGCGCGTAAATCCGAACAACGCCATGTCCGGCCGTCCCCACGGGCCATAGACGGTGAAGAACCGCAACCCCGTCTGCGGGATCCGGTACAGATGCGCATAGCATCCGCTCATCAGTTCGTTTGCGCGCTTAGTGGCGGCATAGAGCGACACCGGCGTTTCGGACGCCTCCGTCTCGCGGAACCCCGCACCGCCCATCGGCCGGTCGCCATAGACCGAACTGGACGAGGCATAGACCAGATGCCGCAACCCCGGGGCATGACGGCATGCCTCCAGCACCGCGAGATGGCCGAGCAGATTGGACCGTTCATAGGCGAACGGATTGGTGATCGAATAGCGCACGCCGGCCTGCGCGCCCAGATGAACGACCGCATCGAACCCGCGATCCCGCACCAGCGCGGCCAGCGCATCGGCATCGGCCAGGTCCATCGTCACCATGTCGAACCCGGCGCGCGCGGTCAGCGTCGCGGCGCGGGCGTGCTTCAGCGCGGGATCATAATAGTCGTTGAAATTGTCCAGGCCGACCACGCTGTCACCGCGGTCCAGCAGACGATGTGTGGTCGCATGGCCCACGAATCCGGCGGCACCGGTAACCAGAATCTGCATGCATGGGCCCTCTTGCTGCGAACGGATCACGCGCTGCTATCGGTGCAGCCCATAAGATGCGCTTAATAGAGCCAGCGGCTCCATTCGGCGATCGGTTGCCAACGCGCTCCGGTCTTCTTCAGCGCATACAGCACACCCCAATGTTCCGCGCGCACCGTGACGAACGCCATGCCGCGATCGCGCACCGGATCGCTGACCTCGAACAGAGGCCAGCAGGATTTGCGGATCCGGTTGAGCGGCCACCAGCGCGCGGTCACGCCCTTTGGGGTCCAGCTTTGCCGGATGGCGACCCGTTGCTGGATCGCCGTCGGCGATCGCAACATGCGGCGCGCGGTCCCGTCCAACTCCAATTGCGTCAGGCCGGGCAGGAAATCGCGGCGCGGCTCCGGCTCTTCGATCCGGATCGTGTCGTTACCCAATTCGGTACGCCGCAGCGCGCGCGTGGTGACGCGCGCCTCCGGGTCCAGCGGCAATGGCGGATACCATTTCAATTCGCGGCGGGCGGGGCGCGGCGCCACGATCATCTCGCGATAGACGTCCAGCGCATTGTCCTGCGTCGAATCGTCCAGGCAGACGGGGCGGTTCGGCACCGCCTGCTGCGCCAGGACCGCCTGCACGATCTGCTCCGCGTCGTTCATGGGCCGCGCGCTTTCGCCGCATGCCGTCAGCAACACCGGCAACAGCATGGCAGACAGGACCGCACGCACGCCGCGATTCACCCGGAACAACGGCGTCGGACGGCGCCAGAAAATATGCATTTCCATCATCGCAGTGTTGCTAAGTGGTTCCAATCCGATCGGCAAATCTTTGCTGATGTTTTCAGGACACATTTCGGTGTCGCATGGAAAATATCGTTCTGATATCGGTTGCATCATGATGGCCGCACCACGCGCGCCGACACCGTTTGGAATTGCATATGGCGGCGCGCGGCTTCACGCTAAAGAACGAGGAACGACGGCGGCAGATCACCATTGTCGCCCTGGCCGCTGGTATTTTCATCTCGACGCTGCCCGTCACCAACGAACGCGCCTTGTTCAGCCCCTTTGCCGATACGCCGTTGCTCGGCGCCTTTTCGCCCACGGCCTATGCCATGTTCACCGGCTATGGACCGGCCGGGGGCAACGGACCTCTCGGTGGCCTCGGCGGCCCGCGCGGTGTTCCCGGTCGGCCGGGCGCGGCGCTTCCCCCGCCGGCGGCATTCGCCGCCCGCGTTCCGCCCGCGGCTGCGTTTGCCGCGCCACCGGCGGCGCCACCGCCGGTGGCGAACTTTGCCCGGCCGTTCGATGGACCGCCGCCTGCGCCGGTTGATGCCTTCCCAGGGCCCGGCTTCGGTCCCGGTGACGCGTTGTCGACGCCCGGCGGCCCAGGTCCGATTTCTGTCGTTCCCGGCAATTCCGGGCCCGCGCCCGCTCCCGCGGTTCCGGAACCGGCCAGTTGGGCGATGCTGCTGGTGGGATTTGCCATGACCGGCGCGTTTCTGCGACGCGCCCGTCATGCGCTCGGTCGCCGCCCTGCGGATCCGGAGGTCAGCGAAGGCTGAGCCGGTCGGCCTGGAACGTCACCGAATCCAGTTCGGCCAGCATGTTCTGCCCCATCAACGACACGCCCAGGCCGCCGCGCACCACCACCGCGCGCAGTTTATGGATGTCGTGACCGGCGACATGGACATGATCCAGCGTCGTCCACGCCATTGCGGTGCTGCCGCCGACCGTCTCGACCCGCCCGTTATAATGCCGTTCCTCCGGCTGTACGCCGACGGCCTGTGCATCGGCGGCGGTCAGCACCACGAAGCTGGCACCGGTATCCACCAGGAACCGTAGCGGTCGTCCGTTCACCCTTGCCGTGACATAAAACAACCCGTCGGTGCCGCGCGCGACATCCTGCCCGCTTGCCGATGCCGCGCCGCCCGCGATCGCGGGCGATGCCGCGGGCATGACGGCGTTGGCGATCGGGTCGGGCACCGGCCCTTCGAACAGGCTGTCCCGGTTCGCCCGCGCCGCGCCGATCAGCATCGTTGCCGGGATCAGGCTGAGCATGAGCCAAGAGGGGAAAGACCGGGTGGAAACCATGCAGCCTTGATCGCATCATCGCATCAAGGGTTGGTATTCCAACGCCCCTAACGACGCGGTCACCACTTTCTTAAGCGCGGCTCGCGCTTTATCCGACGACGTCCTCCTCGCGCGTCACCCGGCGCAGATGGCCATGCTGGAACAATGCCGCCAGCAGCAGGATCACCGCCGCAGTCGCCAATTGCGCGGCGGTCACATAATAGGGCCAGCGCATCGTGCGGGTCGACGCATACAGCACATAATAAGGCGTGTTCACGTCATACCCGGCATAGCGGTACAGGCGCACGATCGATCCAGGCAGGGCGTTGCGCATCAGTACGCCGGATCGGGCGAGGATGGCGCCATCCACCCGTGGATCGGGCGCATCCGTCGGCAGCAATTCGACGAAATAGCGGATCGTTCGCGGCGATTCGCGCCCCGCCACCGCCAGGACCGGGGCAAATCGCACGCCCCGGCGCGTCAGCCACAGATCCTGCGCGAACGCTGCCGTCCGGGTGTAGACGATCCGTCCGCGCAGGATCGCGGGGCCTCGGTCCGGCGCGATGCTGTCGGCGGCGCCAACGGTGATCACGCGCTTCGGCACTGCCATCCGTGGCAAGGTCAGCGTCCACAACAGCGTGACCAGTGCCGCCGCGGCCAACCCGCCCGAAAAGCCGAACAGGATCCGCCGGAAATTCGAACCGGTCATGACGGCGGCTTCATAGCCGGTCCGGTTCGACAGCCGCGGGCTATCCGCCCGTCGCCTTGCCCGCAACAGCAACGCCGCCGGCGACCCGAACAGCAGCACCAGAAAGGAAAAGGTCAGGATCGGGAGATAATGCCCGAACTGTTCGAACTGCCATTCGGACAGCAGCGCATAAAGCCCGCGATACTTTGCGGCCTCCCACAGGAAGTATAGCAGGACGACGAACACCCACAGCATCAGCAGACGCGCCACGACGATCCGGCGTGGCGCGCGCTCCCCCGCCCGCCGTCCTTCGATTGTCACGCCCGATCGGTCTGACCCTGCCCTGCTCACCATCGGTATGGAACGCCGCTCCCCTGTTTCGTCTCTTGTCCTAGACGTAAAGAGGCGAGCGTCCTATTCGCCAATCGGTTCCCTGCGCCGAACCGAATTGTCAGCGTTCGTGCATGGCGCCCGCAAACCAGCCGGTCATCGGTTCCAGCCAGTATTGCAGCGCGGTCCGCGCCCGTACCACCACCGAAACCTGCACCGGCGCGCCGGGTTTCAGCGCGTTGACGACCCCGGCATCGCGCCGCAACCGCGACAGTTCCGCGGCCGGGATCCGGACATCCGCGGTATAATAGGATCGGCCGCTATGCTCGTCGGTGAAACTGTCGGCAGACACGCGGACCAGCGTACCCGTGACATTCGGACTGTTCGCGCTCTTCAGCCCCAGCAGATGTACTTTCGCGGTCTGCCCCACCCGCACATCGCCGACATCGGTGGTGGCCAGTTGCGATTCGATCACCAGCGCGCGGTTCTTCGGGACGACTTCCAGGATCCGGGCACCGGGCGCCAGCACGCCGCCCAGCGTATGCACCTGCAACCCGTACACCGTACCCGCGACCGGCGCGCGCACCTGCGCCCGTGCCAGCTGGCTCAGCGCCGCTTCCCACTGCGGCAGGACGGCCTGCAATTCCCCCTCTGCCGCGCGCTGGCGCTCTGCCACCTGCTGGGCACGCTGGCTGCGATCGGCCAGGATCTGCATCCGCGTCTCGCCGGCCGCACTGCGCAGCCGCGCGATCTCCGCGGCCTGCGCGCCCTGGTCGCCATCCAGGCTCGCCGCCTGCCGCCGCAGCGCCAGCACCCGGGTCTTGGTGGTATATCCCTTGCGGTACAGCGTCTCCAGCGAAGTCAGCTCATCGGTGTTGATGACCCGCTGGCGCTCGTTGGAGTTCTGGCGCTGCTGGAACCCCGACACCTGGTTGCCGACCTGCACGATCCGCTGGCGCAGCACGTCGTTCGCGGCCAGATCGGCCGACCGCCGCGCGTGCAGCTCCGCCGCTTCCATCGCCAGCGCACGCATGGCGTCCTCACGGTCGATGCCCGACAGGGTTTCGAACTCGCGCGGCGTCGGGATCGTCGCGGACCCGATCCGCTCGGCCTTCAGCCGAGCGATTTCGGCGCGCAGGCCGATCACCCGGGTTGCCAGCGAGCGTTCCTGCGCCATCAACTCGGTCGTGGCGAACGCCACCAGCAGCTGTCCGGCGCGAACCGGATCGCCCTCCTTGACATACAGCCCGGTGACGATCCCGCCGGACAGGCTCTGCACCACCTGCCGCTCACCCGAAACCTTGACGACACCCGGTGCCACCGCGGCGGCGTCCAGCCGTGCGACTGCCGACCAGCCGATACCGCCGATCAGGAACAGGGCGGCGATCGTCCCGCCGATTCGGATTTCCCGACGTGGGTCATCCAGGCCGGACGACTGGGCTGAGGCGAATGCGGGCGTGGACGATGGAAAAAAGGTGTTGGCGGTCATTGTGCGACCTCCTGCGGACGGTGGGAGACGGGTTTGACACGGTCGGTGACCATATCGCTGATCGGGCCGAATCGGGCGACGCGGCCATTCTGCAACAGCAGCAGCTTGTCGACCGATGCCAGCAGGTCGCCGCTGTGCGCCGCCAGGATCACGGTCGTGCCGGCAGTGCGCAGCCGGCCGATCAGCTGGCGCAGCGCATGGTCGGCCTCGGCATCCAGATGGGCGTTCGGCTCATCCAGGATCAGGATGCGCGGACTGCCGAACAGCGCGCGTGCCAGCGCGATCCGCTGCGTCTGCCCGGCGGACAGGCCGACCCCGCCGACGCCGATCGGGGTGTCATAGCCCTGCGGCAGGCGCAGGATCATCTCATGCGCACCCACCGTCTGCGCCGCTTCGATCACGGCCGCATCGATCCGCTCCACATCCTCGCCCAGATCGATCCGGAAACGGGATATATTGTCCTTGATCGTGCCGGGGAACAGCACGAATTCCTGCGGCAGATAGCCGACATGTTCGGCCAGCAACTCGGTGTCCCAATCCTGGGACGATGCCGAGTCGAACCGGACCGCGCCGCGCGTCGGGATCGCGGCTCCGGCCAGGGCACGCAACAGGGTCGATTTGCCGGCCCCGCTCAACCCCACGACGCCGATGATCTCACCCGGTTCGATCACGAACGATGCGCCTTCGACCGCGACCCGGTCATTCTGCGGCGTCAGGATCGTCAGCTGCTCCACCTGCACCCGCCCGGTCGGTGCGGGCAACCTCGTCGCGGCCCGTACCGAATACTGCGCAAACAGCGCGACTAGCTTGTCATAGGCGCTGCGGGCGTGGATCAGATGTTTCCAGGCGCCGACGACCTGCTCGATCGGCGCCAGCGCCCGCGACAGCAGCAGCGACGCCGCCATGATCGCCCCGCCCGACATCGATCCCTGCACGACCAGATAGGCACCCAGCCCCAGTGCCGCCGACTGCAACGTCAGACGGATGAACTTGATCGCGCTGCCGTAATTGCCCGCCGAAAAGCTCGCGCTCGCCTGCAGCGTCGACACGGTCGCACGGTGATTCAGCTGCCGGCCGGCCAGGGCGCGGCGCATTCCCAGCGCGCGCACTTCGGACGCATAGGCGCTGACATGGGCGCCGTTGGCGTAAGCGGCGTTGGCCGCATCATTGGCCCGCCGCAGTGGACCATGCGTGGACTTTTCATTCGCCCAGGCAAGCCCGAGCAGCACGACACCACCAGCCACGGTCAGCGCGCCCAGCGCCGGATGCAGCAGGAACGCCGCGATGACGTAGATCGGGGTCCAGGGTGCATCCATCGCCGCCAGCATGCCGGGGCTGGCCAGTGCCTGCCGTACGGTGTCGAACTCGCGCATCGCTTCCGATCGGTCCAGCCGCGACAGCTGGCGTTGCGACAACACGGCATCGATCGCAGGGCCGGCCAACCGGCTTTCAAACCGCGCGCTCGCCCGGACCAGCAACCGCGATCGCAACCATTCCAGCGCGCTCAGGACCGCAAGGCCCAACACCCCGATCACGCTCAGCAGGACCAGCGTCGCCATGCCGCCGGTGGGCACGACGCGGTTATAGACCTGCAGCATGTAAAGCGTCGGCATCAGATACAGCAGATTGATGAGCGCGCTGAAGAATGCGGCCCAGAGGAAATGCACCCGGCACGCCTGCAGCGCGTTCCGTACCCGGTTCGACTCGACCCTGTTGGTCACCATGGTTCACCCTGAAAAGTGCCGTTGCGGCAATGGGATCCTCATGCGCCGGCGACGGTAAAAGTCCCGTAAACCCTGGTCATGGCGTCCCGAGAATGTCCGCCGAACAGCGGCAAGGATGAGCGCGCGCTATGTTGATACAGCCGCTGGCGGATGCGCTGCGTCCGCATGTCATCACATGCAGGGCTAGGCAGCGCGGCTCGTGGGAAATCGCCTGGTCGGCGGTCATGCCGCGTGGACGGTACGCCATGTCGATCCAAGAACCACATGGACGGTTGGCGGGATCACGCGACGTTGTGGAGGGCGGCCGAGTCGCGTCAGAAAGATGGCCGCGCCTCGGTGGCATGCCGCAATTCCCGAATTGGCAAAGTTGTGGCGCGACGATCATGAAAAGGCACAAAAAAGGGCCGCTCGACATCTGTCGAGCGGCCCCAATCTGATCAGGCGGTCCGAAGACCGCCCGACGGGTTCAGGCGTACGCGTAGGTGACGCGGGTCGCCTTGGCGCGGCGGCGCATCGCGCCACCGACCAGGCCGAAGCCACCGATCATCAGCGCCCAGCTGGCCGGCTCCGGAACCGCGGCGACACTGAAGTCGATCGTGCCGCTGAAGCTCGTGGAGTTGGCCGTGGTGTTGCCGGAGATGACCAGCGACTGCAGGCCGGGCGAAACCATCTGCGCGGCGCTACCGCCGATGACGTACCCGCCCAGCATCCCGGGACCGGTCGTCGTGATCGGATAGGCCACACTGTTCAGCGTGAGCGTCAGGCCGGTGATGGTGTTGCTCGCCTGCAGCTTGCCCGAGATGATCGTGAGCAGAGCGTCGCCTGCGATCGCGCCAACGTCGAACGTGTAGGCCTGCGAGAACGCACCCGCGCCGGCAACGGTCGCCGAGAACGTACCAGTGGTACCATCGAAGAACGAAGCCTGCGAGCTAATAGTCGCTGCCGACGCCGGAGCAACCGCGAACAGGGCAACCGAGGCGGCGCCCGCATACAAGATTTTCTTAATCATGATCATAAATACCCCTTATAGATCGTCTTGCGAACGGTCCGAAAGCCAAGGAGTACGTCCCGAATCTCATAGGACCAAGCCGTTTCCTTAAGAAATCCCTACCCTTCAATGCAGTGCAGCACAAGATGGGGCAGTTGCCCCACTGTCTTGGCCCGAGCCCCCAAAAACCAGAGTTATACCCTTGATTTCTGGCAAAATCTTAATCGGTTCCAGGATGATGCCCGATCCATACGTCTCAAAATTGAGCATATTGCCGCTACGGAACATGATATTTTTGCAATGCAGCAAAAATGCAACGCCGGATAAGGTGTCCATCTGCCCTCATCCGGCCATCTTCATCGCCCTGTAAGGGCAAATACCCCATCCGCGATTACCCGGCGTGCCACGAAGACCTGTATTCCGGTCAACGGCTGGCGGGAAACGGTTTCAGAACGAAGATGAAATAGGCGACCGTCGCCACAAGCAGCACGATCGCCCCGAGATCATGCCCTTCATTGCCCAGGTAATTGGCAGCGGCGCAGCCCAGTGCCGGCGGCAGATAGTCGATCATCCGATCCTTCGGCGCCCCTGCCGCGGTCGAACGCTGCAGGAACAGCACGACGATCGCCGCAAAGATGGCGATCGTACACCAATCGTAGATCGTGTTCATGCGGCGCATCCCATCCATTTTCCGTCACGTCGAGAGTCATAGCCGAGCGGCGCATTGTCGCCAATCGAATCGCGCGGATCGCCGCCCCGTGCCGACGTGGCGGGCAACAGGACTGGCTTCACCCGCGAAGTCGGAGCAGGCGGACGCGCCGGAAAGGGGGAAAAAGGTTTACAGCGCGGGAACCGCGATCGCGCACACAATCGCCATGACTTTCGCCCTAATCATGATTCATACAGCAGCGCGGGAACTTAAAAATGGCGATCATGGACTTCTATCGTAATACTATGCGCTTTTCGGGGTCGATCACCCGTGTTTTCGATAAGAACGCACTGGTAAATGGCGTATCAACCGGAACATCAGGTGGTGATGGATTTACCGGCGGTGGCGCCGTGACTTGGATTGGCGGCGATGGTGACGATCGCTATTATCAGGTTACGAGCGCAACCAAGATCGTCGAGAAAGCAAATGAAGGCATCGACACCGTCTATGTGGTCGGCAGCTACATCATGGCGGACCATATCGAAAATCTGGAAGTCGGATATGCGGATGGCGTGGTCGGCAATGGACTGGCCAATTACATGAAGGGCAGCGCGCGGACGGAAAGCTTGGACGGCGCCGGCGGGAATGACGTCCTGACCGGCGGCGGTGGCGGCGACGCGTTCGTGTTCAATGCCAATTCCGGCCGCGACGTCATCACCGATTTCCACACCGGTCCCTCGGCCAACGTGGCGGTGAACCCGGACACGGTCCGCCTGACCGGCTATGCCCAGTTCACCAGCTTTGCACAGGTCAAGGCCGCGATGACCCAGGTCGGCAGCGATGTCGTTCTGAATCTGGATGCAAACAACGCCATCAAATTCCTGGACACGACGCTGTCCGGCTTCACCGCGGACAATTTCCAGCTGCGCTATACGCCATCCGCGCTGAAGACGTCGTTCTCCGAAGACTTCAATTCGCTCAGCCTGTGGGACGGTCAGGGCGGCGGAACCTGGCGGCCCGATTATGGCTGGGGCAATGACCGCAACGCAAGCATGGCGCGCACGCTTTCCTCCACCGGCGAGAAGCAGCTCTATGTCGATCCCACGCTGCTTTCGCGGGTCACCGGCACCGAAATGGGCCTCAATCCCTTTTCGATCAAGAACGGCATCCTGAACATCCACGCGGAAGCCGCCGCCACCGACCTGGTCGATGATCTTTCGGGGTACAAGTTCACTTCGGGTCTGCTCAGCACGCGGAACAGCTTCACGCAGACCTACGGCTATTTCGAAGCGCGGATGGACATTCCGTCGGGTCAGGGCGTGTTCCCGGCCTTCTGGCTCTACACCAGCCAGGGCAACGGGTCCGAGCTGGATGTCATGGAAGCGCATGGCGGCGACGTCACGACGGTCGCGATCCATGACCGTTCCACCGGGACGGACGTGCCGCTGGGCACCACCGTTTTCACCCCCGACGTGACCGAAGGTTTCCACAATTACGGCGTGATGTGGACCAAGGAAACCGTCACCTGGTACATTGACGGGGTCGCGATCAAGAGCATCCCTACTCCCGCCGACATGCACGGACCGATGTACCTGATCGTCAATCTCGCGCTGGACTCCAAGGTCGCGGCGGACTTCAAGGGCGCCGATCTGCAGGTCGATTATGTCCGCGCCTACACGCTGGACAATGTGCCGGAAAGCCTGACCGGCGTGACGTCGGGCGGTCCTGCCGCCGATTTCATGAGCGGGACGAAGGGCGCCGACATCCTGGTCGGTGGCGCCAACAACGACATGTATTATGTCGACCATGCCGGCGACAGGATTGTCGAGAAGGCAAACGAAGGAACGGATACGGTGCGCGCGGCGGTCGACTGGACGCTGGGCGACAATCTGGAAAATCTCACGCTCGTCGGCGCGGCAATCAAGGGCACCGGCAACGAATTGAGCAACATCCTGACGGGCAACCAGCTGAACAACATCCTGTCGGGCGGTGCCGGCAATGACAAGCTCGATGGCGGCGCCGGCGCCGATCGCCTGATCGGCGGCACGGGCAACGACGTGTACATCGTCGACAATGTGGCTGACGTGGTGGTCGAACTGGTCAGCGAAGGGGCTGATATCGTCTACGCGTCCAGTGACTACACGCTGTCGGCCAATATCGAGAACATCACGCTGACCGGAAACGCCATCCGGGCGACCGGCAACGACACGGCGAATATCCTGACTGGCAACGACATGGCCAACGTCTTGGCTGGCGGTGGCGGATCGGATCGTCTCGATGGCGGCAAGGGTGCCGACGTCATGAGCGGCGGCGCGGACGGTGACACCTATATCGTCGACGACATCGGTGATGTGGTGATCGAGAAAGCCGGCGAGGGCTGGGACTTGATGATATCTTCCGTCGACTACACGCTGGCCGCCAATGTCGAGCAGCTCACACTAAGCGGCACGGCGATCCGTGGCACCTCCAGCGTCGGAGGCGGCATCGTCAACGGTAACGAACTGAACAACATCCTGACCGGTGGAGCCGGCAAGGATTATCTCGACGGCAAGGCCGGCGACGATCGGATCATCGGCGGCGCCGGCAATGACCAGCTGACGGGCGGCCTCGGTCGGGACACTTTCGTGTTCGCCGCCGGGTTCGGCAAGGACACCATCACCGACTTCAAGGTCGGTGAGGACGCGATCGACTGGTCCGCACTGAAAGCTGCGTATGGCATACCCAAGTTCAGCGATGTCGCCGGCAATGCAGTCGCCACGTTCGGCAGCGACGCCGTTACCTTCATCGGCGTGAAATCCGCGGATCTGGTGGCCGCGCAAGCCTTCAGCCTGATCAACCCGACAGGCGCGGCGGCCGTCACCAACCCGATGACCGCAGCCCCGGCCACACCCACGCAGGCAGCAACCACGCCGGCCGTACCCGCGCCAGTCGCTGCAGCACCGATCGTTGCAACTCCGGTGGTCATACCTGTCGCAGCCGCGCCCGTCGTCACCACGCCCGCCACAGCCACACCGGCAGCCGCCGTGGCATCCGTTCCGACCGCGGCTGCGGCCGTGAAGGGCCAGACGCTCAACGGCACGACCGCGAACGACGTGCTGACCGGGACCACCGGCCAAGACGCTCTGAACGGCCGCGAGGGCGCAGACCGGATGACCGGCAGCCATGGTAACGACTGGTACAGCGTCGATCATGCCGGCGACATCGTCATAGAGAAAGCCGGCGAAGGGATCGACAGTGTCACGGCATCCGTTGATCACATCCTGGCGGCCAACGTCGAGAATCTCACTCTCGTCGGCAACGCGGTCCAGGGCACTGGCAATGATCTGGATAACATCCTGATCGGCAATGATCGCGCGAACGTGCTGTCGGGCGGCGCCGGCAACGATCGGCTCGATGGTGGCGCCGGGGCCGACATCCTGACGGGCGGTCTTGGCGACGACACCTTTGTGGTCGACAATATCGGCGACAGGATCGTCGAACTGGTCAAGGGCGGCTGGGACCAGATCTTCAGCAGCGTCGACTACACCGCCGCGGCCAATGTGGAACAGTTGGGGCTGACGGGAACGGCCATTCGCGGCACCGCCAATGACACGGGTATCTATCTCTACGGCAACGACATCGACAATATCCTGCTGGGTGGCGCCGGCGTCGATGCGATCGACGGCAAGCTCGGTAACGACCGCATCATTGGCGGCGGCGGCAATGATCGTCTTACGGGCGGCGCGGGGCGAGACGTGTTCATCTTCGACGGGACGTTCGGACACGATACGATCACGGACTTCAAGATCGGGGAAGATCGGATCGACTGGTCCGCGCTCAAGGGCCAATATGGCGATCCCGCTTTGAAGGCGTTAGGGGCAGACGTCGTCGCCACGTTCGGGGTCAACACGATCACGCTGCTCGGCGTGAGCCTCAACGACGTCACCACCCAGCACGTCTTCGCATAAGGGTGACCCCATGCCGGGCCGGTGTCACGCTCCCGCGGACACCGGCCTCAGCGTATCCGGGTCAAACGGCCGCGAACGGCGTCTGGCGCACGATCATAAACCCACAGGCTGCGGTCCGGAAACACGTCGAACAGGATCGAAGGCGCCACCGTGTCGCACCGCGCATACAGCACGGACCCGGTGGCTTCGACGCCGTTCCGCGCCAGATCACTGACCGGCATCGGCAGGGAGGGGCTGGTTCCGCTCCGGATACAGACGGCGGCATGGCGAATACCCAGCGCCGCGACCTGATCGTAAAGGTCCCGGCGTTCATGCGTAATCCGGCTGAAATCCGCGGCCAGCACCGGCCAGAGCGCAATGCCGTAGACGATCGACAGCACCAGCACCGCCTCGATCCCCCGCCGGATGGCAGGTTGGACGTCCGGCAGCGCGGACGCCACGGTGTAGATCATCAGCGGCCAGACATCGAAATAGTAACGCGGCCCATAACCGTTACCGAAATGCAGCGGATAGAAGACGAAAATGAACACGCCCAGCGGGAACACGAAGTCCGCCACCCCGACACGCCGTACATAAAGCTTGTGCAGGAAGGCGTACAGCCAGGCCAGTGGCAGGACAGGCACGGTCCACACGCTGAGCCCCGCCAGCCGGGTCAGGGTTTGCGTCAGGCCGATCCGGATCGAGGGGCCGTCAAAATACAGATGGTCGACGTTGCGACCCGACAGCCAGTAAACCGGCTTTAGAGGGTCACCGGTGATCGAGCCCTGGTACCAGAGCAGCAGCGCAATGAATGGCAATCCGCCGATCCCCACCAGGACCGCGGTCCGAACGTCCCGACGCCAGGCCAGCGAAACCAGGAAGGGCAGCAATATGGCGACGGCGGTCACCGATCGCGTGACGCCCAATGCGCCGATCAGGATCCCTGCCAGGATCGGCCAGCCGATGGAACGCGATATCGCCGCCCGTGCGATCGTTACCATCGTGCCGACGCCCAGCGCCGCGGCCAGGGTGTGCGAATGAAGGGACGCAGCCGTGAAGATCGTGAACGGTGCGGCAGCGAACACCATGGCGCCCAGCGTGGCGATCAGCCGCCCCGCCTGCCGCCGGATCAGCGCGTAAAGGCCCAGCATGGTCCCACCCGCCAGGCCTGTTCCGACGATCCACGGCGAAATGCCGACGGCGGTGGCTGCGGCCAGCGTCGCCGGCCAACCCGGCGGGTACTGCCCCGCCCACTTGCCGCCCGCCACCCAGGTATAGTTGCTGGCCAGCAACTGTCCGAGTGGCGGGGCCGCATTCCACAATCGACCGGCCAGATAGGTTTCCGCGCCGAACCAGTAGGCGTACTCGTCCCCCGAATTTGGAAAGCGCTGCAGCACGGCGAACGCCGTCAGGATCGACATTGCGGCCGCGCCGATCAGCGTGGCGGTCAGGGCCTTGCCGACCTGGCGATCCTGCAGACCGAACGCGATCCCCCGCTGACAGACCGCGAACGCGGCGATCATCAGAAGGGCGAAGCCAATCGCCGGCCCACGGGGACGGTTGTGCCCCCAGAAGATGACGCTCCACCCCATGCCGCGTAACAGCAGCAGATCGGTCGCAACCATGATCGCCAGGAAAAGCGCAAGATGGATCACTGTTGGCCGGACGGACCGATCCCCCGCCAGCAAGAACCGCTTCACTGCATCGCCCATCGGCACGATCCTTTTGAGCGACAACTAGGAACCGGTTGTCGGCAATCTACGCAATCGCTCCACCAACCGGATCGGCATCCGCCCGGCCCATCGGCGCAGGCAGCCCGAGATAGGCCAGCCGCCGAACCTCGCGGCGGCCGCGCACGACCGTATCGAGGATCAAGCCGCAAAACCCGTTGAGAACGGCCAGGATGATCAGCCCCATCGACAGCAGGGCCGTCGGGAACCGCGGCACCAGCCCGGTCTGCGCGTAGGTGACGAGCAACGGCGCCGCCAGGATCAGCGCCAGCAGCAGGAGGACACCGCCGATCGAGCCGAAGAACAGGATCGGCCGCTCAAACCGGAACAGCGTCGCGATCGTCATCAAGATGCGCCAGCCGTCGCGATAGGTCGACAATTTGGATATCGATCCCTCCGGCCGTGCGCCATAGGCCGTCATCACCTCGCTCACCGGCATGCGCAATTCCAGCGCATGCACGCTGATCTCGGTCTCGATCTCGAACCCGGCCGACAGGACGGGAAAGCTTTTCACGAACCGCCGCGAAAACACCCGATATCCCGAGAGGATGTCGCTGAACGTCCGGCCGAACAGCTTGGCCAGCATCCCGGTCAGCAGCGCGTTGCCCAGACGATGCCCGCGCCGATAGGCGGCCTGCACTTCCGACTGCCGCGCACCGACCACCATGTCCAGTTGCTGTGTCCACATCTCGTCGACCATCCTGGCGGCCGCGGTCGCATCATAGGTGGCGTCGCCGTCGGCCATGACATAGACGTCGGCTTCGACGTCGGCGAACATCCGCCGAACGACATGGCCCTTGCCCTGCATGCGTTCGGTCCGGACGATCGCGCCAGCGGCCCGGGCGACCTGCACCGTCCGATCGGAACTGTTATTGTCGTAAACATAGACAGTCGCGCCGGGCAGCGCCGCGCGGAACGCCGATACCGTGCCGGCGATGGCGGCTTCCTCATTATAGCATGGCAGGATCACGGCGATCTCGGGCTGCCGTCGGTCGCTCGCGTTCATGTTCATCCCCGGGATTAGCGCCTGACATCCTGACCGGACAGGAATCGTCCCGTCCGCCAACACTGGTTGATCCGCTCATGGCGGGGCCGGATATTCAGCGCAAGATATAAACAGCGGCCCGATTTCGGATGCACGCGGAAGCTCCAGCCCACGGCCGGATCGTCGATACGCTACGGCATGCTCTCTGCGCGCAGGGGCTCAGTCGAATACCCACCGCCGATTGAGCCAGAACATCAGCAGCGGCGTGACGCCCAGCACCAACGGATAGGGAGACCAGATCGGCAGACGGAAATATTGCACCAGCAGCCAGACCCACAGGCTGTTGATGGCGAAGCTGATCAACGCCACGATCATGAAGCGCCCGCCGGTCCGGGCGAGATTGTCGCGGCGACCATGCCCGCGAAAACTCCATCGGCTGTGGATCACATACCCCACCAGCACGGCCATGACGAAACCCAGCGCCCAGGCCAGATTGGGATCCCAGCCAAAGCGGGCCTGCGCCACCCAATAGACTCCGATATTGGCGATGCTGGCGATACTCCCGCTGATTCCGTAACGGATCAGTTGGCCCAGCATCTGCGGCCAGTCGCGGCCGACACCGAGTTCCGTGGTCCTGCCCGTCATGCTCTACCGTTCCCTGGCTGCCGTACGGCACGGCCTCTACAGCGGATGCCGGCGGCGGACCAGTGCGCCCGGACAGCCGTCGCTGCGCCTGGCGGGTCGAGGCCTCAAAAGCTAATCGCTTGAGGAAAGCGGCATCGAACGATAGGCGCCGAGCATCCGGCGAGCTGGGGAAGAATGATGGTCATGGCCGATACACCGCTCGATCCCGGTCGTCGTGCACGGCTTCTGCTGATCCTGCTTTGTCTGCTCCTCGCAGCGGGCAACGTTGCGCTCTGGTTCCCGGGCATCATGACGCATGACAGCTTCCGCCAGTATGGCGAAGCGGTCAGTGGACATTATACGCCGTGGCATCCGCCGATCATGGCCTGGCTATGGTCGTGTCTCCTTCCCGTCAGTCGCGGTGGATCGGCGCTGCTCGTCCTGCATGTGCTGCTCTACTGGATGACCTTCTACCTGGTCGCGGATGCACTGCTGGCGACCGGACGGCTCAAGGCCATGGCGGCCATTCTTGCCGTAGGCCTGGCACCCCCGTTCATCATTCTCACCGCGTTCATCTGGAAGGACGTCGGCATGGCGGTGACGTTGCTCGCCGCATTTGCGATCCTCTTCCGGTGCCGTGTCCTGGCCCGAATCGGGACGATCGCCGCCGTCGCCGTCGGGTTGCTTCTCGCCTACGGAGTTCTGGTGCGCTCGAACGCGATTTTCGCGGCCGCCCCCCTGATCCTCTATGCGTGGCGCCCGCACTGGATCGCGCGCCCGATGCTGTTGCTGGTGGCGAGCGCCGCGATGGTCGTGATCGCGATCCCCGCCTCGACCGTCGTCAACAGCTATGTGTTACGAGCCGAAGGCCGCGCAGCGTTCAAGTCGCTCATCCTGTACGATATCGTCGGCACCGCGCATTTCTCCCGGGATCCTTCGAAATTCACCGTTCCGGTCGACATGGAACTGGTGGATCATTGCTACAGCCCGAAATGGTGGGATCCGATCAATTTCGGTCGTTGCGCGCAGCCGATCCTGATGGGTACCAAGGGCGTGAAGCCCTGGATCCTGTCGGTCGCATCGCATCCCGTCGCCTATGCCGAACATCGCGTCGCCCATTTCAACGAAGCCCTGTTCGGCTTCGTCGGCCCCGAAACCTTTCGCTACGAAGATACGGTTCTGACGCGGCGCTACCGCGCGATGCCGCAGGCGCCGTTGATGCTGAAAGGAACGGCGCTCCATGCGCAGCTGCAATCCTTTCCGCTATTCTCGCCCGCGCTCTTTCTGCTGATCGCGCTGGAGATCATGGGGCTGATATGGCGGTACCGGCAGGACAGGAGCCTGCTTGCGCAGGGCAGCTTCTATCTTGCCGCTTCTTCGGCGCTCTATTCCTTCTCGTTCCTGATTGTGGGCGTCGCCAACATGTACCGATACCAATTCTACCCGCTCGCGGCGGCGGCGGTCGCACTCGTTCTGTTTGTCTCCGACCGGGTCGATCGCGGCAGCCGACCGGACCTGGTCGAATGGGCCTGCATCGTCGCGACGATCCTGTTTGCGATCGGCATCGGCCTGTCCCGGATCACGCTCTGATCATGCTCAGGGCTCTACTCGCACGGTATCCTTCACCGTGAACGCCACGACCCATAATGTTCCCGCCAGCAGGGCGTGCGCCACCAGATAGGCCGCGATCAGGCCGTTCACGCCGCCCACCCGCGCTCCCAACGCCAGCAGCAGGCCGAAACCGACCGCGGCGGCACCGTAGATCACTGCCCGGATATGCTGGAGCCCGGCACCGGTCAGCGTATCGGCTGCCAGATATTGCAGCGCGATCAGGGGCAGAGACAGGCCGAGCAGCATCGCCGATTCGCGGGCGGCGATGAAATCGCGGCCCAGCACCGCCGGCACGAAATAGCCGACGCCGGCCACCGCAACACTCGCCAGAATGCCGGTTCCCAGCATCGCCGGCAGGCTCTTCAGCGCGAATTTGCGCGTGGCCGCGATCCCGTTCTCGCCGTGCCGGAAGAATTGCGGATACAGGATTCGTGTCACCACCTGCAGCGGGAACAGCCCGATCAACAACATGCGTGCGCCCGCGGCATAGGCACCGAGCACGGCCGGATCGGTAAAGCGCGCCAAGATGACTCGATCGATATTGCCCTGCATCGCGCGCGCCGTCTGATTGACGCCGAACGCGACGCCGGATGTCAGTTCCGCGGTCTGCAAACGCATGACGGGGCGGCCATACAGCCGCGTCACCACCAGCAGATAGAGGCCCGCCAGGACCAGCGACTGCACGAGCACCATTTCCACCCAACCGGCCAGCGACGACGCGAACCAGAAATATGCCAGCGCCAGCGCCAGTCGCGCCATCGCAGTCGTCATCCGGACGCAACTGGCCCGAAACGGCTGACTATGGGCCACCATCGCCAACTCGACGGAGGCGGATATGCGCCCGATCGTGATCTCCGCCGCCAGCGCCATCAGGATCAGCATCGGCGGCAGGCTGCTATGCGCAGGAAACACCGCGACATACAGGCCGAGTAGCACCACCGGCACCAGCGTCAGCGCGATCAGCAACAGCATATTGCCGAAGAACGGTGCGAAACGGCTGGCATCGCGGGACACCGCACGCACCAGCAGGTCCGCGCCGCCGAGCCCGACCAGTTCGACCCCGATCGCGGCCAGCCCCAGGATCGCGGCATATTCGCCGAACGCCGTCACGCCCAGGCCACGCGCCGTGACCGCAAATGCAATGAACTGCACACCCAACGCCACCGCGGTCGGCGCCATCACGCTCAGGAAGCGCCCGATGCCGCCCCCCTCGATCATGGCGAATGCCCGCCGCAGCAATCGCCCGCGTTGCGGACCGGCGGCCTCGCTTCCGGCGGCGCCGTTCAACGACACGCCTTCTCGTTCGCCAGCGCGCCCTCGCGCGCATATTCCATATACAGCGCGCCGCGATGCGCGTTCCAGCGACCGCGCACCTTTTCATATTCGAACAGCCAGCCTGCCATTCGCGCCTCGGGTTCGCGCCCCAGCAACGGATAGATGGCCAGCCGCGCGGTCAGCCCGAGCGATTTCAGCAGTGCCTTGCGCCGTCCGCCGTCGCGGACTTCCCAGTTCACCGCATGATTGCCGACGCGGTAGCGGCGCGTCCGCATCCACGCCACCGACGCGCGCGACTGCGGCACTTCCTCATGCACCAGCGCCTTGTCGGTCCACGCCATCGGGTGCCCGGCGAAGAACAGCGATCGGAAGAACACCGTATCGCCCCCGCCCGACAGCCCGAATTTCGGATCGAACAGCGGCCGCGGCATATCCCGCACCGCATGCAGGTCGATCAGGAAATTGCAGGTGCAGAATACGAACGGCTTTCCGTTCAGCGTCTGGCGCTCGACCGACCACCAGCGCGCGATCGGCTCCAGCCGCTTGGCAGTGTCCGGGAACACCGGCGCCACTGGTCCGCCCACCACATGCGCGCCGGTTCGTGCGCGTTCGACGTCGAGTTCGACCAGCCAGTCGTCGGTCGGCCATTCGTCATCGTCGATCATCGCCATGAACCGCGCGCCCATCGCATCGGCCGCGGCAAAGACGGCGTTGCGGGCCGCGGAAATCCCCGGCGTCGTCTCCACCTGGAACACCAGCGCGAGCCCCGCCGCCGCGGCGCGCGCCTGCGCCAGCGCTGCGATCGCTGGATCGGACCCGTCATTGTCGACGACGATCACCGTCACCGGTTCGCCCAGCCGGGCGGCCGCGCGTCCAATATGATCGATCACCCGCGCCAGGCCATCAGGCCGCTTGTAGGTGCACAGCCCTACCGTCCACCGCGTCGCGGCCCCCTCGTCCATATCAGCCCACCTCGGTTTTCACGTAGCGCGCAGATCGCGCGCCGGCCAGGCCGCACAGCCGCCCGCCATGATGCGCGATCATCAATGTCCCATGGGCGGCCGCCTCCGCCTTGCGTCGGACAAGCCCCAGGACCGCTTCCTGAACGCCCAGGGTCAGCCCCTTGCAGGCGCGCAGGAACGTCCGGCCCCGCCCGTCATAGGCGGCATCGATCGGCCCCATGTAGATGCCGATCGTGAAGTATCGGTTGAGCAGCGATCGCGGGGTCAGCCGTTCGGGTGGCGCCGGTTCCACCACGACCGCCTCGTCGCACCAAACCTGCAATCCGCCGGCTCGCGCGGTCCGCCGGAACAGGTCGTAATCCTCGCCGCCGGACGCCCCATAGCGGCTGTCGAACAGGGGCAGGGGCAGGAGCTCCAGCAGCCGCCGCGCGATCCCCAGATTCTGCGTCGTGTTGAGCAGCGCGATCGGCCCGGTCGACCACCGCCGGCGCGCCGCGAACATGCTGCGCCGCGCGAAGGCATTGGCCCCCGGCGGCAGTGCGCCTTCGACCGGACCGCCGATCAGATCCGCGGAATAGCGGTCGCCACATGACACCAGCCGCTCCAGCCAGCCCGGTTTCACGACCCCGTCATCATCCAGCATCAGCAGCCAGCGCCAGTCCGGCACGATCCGCATCGCTTCCGCGACCAACGCATTGCGTACCTGCGACACACCCCGCGCGGGGACAGCGAGATAGCGGACGTCGCCGCGCGACGCATAGCCCGCGACCAGCGCGGCAATCGCCAGATCGCAGTCATTGTCGCCGACCACGACCACGGCGCTTTGCCCCGCCCCGTCAGCCAGCAGACTGTCGAGCAGGGTGGCGAGCAGTGCCGGCCGCCGGAATGTCGGGATCAGGATGGCGATCGCGGCGGACATGCTCAGCGCCCGAGGACCGGGACATGCAGGACCCGCTCCGGCGGCGCGGCCGCGGCCGCGGCCGCTCCGGCATCGGCGGAAGGCGCCTCCCGTTCGCCTTTCCGCGTCAGCGTCAGCATCAGCAGGACCAGGAACATGGCGAAGGCGGGACCGAACACCTCGCGGGTCTCGCCGATGCCGCCGATCATCGTGCTGAACGCCACTGCGGACGCCGGCAACGCCGCGCGCGCGGCGAAGCGGAACGGCACGACGAAGGCGACATAACCCAGGATCGCGACATAGGCGATCAGGCCCGCAATCCCTGTCTCCCCCAGCACCGCGATGAACATGTTATGGGGAGTGCGGATCATTCCCAGCGCCGTCAGCGCCGACGACAGGTCGATCGTCACGATCGACACGTTCGTGAACGATCCCGGCCCGGCGCCGATCACCCAATAATCCAGCGCCCGGTCCAGGAACACGCGCCAGATGTCGGTCCGCCCCGTCAGCGTCGTATCGCGGCCCAGCGCTTGCAGCACCAGGGTCGACATCCCCATCAGCAACGGCACCGCCAACAGCACGATCGTCAACAGCGTTCCCGCGCGCGCGCCGGGCGACAGCGACGTTCGGCGCAACAGCCAGATGACACCGACGAACGCCGCGGTCGCCACGACGATCACGATGCTGCCCTGCGAACCCGAGAAGAACAGGCAGACCGCCGTCACCCCCGCCAGCAGCAGCCGCCACGGCGCGGCGATGCCCGGCGACAGCACGCTGAAGATGAGCGCATAGCCGGCGAACCAGCCCAGCGCGTTCTTGCCGGCGAATACGCCGATCCAGGATCCCCCGCCCAGCGGCCCGCGCGTGTCCAGCCCGACCGCCATGCCGGGCGCCACGAATACCGCCAACAGCGAACCACCCATCACGGCCATCATGATCCAGAATACGGTCCGCTGAACCCGATCGGTGGGAAGCTCCAACGCGATGGTCACGGCCGACATGGCCCCCAGCAGCCAGAATGTCAGCAACCGCATCGACGTGATGATGTCGTACCCCAGCAGCCCTGCGACGACCCCGATCGCAAAAAACGGCATGATAAGGATGAGATTGCTGCCCAGCGCCTGCACGCCGCGCGTGGAGATGTGCATGATGATCGCGAGCAGGATGAACGGCCACAAGAGATACCGGGCAGTGACCCCCAACGTATACAAGGCGCCCTGACTCGCAGAAAATACGCCCATGAAGGACGTCACGTTCAGCCAGAGCAGCACGATGAACAGCCATTGCCGCCCATCCCGCTTGATCGGTTCCGTGCCGACGGCCGCCATGGCGCCGGCATGATCTTCCTGCTCCGCGACTCTGCCCACGATCGGCGCATCGGCCACGGGCACCAGGGTCCGGTGATTCGCGCTCATCGGGTGCCGCCTGCGTCGACCGTGTAGGACGCGATATGGTCAACCTCCATCCGCGCCGGCAACGGCGTGGTGGCGTCCACGTTGCCGCCATAATTGCCGCCCATCGCCAGGTTGACCAGCATATACATGGCGCGGTCCATCCCCGGCGGGCGGGCGGCCGTGCCCACCGGCTTGCGATCGATATAGAAGGTCAGCCGATCCGGTTGCCACAACACCCCGTACAGGTGGAACGCCGTGGTCGAATCCGCCACCTGCGGCTTGCATCCCGTGCCCATGTGGGGGCCCGTGCCGTTCTGCTTCCAGTGCACGCTCATCGCGATCTTCGACGGATCGTTGCCGCGCGCCTCGATCACGTCGATCTCGGGTGGCCAACTCTTGTCAGCCGGGATCAGCCAAAAGGCCGGCCACAAACCCTGTCCCGCCGGAATGCGCCCGCGCATTTCGAAATAACCATAGGTTTGCACCAAGGATGCCCGGGTGGTCAGCAGGCCCGAGACATACCGATAGCCGTAGAGATAGGGCAGTGCCGCGTCCGGCGCCTTGCTGCCGGTGATGGTCAGGATACCGTCGCGGATCGAAAACGGATCCAGCCCCAGCGCGCGGGGCCCGGTGCCGCGATAGCCCTTGTCGACATAGAATTGCTGTTCGCGGTTGCCGGCCAGCGTCCGCTTGACCGGCCATTCATATTTTCCGTCGAAATGCGGAGTCCAACGCCGCATGTCGAGTCGATCGAACGGCTCCGCGAAGCTGCGCACGACCCGAACGGGCCGGGTCGGCGCACCATCCGCCACGGCGATACAGTCCAGACCCACCGGCGCGGTCGGCACCGCCAGGGTCAGTTGCGCCGGCATGCCGGTCGGCGCGGGCGGGGACCCGGCTGAACAAGCGGACGCAACGGTGGCCGCAATGAGCAACGCAATCCGGCTTCTCATCGAACATCTCCATGCGCCGGCGCCAGCACCCGCTCCACCGGACCCGGCGGCTTTGCCGGTCCGAACCGGCGCAGCCACCGCGTCAATCGCACCTCGATCAGCCTTTGACTAGCCCAGCTGACCACCAGTACCACCGGCAGCGCCAGCAGAAACAGGACCAGCTGCGCCGCCGGTCCCGCCTGGTCCAGCAGGCGCGCCATTCCCGGGCCGCGCTTGACCACCGCCAGCACGGTCGGGTGCCACAGATAGAAGCTGTAGCTGACGGTGCCCAGCCAGAGCAGCGGCCTGGTCGCCAGGATCCGCGCCAGCAGGCCGCGCCCCTCATGGATGCCGATCAGCGCCAGCGTTCCGAAGAGCCCCCCAAGGATCATCAACGGCGCCGACGCGACCCAGGCCGCCCCCGACACATAGAATATCCCCAACAGGTTGGAATCTTCCATGGTCCGCCATTCCATCCACGCCGCCCCGCGCCAGCACAGCAGGAACGCCACCAGCGCGACGCCCGGCCAGCGGTGCAGCCCGTGCACCCGGCGACCGGTCGCCATCTGCCGGGCGATCAACACGCCGGACAGCATCAGCATGGCTCTCGGAAACGCCGCAAGCAGCAGTATCCCGACCGCCCACACCACGGCGCGCATCAGGCCGCGTGGTCGCCACCACCAGACGAATGCCGCCAGCATGTAGAAGAAGATTTCATACCCCAGCGACCAGGCCGGAGGATTGATCAACGGCACCAGGATGAACGGCGGCGCCGGCAACAGGTTGGCGACCCAGTGGCCGATCGTCCGTGCCGCCGGCGGCACGCCCGCCACCAGCCCCAGCAACAGGATCACCACGATCGAAATCCACAGCACCGGAAAGATCCGGGTCGCGCGGTCCCATGCGAATGCGCCCAGCGTCGGCGACCGCGCCAGCGCGCCGATGATGACGATCCCGCTGATCCCGAAGAACAGTTCGACGCCATATTGCAGCGATGTCAGCGCCAGTTCCACCGGCGCGGTGGCAGCGAAGGCGAAGCTCGGCAGTCTGGAATGCGCGATATGGAAGACGAAGACCATCATCGCAAACAGGCCGCGAGCACCGTGGACATAGGGATTGAACGTCGCGCCCGGCTGCTCCCGGATCGGACGCGCGGATGGCCGATCCGTCATGGCCGCGCTTCGCGATCGATCGTGCCGGCGGGATGCCGTGCCGTACCGAACGCATCCATGAACAACCGGCGGTGGGCGATCGCCCCGAACCGCGACACATGATTGTCATCGACGTACAGCGCGCGCCCATCGGCCAGGATCGGGCAGTGACCGGCATTGCACAGCACCGCCCCGGCATCGATGATGCGCAGCGGATGGTGCGCGGCCACATCGTTCAGCAGCCGCGCGGTCCTCGCCTGCCGCAGGGCATAGACCGGGCGCGCGATCCCCGAAAGATCACCGCCGAACAGCATTCGTACCGTGGCGGCCTGCGGCACGTTCACCGCCTGCTCCGGCAGTCCGGTCACCGCGATCATCCGCGCCGGTGCCACGGCCGCGATCGAGCGCACGAAGCCGCGCGCGACCACCGCGTCGTTCCCGTCGGATGCGCCGACCGCATCCACATCGTCGATGAGGCGGATCGGCTTCGCGCCGAGCAGGCCGAACCGCCGGCCCTCCACCATCGCGGGCCAGCGTCCGACGATCAGGATATGGCGAATGGATGGCGTCCGCCGGATCAGCGCATACATCGCCTCCACCCGCGCACGACAGCTACTCCCGGGTTCGTTCACGCCCATCAGCGGTGCGCAGCCGCTTTGCGTCAATGACAGGCCGGACACGCCCGCCTCGGCGGCGGCGGCATCGACGCCCGGCGCCCAGGCATCGCCGAAACTGTCGCCGACCAGCGCAAAGCTGGGCGCCACCCCGGCCGTGCCGATGCGGCAGACGTCGCCCGCCGCCAACCGCGCGATGGACGGACTATCGCACGCCGCGCGCCGCGGATTGATGTCGAATGGCGCCATTGCCACCACGCGGATCGCCGCGGGATATCGATCCGGCCAGCCGCGCGCGACGATCAGCGCCGCCGCGACCGCCGCCAACCCCGCCGCGCCGACCCCGGTGAACGTCAGCAGCCGGCGCAACGACACGCTCCGTTGCCGCCAAGGCTGCTCGATCCACTTCCAGGCCGCGATCGCGACGGTCAGCGTGACGGCCAGCAGCATCGCGATCTCGATCGGCGTCAGCGGTCGTTGCAGCGCGTAGCGGGTGAAAACGATCAGCGGCCAGTGCCAGATATAGAGCGAGTAGGAGATCGATCCCACGAACACCAGGGGCCGGGTCGCCAGCAACCGGCCGACGCCGCTCGGCCCGCTACCGGTGGCATGCACGATCGCCGCCGCGCCCAGGCACGGCAGCAACGCGCTGGCGCCCGGAAAGGGCGTATCCGCGCCATAGGCAAGAACCGCGATGCCGATGGCGGCCAGCCCCGCCCATCCCACGCCATCGCGCACGGATTCTGATCGGATCGCCGGGACCGCGCCGATGGCCAGCAGCGATCCCGCCATCAATTCCCACAATCGCGCGAACGGCAGATAGAAGGCGGCGTCGGGCGCCGTCGCCACCTGGTACAGACTGGTTCCCAGCGACAGCGCAACCAGCCCCCACAACAGCGGTTTCAACCATCCGTCGCGCCGCACCACCACCATCATCAGCAGCGGAAACAGCAGATAATATTGCTCTTCCACCCCCAGCGACCACATGTGAAGCAGCGGAAACTGTTCGGCGCTGGGCGTGAAATAGCCGATCTTCAACCAGAAGAAGATGTTGGCTGCAAACCCCAACGTGGCAATCACGCTGTAGGCATATAGTTTCAGGTCGACCGGGATCAGGATCGCGAGCGCCACCACCGTCGTCGCGGTCAGCGCGGCAATCAGATTGGGCACGATGCGTCGCAACCGGCGTTCGTAGAACCGCAAGATCGAAAAACGCCGCTCCGTCATTTCGCGGAACAGGATTCCGGTAATCAGGAAACCGGAAATCACGAAGAAGATATCGACCCCGACGAACCCGCCCGACAGCGTGCCGACGCCGGCATGGAACAGCACGACCGGTAGCACCGCCACCGCTCGCAATCCGTCGATTTCCGGCCGGTAACGATGCGCGGCATCCGCCGGCGCCGATCGCGTCCGGCTGCGATCCTCCGCGCGGATACCGTCGGTCACGTCGCACCCTGCCGCGTCGTGCTGTTGCGCGGGCGATGATAGAAGCGCGTCAGCCAGCGATAGCCCGGCCGCTCCAGACCGACATAGACGAGGCCGGCGGCGATCAGGCAGACGACGAACGAGATCGCGATATACAGCCAGGGATCGCGGATGCCGCCGCGCGTCATCAGCATGGCCAGCAGGGTCAGCGTGAATGGATGCGAGAGATACAGCGCGAACGACATGTCGCCGCCGAACACCAGCAGCCGCTTGATGCGGCCCGGCTCCGGCGCTTCCCGCACCAGCGCCAGCCCCGCGCACAGCAGCAGCGCCGGCGCGCCCGCCCACAGGAACCGCCACCGAAAATCGACCCCGGGCACGTCCATCGCGCGCAGCCCCAGTAACGCCGCGACACCCGCCGCCACCAGCAGCCAGCTCACGCCCCGCGAGATGCGAACCCCACGCCGGCGCACGGCGGCGATCGCGATGCCGAACAGGAATTCGATCACGACCGGGCTGCACCAGAACCCGAACGGCAGGTCGAGCGGTCCGAAAAGGCCGGACAGGGCGAGCGTCACCAGGATTGCGGCGATGATCGCCAGCCCGATCCGGCGCGGCATCGTCAATCCGATCGCGAAGCAGACATAGAACAGCATTTCAAAGTTCAGCGTCCAGCCCAGGATCAGCACCGGGAACACCACACCCGACGGATTGGCCGCCGGAATGAACAGGAACGATGCCGCGATATGCCAGGGCGAGGTTACGTTGCTGGCCAGCTGGGCCGGAAACAGCGCCATCGCCACCAGTACCAGCGCCGTGAACGCCCAATAGGGCGGCACCAGCCGGATCAGCCGCCGCTCCATGAACCGGCGCGACGCCCCCGGCCGCCCGAACTGGTCGGCCGAGATATGATACATGATGAAGCCGCTGATGACGAAGAAGATATCGACGCCGCCCGGCCACCAAACCGCTTCGAATGGCCGGAAACCCGCGACATTCAGGTCCGGTCGCTGCAACACTTCATGGTTCAGATGCCCGAACAGCACCATCGCCGCCGCGACGAACCGCAGGATCTGGATGTTCCACACCGTACCGGTGGCGCTGCGCCCGACCGTCATGCCCCAACCTCGTGAGACGACTTGCCCCGCACGCGGCCAGCCTGCGCCGGCATGGCGCTCATCCCCGATGTCATCGCTTGCATCCTACGTCGCCGCTCCGGTCGAACGCGCCACGGCTTCGGCGATCAGCCGCTGCCGTTCCGCCATGCCCGACATGATCGTCGACTGGATGTGCACGGCCGCATGATGTGCCTGCAATCCATTCAGAAACGCCGTGCGGCTGTCCGCGCCATCCACCCATAGCGAATGAACTCCCGCGAACGGTGCGATGTGATGATCGCCCCGTTCGGGCAGGGCATATTCCGCATGATAGCCATAGAGCATATATTCCGACACGTTCCCCGTCTTCGCCACCGCCGTGCGCCAGTCTGCGCCGGTCACTGCTTCGATCCGGTCCAGCATGCGGACCAGGTTCGATCGCTTCCACGTAATGACGTTGCCGATATATCCGTTTTCCGCAACGCCGGCGGCGTCCAGCCCCAGCAGCGCCATGGAGGTTTCACGCCAGCGCCGATGATGGTCACTTGCCAACCCGCCGGCATTGCGGTGCAGCCGCACCTTGCCGTCCACCTGGAAAATGTCGCGATCGATATCGCGGATGAAGGCCAGATCGCTGTCGATGAACACCAGCGTCTCGTCCTGCGTCAGTTCGGCCGACTGCAATTTCAGGATCTGCTGGATCAGCCAGCCGGTGATTCGTCCGACACCGGGCTTGAACCATTGTTCCCGCAATCGCCGGTCGATCAGGCCCGGAATGCGGAGCCGCGACGGCAGCGGCAACTTGAAAAAGCCGTGAGGCCGCAGAAGATCTTCGGCGATCAGCACGACGCGATCGGGGGACGCCAAGGGGCCGAACAGGCGGACATCCCGGCGCGGCACGATCAGGATGTGGCGGTAGGCCATTCGGAAATGACGATCGATGGTTTCGCATAACGCGACCGTGATCGCGTGATCCGGCCGATAGGTGGGCGTGACCACGGTCACCCGATCGCCCATGTACATCCGGTCGCTCATGTCCCCGTTCCCCGACTTTGTGGAGTGTCCTCCGGCCGTCGCGCTGCCTGGCCCTGCATCATGTCGCATGGCTTGCCTGCCATCGCGGCTCGCGAACCGTCACCAGACCCTGCACGAACCCGGCGGCCCAGGCGACATGCATCACCAGCGCGGCCGGCCCGGCCAGCAGCCCGCACCGGGACCGCCGCCGCCAAGCCACCTGCACCGACACTGCCGCCAGCGCGAGCAGATAGCCGAGTGGCAGAAGCAGGGTCCAGCCGTTCCACGGCGCCAGCAGCAGCGCCAGCAGGTTCGCCGCGACGAAGCTCGGCACGGCCAGCTGACGCGCGCGGATCGTGCCGGGGTGGCGGCGCACGGTGCGCGACCGGCCCTTGCCGTAATTGCGATATTGCCGCGCCAGCGCACGAAATGTCGGCCGGACCCAGTAGGTCAGCCGGATGTCGGCCTCCAGCCACACCCTGAACCCGCTCCGATTGAGCCGGCAATCCAGTTCGGCATCCTCATTGTGGCTGTATGTCTGATCATAGCCGCCCACCGCCAGGAAACTGGCCAGACGCCAGCCCGCATGATGCCCATGATCGACGAACCCGCTGCGCATGCCGCCCCGGTGCGCCGATCCACCCGATCCGGCCGGCGTATCGGAAACCCACGCAATGGCGCGTCCGATACAGCTGGTACCGACCGAATCCATCGGCACGACCACCGAATCCGCCCCGCTCCGCGCGATTGCCGACGCGACGTTCATGACGAACCCGGGCGGATAACCGGCATGCGCATCGCAGCGGATCAGGATCTCCGCCCAATCCCGCACCTGATTTGCGACCAGATTGACCGCTGCGCTTTGCAGGCGCTGCGGGTTGTCGACCCAGCATATACGGGCATCGTTCCGCGCCATCCCCGTGACGATCGCAGCCGTCGCATCCCAGCTGCCGCCATCGGCGACATACAGCCGCACGTCGCGATCAGCCGGCACGCCGTCCAGCAATTGCCCGATCACCGCAGCAATGCCGGCTGCTTCGTTGAGCGTCGGAATGACCACCGCGATCCCGGAAGGCGACGACATGGCGGGTCTCGCGCCGCGGCTCAGCGCGCGGCGCTCATCGCCGACCCCACGATGCGGATGCCGAACCCGCGACAGCTTTCCACCAGGCGCTTGGCGCCGCGCGTCCGTGTCTGCTCGCGGTGCGTTACGATCAGTGCCCCCACCGCTTCCGCGCCGATCAGCTGATAATCGCTGCCGACTTCCGCCGCGGGCGTGTCGAAGATCACCATCTCGAACCGCTGACGGGTTTCATCGACAAGCCGGCTCAACATGCCGCGCAGCAGCAACTCCTGCGGGTTGGGCGGGATCCCGCCGGCGGGCATCACGGTCAGGCTCGGGATGCCCGGAACTTCGACGAACGCGTTCGGATCGACCCGCCCGGCCAGATACCCGGACAGGCCGATCCGGTCGTCCAGATTGAACAGATGATGCTGCGTCGGGTTGCGCATGTCGGCGTCGACCAGCAGGGTGTTGAATCCCACCTGCGCCAGGCACACCGCCAGATTGGCCGCCATGACCGACCGGCCGTCGCCGCGCTGCGGACTGACCACCGCCAGCGTGTTCGCCCCCTGCGGATGCTTGAACCAGCGCAGCGCGAGCGCGTTGCGGATCGACCGGTAATCCTCGGCCGCCTGCGATTGCGGCGCCGTGAACGCCAGCGGCTCGCCCGTCACGCCACCCTGCGCGCCGCGCAGGTCGAACTGCGTCGCCAACGCCCGCTGCAGGGTCGACTGGTCGATGAAGCCCAGCGCCACCGCCGCGTCGCCGAACCGCATACCATGCTCGTCGGCATAACGCTCGGCTTCCTGCGCCTGCTCGTCGGTCAGCAGGTTGATCTGGCGCAGCATCTCGCCGATCCGGTTGGGGGACGGTGCATGATAGTCGACCGGCCGGGTCGGCGTTCGTACGCCAGGTTCGGGAACGTCGTTCATCAGATCTGTCCTTCCGCGGGTCCCGGCAGATAGCGTTTCGTCGATCCGATCAGCCGGGTCGGCGCCGCCTCGATGGAGCGTACTCCACCGAGATTGGGAATCCCGAGCCACACGGTCGCGTCCTCCGGGGTGCGCATCCGCTGATCCAGGAATTCCAGCAGGAAGGCGGTGCCAACGCCCAGGATCGTACCCAGGAACATCCCGATCACGATCTTCAGCGGCCAGGGCAGCCCGGATGGAGCGGATGGCGCCGTGGCCGGCGACAGGATCGAGATGTTGGTCTGGCTCGAATTGCCCAGCAGGTTGGTCTGCGACTGGCGCGCGACCAGCTGGACGTAGGTCTGCTTCAGGTTGTCGACGTCCTGCTGCAACGCCGCGACTTCACCGCGGGCACGCTGCGCACCGATCACGCGGGCACGCTGCGCCTCCAGCGATCCGCGCAGCGACGCCACGCTCTGACCCGCCTGCGCCGAACTCGCCGCCGCCGATTGCGTCACCAGGGCGCGTTGCTTGGCCAATTCGCTGCGCAGCGATGCGATCTGGTTGGTGATCTGCTGATAATCGACATTGTTCGGGCCGGCGAACGTCGCAAGCTGGCGCCGCTGCCCCTCCAGCCGCGCGATATCGGATTGCAGGCTCTGTACCACCGGGCTCATCATCACGTCGGGCAAGGCACTGCTGCCGGTGCGCGCGCCCTGTGTTGCCTGCGCCGCCTGCGCCGCGGCCAGCTGCTCCGACAACGCGTTCAGGCGCGCATCGTCGGCATCGGACTGCTCGGCCAGTCCCGTCACGCCCAGTTCCGCACGACGCTTCGCAAGCGCCTCCTGCGCGTCCGCCAGCCGCCGCCGAAGATCGGCCGCCGACCGGACATAGAAACCGGCGGCTTCACGCGCCGGTTCCGTCTGCAACGCGAGGCTGACGTCGCGATAGGCGTTGGCAAACGCGTTGGCCGATATCGCGGCCGCTTCGGGATTGGTGGTCGCATAGTTGATCGTGATCACGCGCGATTCGGTCGATGGAAGCACCCGCAACCCACGCTGCAGCTGCCGCGCGAAGAACAGTGCCGGCGATCCGGGCGATCCCGCCTCCCGATATTGCCGCAACGCCTCGGGATCCTGCGTCATGCCGAGCTTGCGCGCCGCTTCCATCGCGACCCGGTCCGAGCGAATGACATCGACCTGCGTCGCGAGATAATCCGGCTGCAGCTGCGGCGTCACGCCGCTGTCACCGGGGACCATCGACACCGCGTCCGGCGCACGCACATTGACCAGCACCTGGGCCGAGGCCTGATAGATGCTCGCGGACAGGAATGCCCACAATGCGGACAGCAGCAGGCCGATCGCGATCGCGGCGAGGACGATCCGCCAGCGCGCTTTCAGGATCAGACCGATTTGGAGCAGGTTCATAGGATTTCCTTGGCTTCCATCAGCGAACGGATACGGCGTTCACGGATCAGAACAGGCGCTGTCCGACATAGATCAGGTCGTTGGGCTGAACCGGCGTATCGAAATTCACCTTCTTGGCCTCGGTCGCGGTGCCGTCGGGCGCCTTGTGCGTCACCCGGATCCGCCCCTTCGACCCGCGCGGCGTGATCCCGCCGCCCAGCGCCACCGCCTGTCCGACCGTCATGCCGGGTTCCAGCGGGTAGGCGCCCGGCCGACCGACTTCACCGGAAACATAGATGGTGGGCGCGGACTCGACGACCAGGATCTCGCCCGGACGCGCGTCGCGGTCGCGCGCGCCGGACACCAGGTCGCTGATCCGGAACTGTTCGCTGGCTGCCGCATCGGATTGACCGCCCTTGACGGTCACGATCCCGCTGCCGGTTCCGAACGCCGCACCGGCCCGTGCCAGCACCGCAGCCAACGACAGTCCGGGTCGATCGAGCGGAACTTCGCCCGGACGGCCGACCGCGCCCATCACCATCACCACCTTGGATCGCACTTCGGCCACCAGGACGTTGACGGAGGGCGCCACCAGGATGCCGCGCTTCTTCAACCCGGACGCAAGCTTGTCGGCGATGCCATCGGCCGTCAGTCCGGCAACCGTGACATTGCCCAATGCGGGAAAGGTGATGGCGCCGTCGGTACCGACCCGCACCGAGGATTGCAGATCGGGGGAACGATAGACGCTGATCGTCAGCAGATCGCCGGCACCAATCTTGTAATCGGCCGACGCGCCCGAAATAATGGGGGCCGGTGCCGACATCGCAGCGCCGGTTCCCGTCGGGAACGCGGATTGCGCCAGTGCCACGCCGGCGCAGGCGATCGCTGCCATGACGCCGCCCAAATAGACTATCGACCCAGCACGCTTCACCATGTCATCTCCAGATCGGTTCGAGTCGCGCTGCATTAGAACACCGTTGCTTTACGATTGCCGAACGCAACCGACGCGGTGGCCGCAATCGTCATCGCCTTGTAGCCGCCAAGCGCGATGTTGGACCGTCGCTGATCATATGCGGCCCGCGCGCCCAGCAGCAGCCGTCCGAGCAGCCGATATTCCGCTCCGCCGGCCAGGCGGAACAGCCGTTCCCTGCGATCGGTGAGCTGGGGCAGCTGGGACAAGGGGTCGTACCGAAAGATCCGCCAGCCGATATCGAGCCGGCCGTTCAAAGTCAGCTGATCCATGACCTGCGCGACGACCGTTGCGGCGGCATAATCGGATCGGACCGAATCGATGAAGATGTAGCTCTGTGCCTCCAGCCGGCGCCCCGCCGTCAGCGAAACCCTGAACGAATCCCGCGGCATGTAGCGCAGGATCACCTCGCCCGAGGGTCCGGTATAATCATTGTTCAGGACGGAGCGGTCATTGCGCCGGATGATCCCGACATTCGCCTCGATACTGGTCAGCACACTGGGTGCGTAGCGAAGCTTCACGCCCACCCCGGTATCGACCAGGTTGATCCGCGACAGGACGCTCTGCGTCTCGGACACCGGGATCGTACGGTCGCTTAGTCCATCCGTATAGCGCTGCGACACCGTCACCGCGATGCTGTTGCCGATCGGCGAAAACCAGCCAACGCCGACACCCGTACCATATTGCCGGAAGTCATTGACCTTCACGATGTCCGCGGAATTCTGGCTCTGCGTGAATTCCGGATTGGCCACCAGACGGATGTCCGGCGTGATCGGCAGCGTGAACTCCCCCGTCACCCGCTGCAGATCCTGCACGTTGCGCAGCCGCGTCCGGATATCGGCGTAGGAACTGAGCGAACGCTGCGACAGCGCATCCAGCCGCAGCCCGACGATCCCGCCGGTTTCCCGGGTCACCGCCGCCTGGGCGGTATAATTGAAATTGTTCAGGGCCGAATTGCGCCGATACCATTCCTGCCCGGCATCGAGTTGCAGCACCGTGTTGAAGTTGCCCGGATTCACCTCCGCGGTGACCGTGCCACCCAGGGAGAAGACATCGTCGGAACGGGAGCCGCTCTGCTGATCCGCGTTCGGGAGCGCCTTGGATTGCCGGAATAGATTGCTTTCATGCCGATATCCGCTGTTCACGCGCAGATCGACCTCCGCCTGCGCGGAACCAGCAGCCAGAGCCGCAACCGATATCGCAACGACCGCGACGGCGCCTGATCTTGTCTTCACGCTATTCCCCTTGAACCTCGTGGCTAGACGGGCGCTCGGCATCTGCCAACCCCTATCGAACATCATGGGCAATTCCCTGTCGGCAATGGGATGCGACGAGTTGCTGATAGAGATCCGCGGTCTGCCGACCGATGGTGCTCCACTCCGGGGCCCAGTCCATGCCGGTTGCACAGGGTGCCCGCCCGATGCCGTCGGCGAGCGCGGCGGCCAGCGCCGCCGCATCGCCCGGCTCCACCAGGGCACCGCTGCCTTCGGCCGAACCGATCGCATCGACAAAGGCGCCCAACCGGCTCGCGATCATCCATTTGCGGAAGCCGGCGACCAGGAACAGGACGCCGCTCGCCTCGATCGCGCGATAGGGAAAGACGAACGCATCGGCACTGCCCAGCAGATCGCTCATCGCGCGATCGTCCAGTCGCCCCAGCCGGAATGTCAGCGTCGGCGCATGCAGCCCGAGGGCCTCCGCGCGCGCCAGGATCGGCGCCATGTTCATCAACGGATCACCCGCGACGACGACGTTCAGCCGCGCCCGCGTCTCGGCCGGCAACAGGCCCAGCGCCTCCACCAGTACGTCGACGCCCTTATAGGCCTGCAACCGTCCGAACAGCACCACGCGCCACCGATCCGCCGGCTTGTCGGGATCCGGGCGCGGCGCAAGCCGGAGCGCGATCGGGCCATGTGCCACGACGGCAATCCGCGCCGCGTCGACACCACGCGCGATCAGGGCGTCGCGCGCGCCCTGGGTATGGACGATCAGGCGCTGTGCGGCCGTGAACAACATGTCATATCCTTGCACCTGCGCCTGGCTGACATCCGCACCATTCAGCGGGGTCGTGTCATGAACCGTGAACACGACCGGGCGACCACGCGCAATCCGGCGGATCGCCGCAACGTCCAGTCTGGGCAAAGCCGCCCACTGAAAATGCACCACGTCATAGGCTTCGCGCGCGATCAGCCGCTCCATGCGCCGCAGATCGATCGCATGTTCGACACCCTTGACCAGCTTCCATGCCTTGCCACTGCGCCGCCGGCGCCCGTCCGTCAGCCGGTAGAAATGCATCGCGACCTCGGCCTCCGGGATATCACCCTCCTCCCCCGGCCGCAGGTCACGGACCGCCCAGCGGGGTGCGACGCCATTCGCCGCCAGCCCTGCCGACAACGCCGCATCGTAGGGCGCGGTGTAAAGCGACGGATCGACCAGCAGAACCCGGATCATGCCGCCGCACTCCTGGGTGTCCGCAACCACATCGCCAGCCGGCGTCGCACCGGCCGATCGTAGAACAGGTCGGCCGCCCACGCGATCCCGATCATCAGGATGACCAGCGCCATCCCACTCCATGGAGCGATCGGCTCAAGCCGTCCGATCACCTGTTTCGCCATCGTGTTGGCCACCGGCATCAACGGGCTGTGGAGGGCATAGATCGCAAAGGAAATTGCGCCCAGCATTTCGGCAACGCCGCCACGGTGCGGCTCCACGATCGTCCCGGCGTAGATGAAGGCGGGAAACAGGATCATGATGCAGACCAGATCATAATAGGGCCCCGCCATCAGGCTCGGCAGAAAGGTCAGCACCAGCGCGGCCGGCAGCAACCAAGCCCAGCTGGTTCGCATCACCGGCGGTCGCGGCAACCGCTGTAACGCCACACCAAGAAAGAAGGAAAACAGGGTTCGTGCGATGCCGAGTGCGGCCGTGGACCATTCCGCCCCGACATCGGCGGTGCCGTGCGCACCGGTCTGCACGGCCAGGACGATCCCCGACACCAGGATGATCGCGATCAGCACGCCGCGCGTCAGCCATCGCCATATCACCACCAGCAGCAAATTGACCGCCAGTTCGAAGAACAGCGACCAGCCCACGATGTTGAACGGCTGCAGCCAGTCGCGCGGCCCGATGACGAACGGCGCCGGCAACATCACCAGCGCGGCCGCAATCGACGACCCGATCTCCAGCGCGGAATGCCCGTCCCGTTGGCCCATCCGGGTCGCGGCCAGATAGAATACGATCCCGATCAGCGTGCCCGCCAGATAGAGCGGGTAGAGCCGGACCAGCCGCAGCAGCGCGAACCGGCCGAAACCGATCCCGGCGTCCAGCCGCGCACCATAGGCATGCGCGATGACCAGCCCGCTCAACCCGAAGAACAGGTCGACCGCAAGATAGCCGTGCGGCACGGCGATCGGTGCCAGGAAAGCGGACATGTGCATGCAGACAACGGCTACCGCGGCGACCCCGCGCATGCTGTCCAGCGTATGAAAATGCCGCGTCGTCATCGCGCACGGATCGTGGGCAGCAGCGCATCCGCCACCACTTCGGACCCCGCGCCCGTGAAATGCCCATAATCGAACTGCATCGGCACGCCCGGGCGTGCCCACGTTCGACAGCGCGACTGCGGACAGAGCAGCACGACGAGCGAGACATAGGGCGTACCGGTGCGCACCGCGACGGCCTGCATCGCGCGGTCCGTGGCCTGGACATTGGCCGTCAGGGCCCGTTGGGGCAGGTCGGGGTCGCCGCGCCGATCGGCGAACACCAGCAGCCGGGGCAAGGCAGTTGCATATTGCGGCGCCGGTCCGATCAGGATCGGCCGCGCGCGCCGGATGGCGGGGTTGGTCAGCGTGGCCTCGATCGCGGGCAGGTCACCCATGCTCCACCGCCCCGCCAGCAACAACCGGTCGACGCGGTGGGCGGGAAGCCATGATGTCAGCAAATCGCGGAAGAAACGTTGGCAAGCACCCTCTTGAGCCGACGGATACACCAGCGGCCGCCATCCGGTCCGTGTGGCCTGGAGGACGTCAAACCGATCGCGATGCGTGGCGAAACCGGGCCACAGATGTGCTGCATGGCTGTCTCCCGCGATCAGGATCACGGGCCTGGAACCCGTGGCGGGCACAAGGCAGCGCGCCGCATCATACCGATCGGTATCTCCGACCTGGAAACAGCGGCCCCCTCGATAAAGTCGGTCTCCGTCCAACTCCGCATAGCCGGCGATCGCGCGCTGCGCGGGCGTGAACCGGGCCGGCAGGCCGCCCGACAGGGACAGCGCGGCCGCAACGACGACCGAGAGCAGCATGACACCCAGCGCGACACCAAGAATGACCGGTGTTCGCCAGCCGGACACGCCCACCCGAAACGGGCGCTCGACGAAATGCCATGACAGGACGGCCAGGATCAGCCCGGCCAGCACCTCACCGGCCATCACCAACGGTGTCCGCGGCAGGAACAGCGCCATTTCCGCGAACACGATGACGGGCCAGTGCCACAGATAGAGAGAAAACGAGATTCGCCCGACAAAGACGACAGGCGGTAGCGCCAGCAGCCGCGCCACGACGGTCCGCGCAGCGCCGGTCGCGATCATCAGCGCCGCGCCCAGGCATGGCAGCAACGCCGCGATCCCGGGGAAGGGCGTCGCCTCCGTGTAGCGCCTGATGGCATATAGAACCATCAGCAACCCCATCGCCGCCAATGCTTCGTTGAGCCACTGAAAACGGCTGGGCCGGAGCCCCAGCGCGATCATGGCTCCGATGCTCAATTCCCAGGCCCGCGCGGGCAGCATGTAAAAGGCAGATGCCGGATCGACCCGGACCAGATAGATGGCCACGGCCAGCGAGACTACCGACACCGCCAGCACCAGCGCCTTCTGCCGCGCGATCTGCGTCCCGATGGCGGCCAGCATCAGCGGCCAGAGAATGTAGAATTGCTCCTCCACCGCCAGCGACCAGGTGTGCAGCAGCGGTTTCAAGCGGGCGGCGGGCGCGAAATAGCCGGTTTCCGAATAGAACAGGATGTTGGACCCGAAGAGCGTCGTCGCGCCCAATGATCGGGCATAGCGGATCAATTCCGCCGGCAGCATCACAACCGCCGCGATGATCGTGACGACCGTCAACATGACGAACAGCGCCGGGAAGATTCGCAGCACACGCCGCCGGTAGAATTCCGACAACGAGTGACGACCCACCGCGAGGTCGCGGACCAGGATGCCGGTGATCAGATAGCCCGAGATGACGAAGAAGATGTCGACACCGACATAGCCGCCCCAGAACCCCGGAATACCGACATGATTGAGCACCACCGGCAGCACGGCCAGCGTCCGCAGGCCGTCGATGTCCGCACGATAGGCCATGTGCGTTGCCGCATGAATGGCGCGGCGTTCCGCTGGGACAACTTCGCTCATGCAAATCTCACTCGAAACGCGATTTGCCTGATCATCGTGAACCCCCCGGCCGCATGTACGGGCCGGCGGTTAACACAGGATGGATAATCAAGGCCAGCGGCCCCGCGCTTCCGCAACGGAACCGCCGATCCTCAGACCAGCTTCACCTTCTCCGCCACTCCCGCGGCGCGCATCAGTTCGTGCCCGTGCCCGCCGGGATGCAGTCCGTCGGCGGTCACATAGGCGCGCACCGGTGTGCCCGCGGCATGCGCCTTGGCGATGGTCGGCGCCTGCGCCTGCGGGGGCTGGATCTGGTTGCGGAGCAGCGTGACGGTATAGGGGCCGCTTCCGCTGACCGCCGCGGCGATATAGCCGCCATCCTGATCCGCACGGCCAAGCCCGAACACCAGCATCGCCCCCAGCGGCGGAGCGGCGTCCAGCGTCACCTGCGTCGGCCCGGCGCTGCCGTTCGGGCGCCAGCCATCGGTCGGCACCTCCGCCGTCAGCACGGCCTGGAACGGCAGCACGCGCCACCGATCCGGGCTGTTGCCGCCAACTGCGGGTGCCACGTCGATCGGCGCCGCGAATCCCGCCGGCTGTGACCGGATCCACGCATTATACCGTGACCAGTCGCTGGGGGCCGGGCCGAAGCGTGTGCTGAAAAACGCCTGCCCCGCCTCGTCCGACCAGAAGTTGGTCGTCTTGTCGGTATCGGGCGTGATCGTCAGCGGGTGGACCGGCGCATCGGCGCGCAACCCGGCCAACGCAGCGCGCAGCCCGCCATAGCGCATCTGCACCGTCGTCAGATCGGCATCCTGCAACAGATCGTTCAGCCCCAACGACAGCAGCACATGCGTCCACGGCACGTTCGGCAACAGCGCGGCGATCCGCGACAGCAGCGGCACGATGGCGCCCGTAACCTGATCGATGCGCAGGCCGCTGACCGCATAATTGGCATGGGCCAATCGTCGCGCCGGATCGTCCAGCATCTTGCTCGCAAAGCCGCGATTGCCGCGCGCATCGGCCATGACAAAGGGTTCGACCTGCCCAGCCGGCACGCTGTCACCCAGCACCAGCACGACCGGCGACCCATCCCAGCCCTTGCCCACCATCGCGATCGGGGACCAGTGCGCCCCCGCCGAAAACCCCTGCCCCACCGCGCCGCTGTCGACCAGGCTGGCGCGGCTGGTCGATCCGGTTGCGATGCCGTCGCCATTCTGCAGCAGATAGTCGGTCTGCCCGACATAGGATTGCCCGACCTGGACATTGCCGGCGGAGAGATAGGCGAACACGCTGTTCGCGGCGAGCGGGGTCGCCAGGGGATCCGACAGGACCAGCCCGTCGTCGGGGATCACGCAACCCTGCACACCGCCATAGCTCAGCGGCAGTGTGGTCGATCCGACCCGCACGCCGTCGCGTTCGATCGTTACCGGATTGCCCGCGCCCTGCGCGGCGCCGCCCCGGATCGATCCGTTCCAGAACAGGAAGCGCGCCTCGCGCACCTCCCAATTGGGTGTGGCGAAACTGCGCCGCGTAGCGAAGAAGCGATTGCCCGCCACCGCGGCCGCGGTCCGCCCGACGTTCAGCCCGAACCGCGTCGCGGCGAACGTCACCGCCTGCGGCGCGCCGACGAAGGACAGCGTCTCGGCCGCCTCGCGCGTGCCGTCGGCGCTGATCGCGCGGATCTTCACGGCATAGCGCGTACCGTCGACCGGTGCTTCGCCGCCGCGCACGATGCAATTGCCTGCCAGGCCCAACGATGCGGGCACGGTGCCCACTGCCTCATAGCGCGTCGCGCCCTCGAACGGATTGGACAGCGTCGCGATCACGCTGCCAGCCGCCGCCGGTCCGAATCGCGTCTGATCGGCCGTCAGCCGGACGCCGCCGGCCCCGATGGCATTGCCGATGTCCCGGATCGCCATCTACCACTCCCGCGCGGAAAAGGTCTGGCCCGCGGCCGTGCCCAGAATCGACAGCGCGGTCGCCGGTACGCCGCTTGCCGGACATTCGTACAATTGCCCCGGTCCGATCCGGAGCGCCGGCGATCCCGCAACCGCGGTGCCGGTGCCGTTCAACCACAGATCGCCGGTCGACAGATTCTGGACGAAGAACCCGCGTCGGGTCGCCGATGCCGGCGCCAGGACCTGTGCTACCCCGGCAACCGCGATCATGCCCGATCGATCGCTGTACATGACGGTGCGGCCCGCCGCGGCGACGGGCAGCGGATGCTCGTCGTCCACCGCGACCGCGGCCGCACCGCTCGCCCCGAACGACAGCGCGCTGCGCGGCACGAACCCACCCGGCGCATCCACCAGCGGCGGTGCTGCCGCCGCCACCGCGGTCCATGCGACACCCGCCGCCGCCAACATCGCTGACCCCACCCGTCCGATCATCACCGTCTCCCCCGCAGAAGATCGGCCAGCTAACGGGTTACATTCGTGTAGGACAGAGTTTTTTGCCTATCTGGTTATGTGATGAGGCACCGTCATCGACAGGGTTCATCATGCCCGGGGGCAAACCTCCGGCTTTTAGTCCTTTCTTAACCGCACGCGCGCTACCGATCAGGTTCGATCGCAAGGACCAGTCGATGGCGGCCACTCATCACTACAGCCCGGTTCCCTCCACCGACCGCCGTGATGCGGACCGGCGCCCGGTCGATCGACCGAGCACGTTCCGCCCCGACTCGGCGGCGCCGGTCGATGTTGTGGTCCACGACCTGTCCGCGACCGGTTTTCGGGTCGCGATCGACAACCCGCCCTTGATCGGAACAGCGGTCAGCATCGGCTTGCCGGGCCTGGGTCGGCGCACCGGCACCGTCACGCGTCTTACGGCCGACGGTGCGGCATGCCAGTTCACGACCCCGCTCGACATCGCCAGCGTGACACAGGCGTTCGCGGTCGATCCTGTCGTGATCGGCCCGTTCATCGCGCTACCCACGCCCGATCTCGACCTTGATCACGAACCCCATGTGGACAAATGGCACCCCGCTCTTCGGCTCACGCTGATCCTCGCGATCACCTCCGCCGCCTGGACGACGATCTTCCACCTGATCTGATCATCGACGGGGTGTCCCGATCGGCGTCGCGCCGACCGGGACGTCACTTCATTTGCCGGCCGGTGCGGCTGCACCCTTCGGGGCGGCCGGCGGTGCGAAGCCGGGCTGGTAGTCGATCTTGGCACTCTGGCGCAGGCTGCGGATCTGGTTCTCCACCATCGTGCGCCCCGCCTGCTGCGCCAATGCGGCCTTGGCGGCGGTCATCTGCCGGTCCTCCGGCACCGGCGCATTGCGGATGTCGCTGATCACGTTGGACATCAACATGCCATCGCTGATTGCCACGATCGGCTCGCCCGCCGGCAGCTTCACCAGCTGATTATATTGCGCCTGGCTCATCTGCATCGAATCGAGGGTCGCCTGCCCGCGCTCCACCGGGTGACGCTGCGACTGCAGAAAGGCCGCGACGGCATCGTTGGTCTTCAACGGCTGCAACTGCGCCGGGCTGATCCCGGACGCGGTGCTGCGGATCTGATCGACCACGAACACCTTGCGTTCCCCGAACATCTGAGGATTGGCGGCGATGAACGCCTGCACCTCGCCCTCACTCGGTACGTCCAGCTTCGATCCCCAGCGCTGGATCAGCTGCTGCACCATCAACACCTCGCCCGCGCGCTGGACCGCGGCCAGATATTCCGGCGTCTTGTCGATGCCTTCCTTCTTCGCCTGCGCGACCAGCAGCTTGCGATTGACGACCTGTTGCACCAACGCCGGCTGCAGCTTCTTCAGATTATCCTCGGACGGCGTCGCGCCGTTGCCGCTGGCTTGCAATTCCGTCACCAGATCGCGCCGGGTGATGTCGTCGCCGTCGACATTCGCCACCACCTGGCCGCTCGGTGTCTTGCTCCCGCATCCCGACAGCCCGACCACGGCAACCGCCAGCATCAGTCCCGCACGGCGCGCCGTGCGCCTACCCCCGATCATCCGCAAAATCATCTTCCTCTTCATTGGTGGCGCCCGTCATATCCCGGCCGGGTCCGATTGGAACTGTTCAGGCTTGCCCCAGCAACAGCCGGCGCCCATCCCGGCCCAGGCTGGCCAGAAGCGCGGTGTTGAAAGTGGCGACCGGCGCCAGCGACTCGGTGCGCGACGGTGACAGGACGGACACCCGGACCAGCACGCCGTCGGGCATCCCGCCGCGGACATTGGCGTTGAAGATCGCCAGCTTTTCCGTCCACTGATCCTTCGGGAACGTGTTCCCGATCCGGGTCCAGTAATAGACCTGCTCGCTGCGGTCGCCGCGCTCTACGCTCAGATAGGTTGCCTCGGCACCCGGAACCCCGGTCAGCGGCTCATAGCCGGTTTCGCGGATGGCATAGCCCGCCGCAGGATAGCAGACCTCGGGCCGATGCACCTGCAACCCCGCATCCTGCGCGCTGCCATAGGCGATCAGCAGCATGATGCCGGGACCGGTCGGGCCCGCCGAATAGACCCGCGTCAGTACCGCGTCATAGATGCGCTCGCTCAGTTCGTCCTGCGGCGGCACCACCAGCCCGCTCGCGGTGACATAGCGATAGGGGCCGATCTGGTTGGGGATCGCGCGCTCCAGCAAACCTTCCGGCGGCGCGGCCAGCAACCGCTTGGGGCTCAGCGCGGTCGCCGCCGCAGCGGCGGCCAGGATGGTGCCACCAACCAGAAATTGCCGGCGATCGGACACCGGCGCCATTGTCCGGGTCGACATCGCGTCACTCATGCCACGGTCCTCCGCGCCAGCCGGCGCCGGACCGGCGACAGCAGGTGATCGACGCCCATCAGCGTGAACAAGGCGATGAAGAACATCATCAGTCCGGCCGCTTCATGCAGCATGCCCTGCGCCACCGCATCGCCGAAATAATGCGTCATCAGCATCAGGATGATGACCCGTGCCAGATTGGTCAGGATGGCGATCGGCAGCACCAGCACCGCCAGCAGCAAGGCATAGCGCCAATCGGCCCGGTGCCGAAGGAAGATGTAGAACAGCCCGATCGCGAGCAGGCTCATGATCGAGTTCATGCCCGAACAGGCCTCCGCCACCAGCAATTCATATTGATCGATGAAAATGGTGGTTCCACTGCTCGCCACCTGAAAACCCAGCAGGCCCATCACTTCGACCGCCGTGGCGGATATGGCCAGCTTCAGCAGGCGCGTTGCCGGCGCGATCACCGAATAGGGCGGCGGCGTCAGGAACAGCAGATACAGAATCGGGAACCACAAGGCGCGCAATTTGGCCATGCCGACATAGGCATGCAGTGCCGCGATCAGCACCACGCTGACACCCAGCCATTCCAGCCACAGGATTCCCGCCACGCGGCCGAGCAGATAGCCGAGCGCGGCAATAACGATCGGAACCAGCGCCCGGATCGGCCCGGGCCGGCGTGCGGGCACACGCGACGCCGCAACCTCGTTCCACAGCAACCACAATCCGGTCGCCAGGATGATGGGCCCCTGCGCGCCCTGTTCCGTCGTCCAGACTTGCCGGCCCAGCTTCGCCAGGCTGGGGATGGCGAGGATCGCCGCCGCGATGCCGACGAACCAGTAGGTCCGGAGCACCGCGATCACGCCGCCCAGCATCGGTGCGGTCCGGTTCGCCGGCTCCCAGTTTCTTGCGTCCGTCATCCCGCGGCATTACCGCGAAATCCTTACACTTCCTAGCGCAAGATGATGGAACCGATGTCTCCTTTGTCTCTTCCACCCCCCGCTAATATGGGTGCGCAACAACAGATGCTGCGGCAGTAGACGACGGAACGTGGCCGGACGGGATCGGTCCTCGGCCAACGGTGTGTTAATCTTCGTTCGATAAGGCCTTTTTTTGGGCAGAGGATATGCTGACAGTATGTCAACGGAGCCCCGGAATGTCACGGATCGAACCGACGCGCGTATCGGCTGGCCGGATTTTAAGGTTGAGACGCCGCCAAACTGGCTGGATATGGCGCGGCGTTTCTGATTCCGCTTTGGAATCCGGTGTGGGTCGGATTAACGCCGCTTCCACGATCTTGGGTAAACCGCTCATTGGGGGGATCGTGATCGTGGCGGCAGGATCGGCCGAACAGGTCGTCATTCCGGCCGTATTCGGTCGCAATGAGTGCCAAGATACTGTTTTCAGGGTTTGAAATGGGGTCGCCGATGCGGAATGTCACGACGGTAGGCGAGGATACCGATCCGTTCCTGTTCGTCGATATTCCGCCGCATCCCCGGTCCGCGTCTCGAATCGCCACGCGTGCGCTCGATATCGTCGTGGCCCTTCTGTCGATCCTGTTCCTGCTGCCGCTGCTGATCCTGGTGTCGATCGCGGTGTTCGTCTCGGATCCGGGTCCGGTGCTGTTCAAGCAATCACGCCTCGGCCATCGCGGCCGCTATTTTCCCTGCTACAAATTCCGGACGATGGTGCGCGACGCGGATGCGCGGCTGACCGAGTTGCTGCTGACCGACCCGGAAGCGCGCGCGCAGTGGGACCGTGACCACAAGTTGAAGGACGATCCCCGCATCATCGGCATCGGCCGATTCCTGCGCAAGAGCAGCATCGACGAATTGCCGCAGTTCTTCAATGTTCTGAAAGGGGAGATGAGCCTGGTGGGTCCGCGCCCCATCGTGGAGAAGGAAAAGGCCCGCTACGGTCGCTACATCACGCATTATTGCAGTGTGAAGCCCGGGATCACCGGGCTCTGGCAGATCAGCGGGCGGAACGACACGACCTATCGCCGCCGCGTCGCCCTTGACGTGGCCTACAGCCGATCCAAGTCCCTGAAGCTCGACATTCGCATTCTGCTGAACACCATACCCAGTGTCTTGCTGGCCAAGGGTTCCTACTGACGCAGGCGCCCGCTGGTCGTCAGGCGACGACCGCCAGGATCACCATCCACAGCATCAGGCTTACGATACCGATGATCAGCAGGCTCATGCCCGCGGTCAAGCGGGATGGCCGGTTATGGCCGATGCCCGGCGTCTTGCTGCGCAGCGAAACCAGGCGAAACCGCCCCGTCGCTTGATGGTTGATGATCTGCGGACGCAGAACGTACCGAACGGACATATCTTCTCCTGTCTGAGGGCCGTTAAGGCCTCCCGCAATCAACGGCCGGGTGGCGATTTTTCTCCATCCGTCCCGAAATAGAACGGCGTTGGCACGATTGGGAGTGCGCCACGGATCGTGGACAGCCTGTTCCCCGCGCAAAACCGACAGGGCTGATCCTGAAGCTGCACACAGCGTGCGCCGGCGAATGCGGCTTTTTCCTTTCGATCGTAGCGCCACAGCCAAAAGCGTCTTGACTCGATCGTTTTAAGATATATCTTAGCGGCATCAAGACACAACGGAATGCAATCATGATCTCCATGAATCGAACATCTCACCCCCGCCGTGGTCGTTTCGGCGACGATGGCTTTGGCGGCTCCGACGCTTTCGCCGGTGGCGGGCATCGCGGCCGCGGTGGTCGCGGCGGTGGAAGACCACGGGTCTTCGACTCCGGCGAAATGCGGCTCGTGCTGTTGGCGCTGATCACCGAACAACCCCGCCACGGCTATGACCTGATCCGCGCCATCGAGGCACGCACCGGCGGCGCATACGCACCCAGCCCGGGCGTCGTCTATCCGACGCTCACCCTGCTGCTCGACGCCGGCCTTGCCGAAGAACGCGAAGCCGCGGGCACGCGGAAGCTGGTCGCGATCACCGATCAGGGCCGTGCCCTGCTGGTCGAACGCGAGGCGGACGTCCGGGTCGCGCTCGCCCGGCTCGATACATTAGCGACGATCACGGAGAAAACCGACGCCGCCCCCATCCGCCGCGCCATGCAGAATCTCAAGCTCGCACTCCACAATCGCCTGACGGACGAAGGCGCGGACAAGGCGACGTTGCTCGATGTCGCCGCGCTGATCGACGAGGCCGCAAGCAAGATCGAACGGCTGTAGGCCATCCCAACACGGTTCACCGACACACCCAGGAGCCCTGCATGACTCTCCACGAAATCCGCCGCGTCCGTCACGAACTGCGCCGGCGCACGCTCACCGTCACCGGGGTGACGCCGCTCACCCCGAAAATGCTCCGCATCCATCTGACCGGCGATCTCACCGGTTTCGACAGCGCGGGGTTCGATGATCACGTCAAGCTGCTGCTCGGCACGCCCGGCGCCGGTCCGGGGGAACCCGGTGCCCCCGGCGAGGGGCCGCGGCCGCCGATGCGGGATTACACCCCCCGCCTGTTCGACGTCGCGGCCGGCACGCTGGCGATCGATTTTGCGCTGCACGATGCCGGCCCCGCCACCGCCTGGGCGATGAACGCGGCCCCCGGCGATCGGATCGGGATCGGCGGCCCGCGCGGATCCGCGATCGTCCCGGACGATTTTGACTGGTATCTCATGGTGGGCGACGAAACCGCGCTGCCCGCCATCGGCCGCCGCCTATCCGAACTGCGCGCCGACGTCCCGGTGACGGTCATCGCCGCCGTAACCGGCCCGGACGAGGAGCAATCCTTCGAAACCCGCGCGAATCTGACCATGATCTGGGTGCATCGCGGCGAGGACCGGTCGAACGACCCCGCCCCGGTGTTGGCCGCCATCGCCGACGTTCCGTTCCCGCCCGGCGACGGCTTCGTCTGGATCGCCGCGGAAGCCAGCGTCGCCCGCGCCGCCCGCGCCCTCATCGTGGACACCCGCGGCCATCCGCTCGCCTGGACCAAGGCGTCCGGCTATTGGCAACATGGGCAGGCAGACGTCAGCGACAAGCTGATGTGATCACCACCGGATCGGGACGGCCCGCCTATCCGCGATCGTCGCGGACCGGAACGATCTTGATCTCGACGCGGCGGTTCTGCGCCCGGCCATCCGGCGTATCGTTCGACGCGACCGGCTGGGCGGCGCCGAACCCCTGCGTCGCCAGGCGCGCCGCCTGAACACCCCGCGTCGTCAGATAGTCCGCGACCGACTGCGCGCGGTTACGCGACAGCGGCAGGTTGATGGCATCGTTGCCGGTGGAATCCGTATGGCCGTAGATATCCACCAACGTCTGGTCATATTCCGACAGCGTCGCGGCCACCTTGTCGAGCGTGGCGCGGAACTGTGGCTGGATCGCATAGCTATTCGTATCGAACGTGATGCCGGACGGAATGTTGAGCAACAGTTCATCGCCTTCGCGACGCACCTCGACCCCGGTCCCGGCGGTCTGCTGGCGCAGTCGCTGTTCCTGCCGATCCATATAGCCGCCGACCGCGCCGCCGGCGATCGCACCGATCCCCGCGCCCAGGATCTTTTCGGTCCGGTCCCGTCGGCCGCCCAGCACGTCGCCTGCCAACAACCCGCCCAGCCCGCCCAGACCCGCGCCGATCGCGGCCTTGGATACCGTGCGCTGCCCGGTTTCCGGGTCGGTGACACAGGCGGTCGTGGTGGTCAGCACCAGCATGGCGGCGGCAATGATCTTGATATGGCGCATGGAACGGGCTCCCCTGATGAACGAAATCTGCCGGCGAACCGGTGTCTGCGTGGATGTTCCACCAATGCAGGTGAACGCGGGCTGATCGGGTTGTTGTCGGATCGACAGCTTTCGTTCAAAGACGGGCTGCGCCCATGACCGACGCCCTTGCCCCCTTCCCGTGGATCGACCTCGCGATCATCCTGGCGTTGATCGCGCTCAACGGCCTGTTCGCCATGTCCGAACTCGCGATCGTCTCCGCGCGCAAGCCGCGGCTGGAAGCAATGGCGCGCAGCGGCCGGCGCGGCGCCCGCACCGCGCTGACGCTGGCCGGCGACCCCGGGCGTTTCCTGTCGACGGTGCAGATCGGGATCACCCTGATCGGGATCGTCGCGGGCGCCTATTCCGGGTCCAGCCTTGGTGGGCCGGTCGGCGCACGGCTCGCGATGATCGGGATCCCGGCCAGTTGGGGTTTCGGCTTCGTCATCGCGCTCACGACCTATGTCTCGCTGATCATCGGCGAACTGGTGCCGAAACAATTTGCCTTGCGCGCGCCGGAATCGATCGCGGTGGTCATGGCGCCGGTCATGCGCGGCATGGCCTATGGCACCGCGCCGTTCGTGTGGCTGCTGGACGGCACCAGCCTCCTGATCTTCAAGCTGCTGCGGCTCGATCGCGAATCCGAAAATCATGTCACGGCGGAGGAACTCCACATGATCGTGGCCGAAGCCTCCAACGCCGGCGTGATCGAGGAGAGCGAGCGCGCGATCATCAGCGGGGTCGTGCGCCTGGCCGACCGCCCGGTGCGCGAGGTGATGACCCCGCGGATCGACGTCGCATGGATTGATCTGGATGCGGAACCGGAAACATTGGCGATGCGGTTGGCACAGATGCCGCACAGCCGGATTCCCGTCGCCAGCGGCTCGGTGGATGAAATCATCGGGATCGTCGAGGCGCGCGATCTCGTCGCGGCGCTCATCGCGGGTGAGACCATCGATCTTCGCGCGCTGATCCGCGATGCGCCGGTGGTGACCGACCGGATGGATGCCATGGACGTGCTGGGCGTGCTGCGCGAAGCGGAGGTGCCGGTCGCGCTGGTCCATGATGAATATGGACATTTCGAAGGGCTGGTGACCCCCGCCGATCTGCTGGCGGCGATCGTCGGTGCCTTCGCGTCGGACCGCGACGACGACAGCGACCCGCCGATCCACGAACGCGAGGATGGCAGTTTCCTGCTGTCCGGCTCCTGCGCGGCCGATACGATGGCCGATCGGCTGGGTTTTTCCCTGCCGGAGGATCGCGACTATGCGACGGTCGCGGGTTATGCGCTGTCCGTGCTGCGCCATCTGCCGAAGGTCGGCGAAACCTTCCGCGATCGCGACTGGCGGTTCGAGATCGTGGATATCGACGGGCGCAAGATCGACAAGGTGCTGGCTACCCGCGCAACCACAAGATCCTGAGCGGATCGACCGGGGGCGATCACAACCCCACTGCCCGCCGTCCGCATCAGGCATGCGATCGGTGATCAACGGCACCGACGGTGATGTTTTCAAGCTACCAAAGAAATACCAATTCAAATCGACAGCCGCGTCGACTCGTGCCACATCTCGGGCATGATGCTTTTCCACCGACTGTTGCTGGGTCTCGGCTTGAGCCTGATGCCCGTCCTTGCCGCCGCGCAGGCGCCGACCGCGCCAGCCGTTCGCCTGCTCGATCACGGGTGGCAGGTCCGGCTTGATCCCGCACATCCGAAGGCGACCGACCATCGCGCTGCCACGCGCTGGCTGTCCGCCACGGTGCCCGGAACCGTGCAGACCGACCTGCTGGCCAAGGGGCTGATCGCGGATCCCTGGCGCGGCGAAGGCGAGCGCGCGGCGCAATGGGTCGGGCTGTCCAACTGGCAATACCGACAACAGCTCGATCTTGACGCGGCGTGGCTGGCGCGCGGCAACATCGATCTGGTGTTTGAAGGGCTCGATACCTTCGCCACCATCAGCATCAACGGCGTCGTGGCGGGCCGGGCCGACAACATGTTCCGTACCTGGCGGATCCCCGCCAAATCCTTGCTCAAGCCCGGTCGCAACACGGTCGAAGTCGATTTCGAATCGCCCATTACCAGGCTGCAACCGATGGTCATGGCGCTGAAAACGCCGTTGCCCGGCGCCTATGATTCCGCGTTCGGCGATGAGCCGAAGGGGCGGCAGACCGCCAACTACGTGCGCAAGGCGGCCTATCATTATGGCTGGGACTTCACGCCGCGACTGGTCGCGATCGGCATCTGGAAACCGGTGCGGCTGGAAGCGTATGACAGCGTCCGGCTCGCCGATCTCCACGTCGACCAGATCCATCTCGATGACGAAGCCGCGGTGCTGGATGCGGTGGTCGAGGTCGTCGCGACCGCACCGCAGCCGGTGGAGGTCAAGGTGGACATCACCGCGCCCGACAGCGCGATCCAGACGATTTCGCGGCGCGTGACGCTGTTCGCCGGAACCAATCCGATCACCCTCCCCGCGCGGATCGAACGCCCGCAGCGCTGGTGGCCGGTCGGCTATGGCCGTCCGGACCTGTATACCGTAACCGCGACGATCGTGGCCGACGGGCGGGAAATCGGCCGCACCACGCATGATATCGGCCTGCGCACGGTCGAACTCCGCCGCGAACGGGATCGCTGGGGCCGCAGCATGGCGTTCGTCGTCAATGGCGTGCCGATCTTCGCCAAGGGCGCCAATCTCGAACCCGCGGACAGCTTCGGCTCGCGCGTGCCCGCCGCACGTACCGATGCGGTTCTGGAAGCGGCGATGGCCGCCAACATGAACATGCTGCGCATCTGGGGCGGCGGCTATTATCCCGATGACGCGCTGTACCGGAAAGCCGACCGGCTGGGCCTGATGCTGTGGCAGGATTTCATGTTCGGCAACGCCATCCCGACCGACGATCCAGCCTATCATGAAAACACGCGGCTGGAAGCGGTCGATCAGGTCCGCCGCCTCCGCGACCATCCCTCGCTCGTCATGTGGGTCGGCAATAACGAAGTGCAGACCGGCTGGGAGAATTGGGGCGACCGCAAGGCGTTCAAGGCGTCGATGACGCCCGACCAGCAGGAGGCGTTCGGCGCCAGCATCCGGCGGCTGTTCGACAAGGATCTGCGCGCGGTGGTCGCCCGCTATTCGCCGGCGACACCGTATTTCGGTGGTTCTCCCACCACCGACTATGACGGCCCGTCGGAACAGATGACCGATGGCGACGTGCATTATTGGGACGTCTGGGCGCGCTCGCCGCTGGAGAACTACCTGACGACGACACCGCGCTTCATGTCCGAATTCGGGCTGCAATCGATGCCCGACATGCGGACGGTCCGGTCCTTCCTCGCACCGGTGCGGCCGGAGGACATGCCCGTCCAGATCAGCGGCAGTGCCTATGACAGCGGCAAGGGCAATGGCCGCATCCTGGGCTATCTGCGCGCGGATTATGGCGAGCCGCGATCGTTCGTCGACTATGTCTATCTCAGCCAGCTTTATCAGGCCGAGGGATTGGAGATGGCGGTCCTGCACCAGCGTGCGGCGCGGCCTCAGACCATGGGAACGCTGTACTGGACGCTCAACGACACATGGCCGGGACTGATCAATTCCGTCTGGGCAGGGCAGGCCTGGGGCAGCATCGACTTCCACAACCGCTGGAAAGCCAGCCATTACCGCGCCAGGCGCTTCTACGCGCCGGTGACGATCGGGGCGGAGCGGGTGGCGGGAACGACCCGACTGACGCTGATTTCGGATCGGCGTGCCGCCTGGCCGGCACGCTGGCGCCTGCGCGTCGTCGACCGCGACGGGCGCCTGCGGTCGGACCGCAGCGGGCAGGTCAGCGCAGCGCCGCTCGCGGCGACTCCGCTCGCGGCGCTCGCCGATGCCGATCTGTTGCAGGGGGCCGACCCCGCCCGCTCGGTCGCGATCGCGGAACTGATCGAAAACGACGCGGTCGTCGCACGCAAGTTCGTCTATTTCGCCAAGGCCAAGGATCTCGCGCTGGTCGATCCGCAGCTGAGCGGCACGGTCTCACCGGCCGCCGGTGGTGGATATAGGCTGACGGTTTCCGCGCGGTCCCTGGCGCGCGGCGTGTGGATCGACTTTGCGGGGCTGGGCGCAACCCTGTCCGATAACGCCTTCGATCTGGCGGGCGGCGACACCGCAACGATCCACGTCACAACCACCGCATCGCTGCCCATGCTGCGCAAGGCCCTGACGCTGCGCAGTCTGTTCGGCGCCACGCTACCGCGGAAGTAAGCTGCGCCCTGGAGGATCCCGCTTCTGTGTCCAGCGGATCGGCAGGGGCGTGGATCAGCCCCTGCCTCCCGCGATGCGATTACCTGCCGCGCAGCGTGTTGACGATCGCAATGCCCAGCACACCGGCGACGGCGGCCGCGGTGAACGGGCGCTCGCGCGAGAACTGGCGGACATAGTCGATCAGCGGGCGAACGCTGCCTTCGACGGCATCGCGCGCTTCCCCGATGGTCTTTTGCACGGTGCCGCCAAGTTGATCGACCGCACCTTCGCTCTGCAAGCGCTTGTCGCCGATGGCGCCTCCGATGGTTTCCTTGATCTTGCCACCAAGATCCGTGGCAGAACCGCTGAGAATATCGGTGTTCATGATTGCTCCGTGAATGAAAGGGACAGTGTGGAGGGGGCAGCGAAGCCCGTTGCACCGGGAATATCCGTATCGCTGCCGACCCGGTCAGGTCTTCTTGGTCTCGCCCGACGCGCCCAACACGGCCGCATCGGCGGACCTGCTGCCAATGATCAGCGCAGCCGGCGACGGGTTGCCGCGGTGGCGCCAAGCCCCGAGGCCGCCGCGCCGATGAGCAGCGCCAGCACGAGAACGAACGACGTCCCTGCCGCAGCACCAGCGGCCTGGTCGGTTGCCGATTTCGCGGTCGCGATCGTCTCATTCTTGGTCTGGATGAACTGCTGCTTGGCGCGTGCGACCTGCGCCTGCGCCTCGGGACGGCTGATCTTGCGCTGCGCGGCGACGATGTCGACGATACGGCCTTCAGCCTGCCGAGCGTCCGCGCCACCCCGCGCCAATGCGGGCAGTTCTCGTGCGATTTCCTTTTGTGCCTGCTCCGCGGTCATCTGCGCGGGATCGCTCGGGGCGTCCGACAGATACGCCGCGGCCTGACTGCGCACTTCATTCTGGTCCAGACCGGCAACCGACGCGGCTGCCGGAGCGGCTGCGGCTACGGTCGATCCTGCTGCGCCGGCAACGGCACCGACCGTGCGGAACGCACCGCCGATGATCCCGCCGACCGCTGAGGTCAGGAGATACAGCGTCAGGATCAACGTGACGCCCCACACCACAAGGCCGTGAACGAGTGCATCGAAACGATCATGCGCGCCGGCCACGCGTGCCGCCGCGTATCCACCGGCGCCCAAGGCTATGATGGTCGTGATGAGCCAGTAGATGCCCGCACCGATCCCGAATCCTGCCGCACCGGGGGTCGTGCCTTCGACCGGATCGACCATCGTCAGGCCGATCCCGGCACCCAGAATACCGAGCACAAGCTGCACGGCCACGGCGATGACGACACCGGCAAAGATCGATCCCCACGACAAACGGGTGATCGTCTTGCCGGTATATGTTTCGTCCGTCGGCGCGAGGCCGGTGGTCATGTGGGTCGCCATGGTAACTCCTATGCTGTTGGTACATGTCATCGCGGTCGGGACCGCGAGGATTTCGGGTCGCGGGCAGCTTCGGCTGCACCTGCTTTCTTTTCGGCGGCGCCACGCTCCTGCACGGCATCGTCGCCGATAAGCTTGCCGATCGCCTCCTGAACCGAGCCCTTGATCTCGCGTTCAGCGGCCACCTTCTTCGTGGAAACCTTGCCCCCGGTTGTCGGCTTCACCGTCATGCTGCGGTCTCCTGATCGGGTCGTTCGGGCGCGATACCTTCACCGTCAAAACCACGGGCCCGGGCCCAGGCGACGGCGGCGATGCGGCGATTGACGCCGATCTTGGCGTAGATCCGCGCGACGTGGTTGCGAACCGTGTTGCCGGCGACGTCCAGCGCGCGTGCGATCTTCTTGTCGTCATAGCCGCGACAGATCAGCGCCAGCACCTCGCGCTCGCGCGCCGTGAGGTCGTCGAGGCCCGGTCCATCGGTGCCGGACAACGGCGCCCGCAGCCGGACCAGCTTGTCCATGATCGAGCGGCTGAACCAGCTGGTATCCTTCATCACCGCCTCGATCGCCTTGACCAGTTCGAGTTCGGTGGCCTTGCGCTGCGTGATGTCCTGGAACGCCCACAGCACGCAGGCATCGTCGCCCAGCCGGATCGATTCGGTCGACACGATGCAGTCGATCGTCGTTTGATCCTTGGCACGGATCCGGGCCTCGTGACTGCGCAGGTCCTGTCCGCCTTCGATCGACGCCTCGATCTCCGCCCGGACGGCGCTGCTCTCCCACAGCTCGACGTCGCCGAGCGGCCGGCCAATGATCTCGGTCGCGGCATAGCCCGTAAGGGCCGTGAAACTGGCGTTCACCTCGCAAAGCAGATGGCCGTCACGCGCGCCGATCGCCATCGGCACCGGTGCCATCTGGAATGTCCGCGTGAAGCGCTCTTCGCTGTGCCTGAGCGCCCCTTCCGCCTTTCGGCGCGGCTCCAGGTCCGCGAAGGTGAACAGCATGCAGGGCTGGTCACCCAGGTCGATCGGCTGCCCCGCAACGATGACGAGCTTCGTCCCGCCTTCCGCAAGTTCGAGTTCAGCTTCCATCTGCGGAATGGTGCGCCCTTCGCCGAGCCGTTCTTTGGCAAGATCGCGGCGGTCGGCTTCCCGGAGAACGTCGATGTCGTACACCGTCTTGCACAGCACCTGATCGCGCTGGTAGCCGGTCATTTCCAGGAAACCCTGATTGACCTTCACGAACCGCAAGTCGTTCAGGCGGCAGATGACGGCCGGTGCGGGGTTGGCGTTGAACGACTGTTCGAAACGGTCCTCTGCTTCATAGCGGGCGGACACATCCTGCACGATGAGCACCAGGCAGGCGGGCTCGCCATCGTCCGTATCGTTGAGCACGAGACTGCGGACCTGGTGGACCCAGCGCGGCGCATCTTCGCCGGCGGCCGTCACTTCGACCACGACTTCCGAAAAGGAGTCGCCGGCGACGACCCGTTCGACCGGATAGTCGTCTGCTTCCAGCCGGTGATTGTTGCGGTAGCGGAGCTGGAATCGCGCGCGATATTCGTCAACGGTCGCGCCAAGATCGGCGATGTCGCCGACGCCGTGCATCGCCAGGGCGGCATCGTTCGCCCAGAGCAGGCTCTGGTCGGGATCGATCAGGATCACGCCCTCGTCGAGACCGACGATGATCTGGCGCAGATGGCGCAGATCGGCGGTTTCCCGCAGGCTTTTGAACGACGCTTCGGCCATGACGGTCAGTCGCGTCGCGCATGAACGAGCCAGGCGATGCCGTAGCCGAGCATCGCCGCCGCCGTCACCCAGAGTACGCGCCTATCCTGAACGGTCCGCGCCGCAGCCTTTCCGCCTGTCTGTGCCCGATCGGCGATGCGCGCGCCGGCGATCTCCAGCTGCTCCCGCGCCGTGTCCGCCAGCGCGGGCGCGCTGTCGATCACGTCGCCGATGATGGACTTCGCACGGCCGTAGAGATGCTGCGCGCCACCTGCGACCTGATCGACGACGCCGTCGACCTTCCACTCGCGGCTGTCCGCCACATCTCCAACCGCCTTCTCGACCTTACCGCCGAGATACCGGGCGCCGCCTTGGAATTCATCCTTGTTCATCATGGGGTTCCTTGTGGAATGGATGGGCTTCGGTCGTTCATGGAACGACGCCGCAACCGGCTCCGCCTTGCCGATGGCAGACGCGCCGGCCGACGCAGTCGGTACGGCCGGCCAGCGCCATCGTACCCGGAAGCGTTGCTGTTTCGGCCTTCATCGCCGTCCTAGTCCTAATAGGCCGCCCAATTACGACCGGTTCGAACATATCAACGGCCTGGAGCGGAAACGCGTTCCTGGTATAGTTGCGCCAGGCTCTAGTCGGAAAATACCATGAGCCCGGCATTGGCCCGTTCCCGATAGAGCTCCTCGAAGCGCAGATGGATCGCCTTCGAACCCGGATCTTCGGACTTTTCCGCCATGCGGCGATGGTCGTCGGCGCGCTTGAGGAGATAATCGTGTTCGGCCGGCGCCAGGCGGCTCACAGGGTCGGCAGAAGATGCGCTCTGATAGGTCATCCTTGCGCGCTACCATCCCATGCCGCACCGGCATATCCTGCCGATCTACCTGTCCCCTGGTAGATCGGCCCCGAAACGAGGCGACATGGTGTGACAAGCCCCTGCTGCTCGTGCGGTCATGACGATAGTCAGCCGGTTTGATATTCGTGCTGTCCCAACATTCCGCATGCCAGGTTATGCCGGGCTGGAGATATGGCAGTGGAACACCCACTCCCTTTCGGAAACGGCGGCAGCGATCGCGGCATCGGTTATCGTTGCGATTGCCGTGACGGATTGACCCGGTCGAGCGCAGGAGAGCAACGGCCTTGCCATGCTTCTTGTGCCGCGCGTCCGGTCTGCAAGGCCGCGTGGGACAGTTGGCCGACATCGCGCCTTCGCTGATCGACCATTCCGCCCGCACATATATGTTCAGGCGGATCGAGACGCGCGCATGAAAATTCGATCATGAAGCTGTGGTTTAGCTGCCCTTGAATTGCGACACGCCTCCGAATCCCTGATGCTCCGTGATGGTCGCGTTTCTGTGGACGCCGGGGCCTGCATGGCGGGCCGCTTCGGCTGCGGTCCGTCGTCCTCCTGAAAACTGCAGAGGTATCCGGCGCAATCACCGTGAAAAGCGTGGGACGTGGTCGCATCGGTTTGGCATAGGCGTGCGTCATGGATACGATATTCAACATCGTCCGGTACTTGCGGGATCGATGCCGTCCCGTCTCGGGCGGACGGGCGATCGGGGCGCACGATGATCGATGGCATGATCGGTGGTCTGGCGTTGACTCCCCTCGACGCCGCGGCGATCCTGATCGTCCTTGCGGCGGCGCTCGGCTATCTCAACTTCCGGTTCCTCGGGCTGCCATCCTCGATCGGGCTGACGATCATGGGGGCCGTCGCGTCGCTGATCGTGGTCGCGATCGACCGGCTTTTTCCCGGCGCGGGACTGGGCCACGATATCGTGCGCTTCATCGCCGGCATCGACTTTCACGCCACGCTGATGGAAGGCATGCTGTCCTTCCTGCTGTTTGCCGGCGCGCTGCATGTCGACTGGCACGAAATGGCGCGCGGGCGTTGGCCGATCCTGGTCCTGAGCACGATCGGGGTTCTGTTTTCCACCGTGCTGATCGGGGGCGGATTCCTGCTGCTGGCGCGGATGGTCGGCTTCACCCTGCCCGCAATCTGGTGCTTCGTGTTCGGCGCGTTGATCAGCCCGACCGACCCGGTTTCCGTGATGGGCGTGCTGAAGCGGGCCAATGTCTCCCCCGCGCTGGAAGCGACGGTCGCGGGCGAAAGCCTGTTCAACGACGGCGTCGGCGTCGTGATCTTCACCATCCTGCTCGCCTCGGCCCTGTCCGGCGCGCCCTTCTCGCCCGCCGACGGTGTGCGGCTGTTCGCGGTCGAGGCCGGAGGCGGTGTCCTGCTGGGCCTGGCGATCGGTTGGATTGCATTCCGCGCGATGCGATCGATCGACGACTACAAGGTCGAGGTCCTGATCAGCCTTGCCGTCGTCATGGGCGGCTACACCATCGCCCGGCCGCTGCACGCCAGCGGGCCGGTCGCGATGGCCGTCGCCGGGCTCATCATCGGCAATGCCGGTGTCGCCCACGCGATGAGCGATACGACGCGCGACTATGTCCACAAATTCTGGGATCTGATCGACGACATCCTGAACACGGTCCTGTTCCTGCTGATCGGGTTGGAGGTGGTGACCATTCCGGGCGACGCGAGGCTGCTGATCCTGGGCGCCGCCGCCATCCCGCTGGCGCTGGCGGCCCGCCTGGTATCGGTCCTCCTGCCGCTGCGCGTCATCCGGTTGACACACCGGTCCGATCTCATCGCGCCGGTCACCCTGATCTGGGGTGGTCTGCGCGGCGGCATCTCGATCGCGCTGGCCCTCGGCCTGCCCGATGGGACCGCACGTTCCATCATCCTGGCGGCAACCTATGTCGTCGTCCTGTTTTCGGTCATCGTTCAGGGCGGTACGATCAAGCGGGTGTTGGAATGGCTCACGTTCAGACAAAGCGCGTCGCGGTGATCGGTGGCAACAGCAGCGCGCCGGCGGGGGATTGAGCATGGCGCGACGTGCCACGACCCAGCGCGCGCCGATATTGATCCGTCGCCACGGGCCGACCGCGCCCATCTGGCGGGGCCGCGCGGCCATCCTGAGCGGCGCGATCATGATCGGCATCGTCGCACTCGCCTTCGCCGCCGCCGCCGATCGCGCCGATGAGGCGTTCGCGACGATTGCGGCGCGCTGGTGGTGGGCACCGCTGTTGTCGACGCCGGCGGGCTACGCCGCGATCGCATGAACCACCAACAGGATCGCCCCGGCCGCCCGCGGTGGCCGCGGTCATGGGCTATGCACCCCGGCTGATGGCGCGCGCCACTGACCGCCGTCATCATCATCTCGGAAACCACGGCCAGCCGCGGCCTGATGATGCCCCTGGTCGCGTCCGCGCTGATCGCGGATTGGGTGGCACAGGCTCTGTCGAAAGAACGTTTATATCATGTATTGGCCCAAGGGTTCATCCGACGCAGCGAAAGGGACGAGCCGGACGTTCCTGCCCACTGAGGCCATGCCGATCATGCGCCAGCGTGATGCGATATCGGGACCGCCGTTACAGCGGCGCCGCGATACCGTGTCAGAATGCGCTGGCCCAAGGGGGTAAGGCCCGACCGGAAGGAGCCGCCATGGTCGACGACAAAGATCAAGCAAAGCAAGCCTTTGCGCCCGATGCCCAGGCTGCGCTGGTCCGCGCGGCGGCGCTGAGCGCGGCCCAGAACCGGGCACTTGAGCTTGCGGTCGGCAACGCGCCCCTGCCGGAGACGCTGGAGGCGATCGTCGCGACGGTGGAGAAGCTGTCCAGTTCCGGTCTGCTCACCGCCATTCTCCTGCTCGACGAAACGGGGGCCCGCCTTCGTCATTGTGCTGGGCCCAGTCTGCCCGCCGCCTATAATATGGCGATCGACGGGCTGGCGATCGGGCCCGACGTCGGTTCATGCGGCGCCGCGGCCTATCGGAACACCCCGGTGTTCGTATCCGATATCGCCGTGGATCCCCTGTGGGTCGGGTTTCGCGATCTGGCGCTGGAACATGGGCTGCGCGCGTGCTGGTCGATCCCGATCCGGTCGTCCCATGGCGCGGTGCTGGGGACGTTCGCCATGTATCATCACACGCCGCGCGCGCCGACGCCTACCGATCTGGAGATCGTGGATTTTGTCGTGCGGACCGCCGGCCTGGTCATCGAACGCTCCAATGCCGAAGCGGCAACCCGGCGGAGCGAGGCGCGCTATCGGCAGATCGTCGAGGGTGCGGAGGATTTCGCGATCATGACCTTCGATGCCGAACGCCGGATTACGGGCTGGAACAGTGGCGCG
>NZ_DASVTO010000019.1:0-9335 GCF_036387535.1 Sphingomonas sp.
ATGCTGTCGAGGCCATGCAATTAAGGACCGAAGAGCAATGAAATGGCTCGCTTTTCTGATCGCACTGGTGCCCCTCGCGGCCACAGCTGCACCGCGCCAGGTGGTGATGCTCCACCGTGGCTGGACGATGCGGATCGACCCGGCAGATGCGGCGGCGGCCAAGGCGCATCCGAAGGCAGCGCGGTGGTTGCCGGCCACGGTGCCGGGGAGCGCGCAGAGCGACCTGATGGCGGCGAAGGTGGTGCCGGACCCGTATATCGGCCTAAATGAAGCGGAGATACAATGGGTTGGGCTGACCGATTGGCAGTATCGCACGACATTGCGCACCACGCCCGAGTTGATGGCGCGCGGGCACATCGATCTGGTTTTCGATGGCTTGGATACGTTCGCCGACGTGCGTCTGAATGGTGCCAAGCTGTTGGCGGCGAACAATGCCCATCGGCGGTGGCGGGTGCCGGTGAAGGCTTTGCTGAAGGCCGGTGGCAACGAGCTGATCGTCACATTCCGTTCTCCTATCAATACCTTGCAGGCGATGGTTCTGAAAACCGCGAACCCGTTGCCGGGCGAATATGATTCGATGTTCGGGGATGAGCCGGCGGGGAAGCAGACGTCACCGTATATCCGCAAGCCGAAATATCACTATGGTTGGGACTGGGGCCCGCGGATCGTGACGCAGGGGCTGTGGCGGGGGGTGCGGGTTGAGGCTTGGGACGATGCGCGGATCGATGCTTTGCGGGTCGGGCAGGAAGGGCTGACCAGCCGCGAGGCGCGGATTTCGGCGGAAGTAGAGATAGTTGCAGGGACCGAGCGGGCGCTGTCGGTGGCTGTCGACGTGACCGGGCCGGATGGAAAAGTGACCCGCGCGAGCCGGAATGTGACCGTAGCGGCCGGAATCAACCGAGTTGCCGTGCCACTTTCGATTGCCAACCCAAAGCGTTGGTTTCCCACGGGATATGGCGCGCAACCGCTGTACACGGTCAAGGCGACGCTGATCGACGGTGGCGAAATAGATTCCGAAATTAAACGCACGGGACTCCGAAATATCGCGTTATTTCGCGAATCCGACGCCGCGGGACGTGGTTTCGCGATTTTCGTGAACGAAATTCCGGTTTTTTCCAAGGGTGCAAATCTGATCCCGTTCGACATGATGCCGGCCCGGGTGACGACGGCACAGATCGACCGGGTGCTGACCGGCGCGCGCGATGCCAACATGAACATGGTCCGGGTGTGGGGCGGCGGATATTATCTGGACGACGCATTCTACGACAAGGCCGACGAGCTTGGCCTTATGGTGTGGCAGGATTTCATGTTCGGCGGCGCGATCACGCCATATGACCGCGATTTCCGCGAGACGGTGCGCATCGAAGCCGAGGAGCAGGTCGACCGGTTGCAGGCGCATCCGTCGATCGTGCTGTGGGCAGGCAACAACGAAGTGCTGAGCGGCTGGTCCAACTGGTCCGACCGGGTGGCGTTCAAGAAAGCGGTCGGCGCGGACGAGCAGGAGCGGGTGGGCGTGGGCATGGCGATCCTGTTCGGGCAGGTCCTGCGCGATGCGGCGGAGCGGCGCGATCCCGATGCGGTATATTGGCCGGGATCGCCGAGCAGCAATTACGAAGGCAAGCCCGACACCGACCGCGATGGCGACCGCCATTACTGGGACGTGTGGGGCGGCAAGAAACCGGTCGAGGCGTATCTGGATAGCTGCCCGCGCTTCATGTCCGAATACGGCCTGCAAGCGATGCCGGACATGAAGACGATCCGCGCCTTTGCCGGACCAGGCCCGCTGACGCCGGCATCACCGGTGATGAAGGCGCATCAGAAATACCTGAAAGGCGAAGGCAACGACCGGCTGCTGTATTACATCCGCGAGAATTACCGCGAGCCGCGCGACTTCGCCGATTTCGTGTATCTGAGCCAGGTGATGCAGGCCGAGGGCATCGAATTGGCCGCGCGGCATCACCGCGCCTGCCGGCCGGTGACGATGGGATCGCTGTACTGGCAATTGAACGACGTCTGGCCGGGCGCTTCGTGGTCGAGCATCGATTATTACGGCCGCTGGAAAGCGTTGAATTTCCGTGCGCGGCAATTCTACGCGCCGCTGGCCATCGCAGCGGAGCGCAAGGGCGGGGCGACGCGGATCAGCGTGATATCCGATGCAACGACGCTAACCACGGCGACGTGGCGGGTGCGGACGATGGATGTCGATGGTCGCGTGCTGGCGACGCGCGGGGAAGCCGCAACGCTGGCGCCGCTGTCGTCGGCGCTGGTGGCGACCATGCCGGACGCCACGCTGTTCGCGGGCGGCGATCCGGCGCGGACGGTGGCGGTGGCGGAGCTGATCGTGGGCGGACGATCCGCTTCGCGCGTGCTGGTGTCGCAAGTGCCGGCGAAGGGGATGGCGTTGCCCGATCCGGGCATCACCGCGCAATGGGAAGGCGATCGCCTGACCCTGACGGCCAAGCGGCTGGCGCGGGCGGTGTGGATCGATTTCGGCGCGATCGATGCGGGCGTATCCGACAATGCGTTCGACCTGCTGCCTGGTGAAAGCGTGATCGTGGCGGTGAGCATCGGCGCAGGTAAGAAGAGCGATCTGGCGAAGCTGCGCCGCGCCTTGACGGTGCGCACCCTGGCCGGCGTAAGCGCCCTGGCGCAACGATGAAGACGCTCGCTAGCATCGCGATGATGATCGTCGGCCTGATGATCGCACCGGCCGCGCACGCGCAGCCCGCCGCGCCGATCACGAAGATCGTCGACAGCGGATGGGAAATGCGGCTGGCGCCCGGCGATCCCAATGCCGCCACCCACACGCGCGCGGCGCGGTGGATGCGCGCGACCGTGCCAGGATCGGTGCAGACCGACCTGATGGCAGCGCGCATCATCGCCGATCCGTGGGTCGGCGAAGGCGAGCGGGCGGCGCAGTGGGTCGGCCTGTCGGACTGGCAATATCGCAACGTCTTCTACCTGCCCGACGAGGTGCTGGCGCGGCGCGACATCGACCTGACGTTCGACGGGCTGGATACTTTTGCGACGGTGCGGGTGAACGGCACCGAAGTGCTGCGCGCCGAGAACATGTTCCGCAACTGGCGCGTGGCGGCCAAGGCGCTGTTGAAGCCGGGCCACAATGTCATCGAGGTCGACTTCGCGTCGCCGATCAAGGCATTGCTGCCGATGGTGCTGGCGCTGAAGACGCCGTTGCCCGGCGCGTATGATTCGCAATTCGGCGACGAGCCCAAGGGGCGCCAGACGGCGAATTACGTGCGCAAGCCAGGGTATCATTACGGGTGGGACTTCACGCCGCGGATCGTGACGATCGGCATCCCCAAACCGGTGCGGATCGAGGCGTATGACGGCGTGCGGATGAGCGACCTGCACGTCGCGCAAGTGCATCTGGACGACAGTGTCGCGGTGCTGGACGCCGTGGTGGAAGTGGACGCGCATGTGGCCCGCACGGTAGACGTGCGCGTGGCGATCACCGCGCCGGACGGGACCAGCCAGACGATCGAGCGGCGGGTGGCGTTGTTCGTCGGGCGCAATCCGGTGACCCTGCCGGTGCGGATCGAACGGCCGCGGCGATGGTGGCCGGTCGGCTATGGCCGCCCCGATCTGTACCGCGTCGCCGCCAGCGTGACGGACGAGGGCCGGGAGATCGGGCGGGCGGCGCATGACATCGGCCTGAGGACGGTCGAAATCCGCCGCGAGCGCGACCGATGGGGGCGCAGCATGGCGTTCGTCGTCAACGGCGTGCCGATCTACATCAAGGGCGCCAATATGGAGCCGGCGGACAGTTTTCCCGAACGCGTGCCCGCGGCGCGGACCGACGCGGTCCTGGAAGCGGCGGTGGCGGCGAACATGAACATGCTGCGCATCTGGGGCGGCGGCTATTATCCCGACGACGCCGTTTTCGCCAAAGCCGATCGGATCGGCCTGATGCTGTGGCAGGATTTCATGTTCGGCAATGCGGTGCCGCCCGTCGACAATGCGTTTCAGGCGAACACCAGGGCGGAGGCGATCGACCAGGTCCGCCGGCTGCGCGACCATCCATCGCTGGTGGTGTGGAACGGCAACAACGAAGTGCAGACCGGGTGGGAGAATTGGGGCGACCGCAAGGCGTTCAAGGTGACGCTGGGCGCCGACGGACAGGAAGCGTATGGCGCCGGACTGCGGCGGATGTTCGACAAGGACCTGCGCGCGGTGGTGAACGATCTGTCGCCCGGCACGCCGTATTGGGGCGGATCGCCGACGACGGACTACGACGGCCCTGCTGAGCAGACGACCGACGGCGACGTCCATTACTGGGATGTGTGGGCGCGTTCGCCGCTGGAGGATTATCTGACCGCGGACAATCGCTTCATGTCCGAATTCGGCCTGCAATCGATGCCCGGACTGCGCACGACGCGCAGCTTCCTGGGCAAGCGCAAGCCGGAGGACATGCCGGTGCAGATCGTCGGCAGCGGATATGACAGCGCCAAGGGCAACGGCCGCATCCTGAAGTACATCCGCGCCGATTACGGCGAGCCGAAGTCGTTCGTGGATTACATCTATCTGTCGCAGCTGTTCCAGGCCGAGGGGCTGGAAATGGCGGTGATCCACCAGCGCGCATCGCGACCGCGCAACATGGGCACATTGTACTGGACGCTGAACGATACGTGGCCGGGCCTGATAAATTCGGTGTGGGCCGGGCAGGCGTGGGGCAGCATCGATTTCCATAACCGGTGGAAGGCGAGCCATTACCGCGCGAAACGCTTTTACGCGCCGGTGACGATCGGGGCGCAGCATATCGCCGGTCGTACGGTCGTGACGCTGATATCGGATCGGCAGGCGGCGTTCGGCGCGCGGTGGCGGCTGCGCGTGATGGACCGCGACGGGGCAATGCTGTCCGAACGTGGGGGCGATGTGACCGCGGCCCCGCTGGCGGCGACGCCGCTGGCCGATCTGGGCGATGCGGAGCTGCTGGGGAAGGCCGATCCGGCGCGGACCGTGGCGGTGGCGGAGTTGATCGAGAACGGCGCGGTGATCGCGCGGCAATTTTCGTATTTCGCCAAGGCCAAGGATCTGGCGCTGGTCGATCCGGGGTTGCGGGCGCACATCGTGCCGAGCGCGAGCGGCTATACGCTGACCGTGTCCGCCAAGTCGCTGGCGCGCGGCGTGTGGATCGAGTTCGGCAACCTGGATGCGACGCTGTCCGACAATGCGTTCGATCTGGCGGCGGGGGATCGCGCCAGCATCCAGGTGCGCTCCACCGCCTCGCTCGCCGCGCTGCGCCGCGCCATGTCGGTGCACAGCCTGTTCGGGACGATCAACGCCAAGGATATCGCCGCGAAATGACACGATCCGCTCTTGCCGCCGTCGCCGCGCTGCTGGCGACCACGGCTTTTCCGACGGTAGCGGGGGCGCAGACGGTCAATCCCCCCGCCGATCCTGCCATCGCCGGCCTGACGCTGGACGAGAAGGTGGCGCAATTGCAGAGCGTGGCGCCGGCGATCCCGCGCATTCGCCTGCCGGCATATGATTATTGGAACGAGGGGCTGCACGGCGTCGCGCGCAACGGCGTGGCGACCGTTTTTCCGCAGGCGATCGGGCTGGCCGCGACATGGGACGAGGCGCTGATCGCACGGGTCGGCGACGTGATCTCCACCGAGGCGCGGGCGAAGTCCAACGCGCTGCCGCCGGGCGACCGCGTGCGATACCAGGGGCTGACGATCTGGTCGCCGAACATCAACATCTTTCGCGATCCGCGCTGGGGCCGGGGGCAGGAGACCTATGGCGAAGACCCGTATCTGACGGGGCGGATGGGCATGGCGTTCGTCCGCGGCCTGCAAGGGCCGGACCCGCTGCACCCCAAAGTGGTGGCGACGCCCAAGCATCTGGCGGCGCATAGCGGGCCGGAGGCCGGGCGCGACAGTTTCGACGTCGACATCAGCCCGCACGACCGCGAGGCGACGTACCTGCCCGCGTTCCGCATGACCCTGACCGAAGGGCATGCGCGATCGACGATGTGCGCGTACAATTCGATCCACGGCGTGCCGGTTTGCGCGTCCGACGCGCTGCTGAACCAGACGATCCGGCGCGACTGGGGCTTTACCGGGCTGATCGTGTCGGACTGCGATGCGATCGGCAATATCTCGGCTTACCATCATTACCGGCCCGATCGTGCGGCGGGATCGGCGGCGGCGATCACGGCGGGCATGGACCTGAATTGCGGACGCACCTATGCCGCGCTGGGCGATGCGGTGCGGCGCGGGCTGGTGCCGGAAGCGACGATCGACACCGCGCTGACGCGGGTGTTCGCCGAGCGGCGCGCGCTGGGCGGGGCGTTCGGGATCACCAGCCGCTGGGACCGGATCAAGCCTTCGGTGGTCGACAGCGCCCCGCATCGTGCGCTGGCCCTGGAAGCCGCGCGCAAGGCGATGGTGCTGGTGGCGAACAATGGCGTGCTGCCGCTGAAACCCAGTGCCCGGATCGCGGTGATCGGGCCGAATGCGGACAGCCTGGACGTGCTGGAGGCCAATTATCATGGCACCGCCGCGGCGCCGGTGACACCGCTGGCGGCATTGCGGACGACCTTTGCCGGGGTTCGATACGCGCAAGGCGCGAGCATCGCGGACGGCGTGCCAGTGCCGGTGCCGGAAAGCGCCCTGGCGCTGCGCGGCGAATATTATCGGGGTGCGAACTTCGCCGGCAAGCCGGTGGTGCGTGCCGACCGGCTGATCGATTTCGACTGGGACCGCACCGCGCCCGTCGCCGGGATCGACGCGGCATCGTTTTCGGTGCGGTGGACGGGGACGCTGAGCGTGCCGGCGGCGGGCGACTATGCCCTGCGGCTGGACGTGCCGCGCTGTTTCGATTGCCGCGGGCATGATCCCGCGCGGCTGTGGATCGACGGGCGGCTGGTCGCCGACGACGACGGCAGCGGCAAGCAGGTGGACGCCGCGCTGACCCTGACGCCCGGCGCGCACGCGATCCGGGTCGAGCTGGCGCATGGCGGCGAGGATCAGGGGCTGCGGCTGACGTGGACGGCGCCGGCGCCGGCGCAGATCGCCGAGGCGGTGCAGGCGGCGGCCGGGGCGGACGCCGTCGTCGCGTTCGTCGGGCTTTCGCCGGCGGTGGAGGGCGAGGCGCTGGGCATCGAAGTGCCGGGCTTTTCGGGAGGCGACCGCACCGACATCGGGTTGCCGGCGGCGCAACTGCGCCTGCTGGAAGCGGCGAAGGCGAGCGGCAAGCCGCTGGTCGTGGTGCTGATGACGGGCAGCGCGGTGGCGATGGAATGGGCCAAGCGCAACGCCGATGCGATCCTGGTGGGGTGGTATCCGGGCCAGGCGGGCGGGCAGGCGATCGCCGATACTTTGGTGGGGGCGAACAACCCGGCCGGGCGGCTGCCGGTGACCTTCTATGCGCGGACCCGCGACCTGCCGGCGTTCGTGGAATACAACATGCGCGAGCGGACCTATCGCTATTTCACCGGTACGCCGCTGTGGGGGTTTGGCCACGGGCTTAGCTATACGCGGTTCGCCTATACGGATGCGCAGGTTGCGGCGCCGGTAGTGACGGCCGGCGATACGCTGAGCGTGTCCGCGGTGCTGGCCAACGTCGGGCCGGTGGCGGGGGACGAGGTGGTGCAGGCGTATCTGGTGCCTCCGGTGCCGGCTGTTGCACCCGGCTTCAACGATCCGGTGCTGCAACGCCAATTGGTGGCGTTCCGGCGCGAGGCGCTGAAGCCCGGGGAGCGGCGGCGCGTGACGCTGAGCATCGATGCGCGGCGGATGAGCAGCGTCGATACCGCTGGCGTGCGCCGCGTGGTGCCGGGCGAATACAGGCTGCACATCGGCGGCGGCCAGCCGGGCGACGGACCCGGCATCGAAACGCGCTTTACCGTGACGGGTACAAAGGATTTGCCGAAATGATCGATCGTCGCACCCTGATCGGCGGCGCTGCCGCGATGAGCCTGACGGGACCATTGCGCCCCGCCGCGCCGGCGTTCGTCAGCCATCGGCCCAAGCCCGCCGACCGCCGCTTCGTCAGCCCCGCGGTGGAGCGCGAGATCGCCGCCGTCACCAAGCGGATCGGCGATCCCGAGCTGGCGTGGATGTTCGGCAATTGTTACCCCAACACGCTGGACACCACGGTGTTCATGGGGACCGTCGACGGCAAGCCCGACGCGTTCGTCATCACCGGCGACATCGATTGCATGTGGCTGCGCGACAGTTCGGCGCAGCTGCACCCGTACCTGCCGCTGGCGCGCAAGGATGCCGCGCTGCGCACGCTGTTCCGCGGGCTGATCGCGCGGCAGGCGCGGTCGATCCTGATCGATCCATATGCCAACGCGTTCATGCACGATCCGTCCGCCAGGACCAACCTGGGCTGGGCGATGCACGACAAGACGGACATGAAGCCGGGCGTCGGCGAGCGCAAATGGGAAGTCGATTCGCTGTGCTATCCGATGTGGATCGCGCACGGTTACTGGGAAGCGACCGGCGATGCGGTGCCGTTCGACGCGCTGTGGGCCGACGCCGCGCGCGCATCCATCCGCACGTTCCGCGAGCAGCAGCGCAAGGACGGGCCGGGGCCGTACCGGTTCCAGCGCGCGTCGAACATCCCGAGCGAGACGATGATGCTGGACGGCTATGGCCCGCCGTCGCGCCCCGTCGGCATGATCCATTGCGGCTTCCGGCCCGCCGACGATGCGTGCATCCTGCCGTTCCTGATCCCGTCGAACATCTTTGCGGTATCGGCGCTGCGCAAGCTGGCGATCGTCGCCAACGCCGCGCGCCACGACGCCGCCCTGGCGCGCGAGGCCGCCGCGTTGGCCGACGAAGTGGACGCGGCGCTGCGCCAATACGGCACGATGCGCGACACCGACGGGCAGACGATGTGGGCGTATGAAGTCGACGGGCTGGGCAACGCGCTGTTCATGGACGATGCCAACGTGCCGAGCCTGTCGGGCCTGGCATACCTGGGATGCGTGCCGCGCGACGATGCGCTGTGGCGGCGCACCGCGGAGCGCGCGTGGAGCAACCGCAACCCGTATTTCTTCAAGGGCAAAGCGGCCGAAGGGATCGGCAGCCCGCACACTTGGCTGCGGCAGATCTGGCCGATGGCGATCGTGATGCACGCGCTCAACGCCCTGAACGCCGCCGGTGCGAGCGACGACGCGACCGTCGCGCAGTGCCTCGCGTGGCTGAAGGCGGGGCATGGCGGCACCGGTTTCATGCACGAATCGTTCGACCAGGAAGATTCGACCAAATTCACCCGCACTTGGTTCGCGTGGGCCAACGGCCTGTTCGGCGAGCTGATCCTGGACGTCGCCGCGCGCCGCCCCGCCCTGCTGAAAGGCTGAA
>NZ_DASVTO010000020.1:0-2669 GCF_036387535.1 Sphingomonas sp.
CAGCGCGACTTGCGGCTGCGCGCGCGGGAGCTTTCGGCGGCGCACCTGATCGCGGACGTGAAGGCGCATCTGGTGTTCCGCTTCCACGACCCGGAAGGGCCGGCAGCGTACAATATCTTCCAGAAGTTGAGCTACATCCTCGTGCTGTTCGTGCTGCTGCCGCTGGTGATCCTGACCGGCCTGGCGATGTCGCCGGGGATGAACGCGGCTTGGCCATGGCTGCTCGACATGTTCGGCGGACGTCAGTCGGCGCGCTCGCTCCACTTCATCGCCTTTGTTGGGCTGACCCTGTTCACGGTGGTACATCTCGTCCTGGTGATCCTGGCGGGGCCGATCAACGAGATGCGGTCGATCATCACCGGGCGCTGGAAAGTGCCCGGATGATCCTGACAAGACGTTCGCTGGTCATTGGGGGAGCCGCACTGCTGGCCGGGTGCGACCGGATCGCGGTGATTCCCGAGGCACGCGCGATCCTGTTCAAGGGCGAGGATATTCATCGCGGGCTGCAACGCGCGCTGATGGACCGCGACCGCCTCGCGCCCGAATTCGACCCCAACCAGCGGTCGCGAGTGTTCCGGCCGAATGGCACCCGCAATCCGGGGACGCCGGCCTACAACGCACTGGTCGAGGGGCAATTCGCCGATTGGCGGCTGCAGGTGGGCGGACTGGTGACGCATCCCCTGTCGATATCCCTGCCCCAGATCCGCGCATTGCCGCAGCGCCGCCAGATCACCCGCCACGATTGCGTGGAGGGCTGGAGTGCGATCGGCGGTTGGACAGGGCCGACGCTACGGACGGTGCTCGAGGCGGCAGGGCTTCGCGATGCCGCGCGTTTCATCGTCTTCACCTGCGCCGACCTGTACGGCGGCGAGCCCTATTATGAATCGATCGACCTGGTCGACGCGTTCCACCCGCAGACTATCCTGGCCTGGGCGTTGAACGACCAGCCGCTGCCGGTGATGAACGGTGCCCCGCTCCGGCTGCGGGTCGAGCGGCAATTGGGTTACAAGCACGCCAAATATCTGATGCGCGTCGACGCGGTCTCGAGCCTTGCCGGGGTGGGCCTCGGCAAGGGCGGCTATTGGGAAGACCGCGTCGACTATGATTGGTACGCAGGTATCTAGGCGGTCGGCGGCTGCCACAGCTCGATAGCGTTGCCTTCGGGATCATGGATGCGCGCGAACCGTCCGGTGTCGGGGTGGTCCCATTCGGGATCGACGGTCACCTCAACGCCTGCCTCACGCAGGGTTTCCAGCATCGTGTCGATATCGGTCACGCGCAGGTTGATCATGAATGCCTTGTCGGCCGCGAAATAATCGGTGTCGGCCTTGAACGGTGCGAACACGACCGGACCGCCCGCCGTCATCCAATGCCAATCGGACTTTTCGCCCGCGCCGTCCGTCGTGCAGCCCGCGCCGACGCCGAGGTGATCGCGGTACCAGGCGTTGAGCGAGTCTGGATCCTTGGCCCGAAAAAACAGCCCACCTATCCCCTGAACCGGCATGTCGTTCTCTCCTGATTGCCCGCCTCGTCGTATCAGCATCCCTCGGACCGCGAAACGGTGGCAGCGTGACGCTGGGTTCGGGCGCCGCTAGGGTCTGCCTCGAATGTTGTCGCGGCTCGTCCTCACCGATTTCCGGAATCACCCCGAACTTGCGATCGCCGCTGGGCCCGGCTTCGTCGTGCTCACCGGTGAGAATGGCGCGGGCAAGACCAACATCCTGGAGGCGGTCTCCCTGTTCGCGCCGGGGCGCGGCCTGAGGCGAGCGGCGCTTGGCGAGATGGCGCGAAGCAGCGGCCCGGGCGGGTTCGGTGTCCGCGCCGAACTGACGCTGCCGGATGGGGACGTCAGCCTCGCCACCGGTACCCAGGCTTCCGCGCCCGAACGTCGCATCGTACGAATCCAGGGCGCCACCACTGCGGCAACCGCACTGGGCGAGTGGGTGACGATGCTGTGGCTGACACCGGCGATGGACCGATTGTTCGCCGAAGCCGCTTCGGAACGGCGGCGCTTTCTCGACCGCCTGACGCTTGCACTGGCGCCAGGGCATGCGGTTCACGCCAACCGCTACGAAGCGGCAATGCGCGCGCGTAATCGGCTGCTCGCCGACGAAGGCGTTCCCGACACTGGCTGGCTGGGGGCGTTGGAAGCGCAGATGGCGGAGCACGGACAGGCGATGGCGGCGGCGCGGGCAGAGACGGTGGCGGCGCTTGCCGAGCGACTGCGCCACGTGCCCGAAGGGCCCTTTGCGCGCGCGACACTGGCGCTGGATGGCTGGCGCGGCGGTGATCTCGCGGCTGAACTCGCGGCCGGTCGCGCGCGTGACGCCGCCGCCGGGCGTGCGCTGGCAGGACCGCATCGCAGCGACCTTGTTGTGACTCATGCAGCTAAACAGCAGGCTGCGGCGCTGTGTTCGACGGGCGAGCAAAAGGCGTTGCTGCTCGGCATCGTGCTTGCCCATGCCGATCTGGTTGCCGAGCGGACCGGCCGAGCGCCGATCCTGTTGCTTGATGAAGTCGCCGCGCACCTGGACCCGCTGCGCCGTGCGGCATTGTTCGATCGCCTCGCGGGACGCGGACAGGTGTGGATCACGGGCACCGAACCTGCTCTGTTCGACGCGATCGGCACCGACGCGACGCGTATTGCTCTGGGGGGACAAGCATGAGTG
>NZ_DASVTO010000021.1:0-10210 GCF_036387535.1 Sphingomonas sp.
GGGGCGACCGGGGGTACGGGCGGGGTCGGCGCGCGCACCGCGCCGCCGCCGGCGGTCCGCCGCGCCTTGGCCAAGATCCCGCGCGGCGCGGGCTTGGGCGCGACGGTCTCGTCCGCATATTGCCGCACCTCGAACACCTTGGGGTCGGGCGGCGCCACCGGCTTCGGCGGCAAAGGCGGCCCCGGCCGGAACAGCAGGATCAGCACCAGCAGATGCGCCGCCACGACGGTCGCAAAGGTCAGCCCGCGCCGCCGCGGCGACGCGTCCGGCCGGTGCGACGCAGGAAGGGGGAACGCCGACGCCATCGGCGGCCGCTCTACGCTGCACCGCACCCGCCCGCAACCGGCGTGATCTTACGCTTTCGCCATCATGCCGCCGCTCCGGTCCGCGCGACATAATCGTCGATCGCGGTTGCCAGCACGGTCAGCGGCACCGCCCCCGCGCGGATCACCGCATCGTTGAAATCGCGCACATCGTACCGCGCGCCCAGCGCCGCCCTGGCCTTGTCGCGCAACCGCACGATCTCGGTATGGCCGACCTTGTATCCGCACGCCTGGCCCGGGCTGGCGCAATATCGGTCGACTTCGCTGGTGCATGCCGCCCGCGCCCGCCCGGTGCTGGACGTCATATAGTCGATCGCCTGCGCCCGCGACCAGCGCTTGGCATGCAGCCCGGTGTCGGTCACCAGCCGCGACGCGCGGAAACGCAGCGCCTGGAACATCCCGATCTGCCCGAACGGATCATCCTTGTAGAACCCCAGCTCGTCGACCAGCTGTTCCGAATACAGCGCCCACCCTTCGGTATAGGCGTTGAACCCCATCAGCGATCCGATCAGCGGCACGTCGTCGCGATGCTCGGCGATATAGGCGCCCTGCCACGCATGGCCCGGCAACCCCTCATGCGCCGACAGCGACGGGATCGTGAAGCGCGGCCAGTTCCCCGTGTCCTTCAGGTTGATGTAATAGATTGCCGGCCGCGATCCGTCGAGCGAGGCGAAGTTCATATAGCCCAGCGCCGCGCCCGCCTCGATATCGGCCGGCACCCGCTTCACCATCAGGTCCGCACGCATCGTCATCCGCGACACCTGCGGCAACAGCGCGCGCAACGCCGCGATCTTCTGCGTGACATAGGCGATCGCTTCCGCCCGCCCGGCATCGGTGTTCGGGTATAGCTGCTTCGGGTCCTTGGTCAGCGCGGCCAGCCGCTCGCCGACGGTGCCCTGCGTCATCCCCTGCGATTTCAGCACCGTGTCCATCCGCGCGTCCAGTTCGCGGCCCTGGTCCAGTCCCATCTGATGCACCGCGTCGGGCGACAGGTCGGTGCTGGTCGCATATTGCAGCAGCCAGGCATAATAGGCATCGCCCTGCGGCAGCTTCCACGCGCCCGCATCCGGTGTCGCCTTGGCGCGGACCGTGGTCAGCACGGCGATCTGCCGGTCCAGCGCGGGATAGACCGTCCCGCTCACGATCTTCGTGGCGCGCGCGCCCCAATCGCCGGCGATCGCCTTTTCCGTCGTCCGCCGCGTCAGCGACGTCACCATCCGCGACGTGCCCGCCGCCGTACCGCGCAGCCCGCGCAACTGGGTCAGCGTGGTGTCGATCAGGAAATCGGGGGCGATCACGCCGCGCCCCGCATCCTGCCGCACCTGCTCGCTTTCCTGGTCCAGCGCCTTCGCCATCGCCGACAGCCGCGCCAGATAGCCTTCGGCATCCGCACGCGTCTCCACCCGGTGCACCGAATCCAGGAATTCGGGGATCGCCTGATAGGCGCCGTCCTGCTGGCTGACGGCATAGGGGTTGCCGCCGCCGAACGTCCCGACCCCACCGTAGGCGAAGCGCGCGCCCGCCGCACCATTGGCCAGCTCATATGCGACCGAATCATATAGCAACCGGTCCTGCACGGTCAGCGCGCCGCGATCGACACGCGACAACATCCGCTGATAGCCCGCGATATCCTGGAACGTCCGCGCCCGCGCCGCCGCCGACCGATCGTTCAACCGCCCACGCGCCGCCGCCCGCGCGCCCGTATCCAGCCCCAGATAGCTGGCGGTTTCCGGCGATCGGTCCAGCGCGTCATTGGCCATCGCATCCAGCACCCCGCGCAACCGCGGGTCGATCGCCGCCAGCACCGGCGCGGCCCCGGCAACCAGCCCGGCGGCCGATGCGGACAACAGAAAATCACGGCGATCGAAGATCATGAACACGCTCCCGGTGAACCAACCCCCTTGCCTATCGCGACCACGCTACGCTGTCAGCCCCGGCCACGCACCAGAGCCGCCGCCGTCTGCACGCACTTTCTAAATCACTTGTCTCCTATTGGTACGATGACGAACATCTGTATCGCTGCGACCGCCCGCCCAGGTAGACGCGCGGGCCCTGAGTCGCACGACAGTGCACAAAAACGTCGGCATGGGAGTTATTGCGAACATGTCGCATAAAACGACCGCTTTTCGGTGGTCAGATCCCTGAATACTGCATTGCAGCAAAATACTGCGCGATCCACCGTGCAGCTTATCGGAAATCAGAGCTCCCAATGAAGCCGATATTGATTTTGCACGGTTTCTTGGCCGAAAATTGATCCTCATCAAGCACCGGACGCCGAATTGGCCGGATCAACAGGCGACCCCTTAGTGCCTGCTCTCCCACAAACGTCGAAGTGAAGCCGTCCTTTGCTGCACAAAAATACCGATAGCATGCAGAACTGAGATTGGTTATACACTGGTACGGTATCTGTTCACGCACTGTGTGGCCAGATGTCGGGGCGCCCGCTGACATGGACGAAAAGTCCGAGCGGTGGGCAGAAATATCATGGCAAAGGGGGGAATGACGATGAAACTTCGTTATATGGTTCTGCTGGCAACGGCGTTCAGTTGCGTCACCAGCGCGGCGATCGCGCAAGAAGCACCTGGGGGACCCGGACAGGACGACGGAGATATTGTCGTAACGGGTTTCCGCCGTTCGATTCGCGACGCGATCGAAGTTAAGCGCCGCGCCAATTCCATCGTGGATGTGATCAGCGCCGAGGATATCGGCAAGCTCCCGGACAGCAATATTGCGGACTCGCTCGCCCGTCTGCCTGGTGTCACCGTCGACCGTCAGTTCGGCGAAGGCGAACAGCTGTCAATTGCCGGCGTCGAGCCCGCGCTGAACCGTTTGACGATCGATGGTCACTCGGTGGCGTCGGCGGACTGGGGCGGGAACCCCTCCGATCGCTCCAGCCGCAGCTTCAACTATTCGCTGCTATCCCCGACGATCGTCAGTCAGGCGGTGGTCTACAAGACTCCCGAGGCCCGGCTCCAGGAAGGCGCGATCGGCGCGACCGTCGACATCGTGACCCGCAAGCCGCTTGATCTGGGCGCCAACACGATCGCCGCAACCGGCGGATACGAATATAATGATCGTGCCAAGCGTGGAAGTTTCCGTGGCTCGGCATTGTACAGCTGGCGCAATGCCGATGAAACCTTCGGTTTCCTCGGCGCCGTGAACTATGACAAGGAACAGCTCAGCCGTGCAGGCGTCGCCAGCTACTGGTATCGCACCGGTGCCGCGTTGCTGGAGAAGTATCCGAAGGATGCCAACGGCAACATCGTCTATACGGGTCCCAACAACACCGTCGCCAGCGGCCCGACCATCAACGGATCGCTTCCGAACCAGGCGACGATCAACGCGTTCAGTAACGCCCGCTACGCTTCGTTTCTCGCCCGCGAATTCTTCAAGCAGGAACGCCAGCGCATCGGCTTCAGCGGCGCGATCCAGGTCAAGCCGGCCGACAATCTCGTCCTGACGGGAACCGCACTCGTCATCCGCGGCAATTACGACAATGTTTCCAATTCCGAATATACCTATGGCTATGAAGGCTCGCAGCTGACGGCAGCCACCTTCATTCCGGGGACCAACGGGCTGCCGGGTATCGTCACCTCGGCAACCTTCGCGGGCCTCGCTCCGGGCTCCACGGGTGCGACCGGACAGCTGGATACGAATTTCCGCCGGACGCGCATCAAGAACGACTCCGCCACCCTGCTGCTGGATTGGAAGCCGGCCGGCTGGGAAATCACCGGCAATGCCGGTGCCACCCGCGCCTCGGGCGGTAAGGATCCGGAATATCTGCTCGATTTTCGGACACAGCAAGGCTTCACCGCCGGCGCCAACGGGCGGAAGACGACGGTCGACTGGCAATATCCCGCCAGCGACGCCTCGCGCTGGATCAGCAATTTCACCGCATTCGGCGGCGAAAATCTCAGCCCGTCCGACCAGGCCGCCAATGGCGGACGGCCTTTCTTCGGCCGGCAGATCGGCGGTATTCCGCTCCAGTCCGGCTTTACGGTCGATAAGGAAATCTTCGGCGAGTTGAACTTCAAGCGCGAAGTAAACTGGGGACCGATCAAGGACCTGCTGTTCGGTGGCCGCTATGTCGATCATGAAAACAGCAATACGACGTTTAGCAACGCGATTTTCACGAATCGCAACTTCACGCTCGCTGATCTCAACCCCTATGTTCTCGCCGGTGATCTCTATGACGGGCTTGGAACGTCAGGGAACGGCACGCCCTACGCCACCCTCGACAAGGACGGCATCATCGCTGCACTGCAAAATTATGGCACCACCAACATCGACCGGGGTTTCTCGAAGGGTGATTACTGGCTGGTCAAGGAAAAGATTGCGGCCGGCTATGTCCAGCTGAACTTCGAAACCGGCAAGTTCCGGGGAAACATCGGCGGTCGCTATGTCTTCACGCGCGACGACTCCAACTTCTATCTGTCGAGCGCGGGCAACACGGTCCTGACCAACGTCACCAATGACGAACATCGCTTCCTGCCGGCCGCCAACATCAGCTACCAGGCGGGTGACGATGTCGTGATCCGCGGCGCGGTGGCCAAGGTGATTGCCCGCCCCCGCTACAGCGATCTCGCCGGGTCGATCACGCTCGACGACGCCACCCGCTCGGGCGGCGGCGGCAACCCGGATCTGAAGCCCTATGCGGCCACCAATTTCGGTCTGTCGACCGAATGGTATTTCAAGCCCGGCAGCCTGCTCTCGGCCGAATTCTTCTATCGCGACATATCCAACTATGTGGGTAGCTCGGTCGACGAAGGTCCCGATGGCCAGGGGGTCCAGTTCACGAATGTCGTCACCGGCCAGACCCTGCGCTATGCCATCACCCGCCCGATCAACGGCGGGCAGGCGAAGGTTACCGGCTTCTCGCTGTCGGGTAACGCCAATCTGATCTGGGGCTTCGGGATCCAGGCCAACTATACCTATGCCGATGCCGAAACGGGCTTCGCAACCGGGCTTCCGTTCCTGTCACGGAATACCGTCACGATCGTCCCCTATTTCGAACAGGGGCCGTTCCAGGCGCGGGTCAGCTACAACCGCCGGTCGAAATATTTCTACCGCTTCGGGCGCCAGCAGTCGCAGGACTATACCGATGCCTATCGTCAGCTCGACATGTCGGTATCCTATGCTCTGACGGCCAACATCCAGGTCACGGCGCAAGCATCCAACCTGCTCGACGAAACCTATTATCAGTATAGCAGCACGAAGAACGCGCCGACCTCCATCTACAAAAATGGTCGCGTCTTCTCGATCGCCGCGACGGCCCGCTTCTGATCCATGGGTCGCATTTCCCCGGAAGCCCTGCCGAAAATAGCGGTGGTGCTTCGATAAACTGCATGGGTTCCGGTGTCTCACCGGAACCCATTTTTCTGCGTTGGAGTGTTCCATGACTGCTACCCGCCGGACCCTGCCGATTTCCGTCGCGCGATTGCTGGCGCTGTTCCTCTCGTCCGTCGCGCCCACGCTGGTCGCCGCGCGCGATCCCGCGCTGACGCTCCGGTTCGACAGCCCGGCGCCGCCGGCTGGGCGCGAGTGGGAAGAACGCGGGCTGCCGATCGGCAATGGCGCGATCGGCGCGATGATCGGGGGGCAGGTCGAGGAAGATCATGTCCAGCTCAACGAGAAATCGCTGTGGACCGGCGGGCCGGGGACGCTCGGCGGCTATGACCACGGCAACTGGCGCACGCCGCGTCCCGGTGCGCTCGACGGGGTCCGGCGGCGGCTGGCCAGGGAAGGCCGCATGGCGCCGGAGGAGGTAGCCGCGATCCTCGGCGAACCGGTCCGCAACTTCGGTGCCTATCAGACCTTCGGCGATCTGGTGCTGCGCAGGGCCGGCACCGGTGGCCCGGTGCAGGACTATCGCCGCACGCTGGCGATCGACGACGGCGTCGCCACCGTCAGCTATACCCAGGACGGCGTCCGCTACCGGCGTGACTATTATGCCAGCTATCCCGACGGCGTTCTCGTCATCCGCCTCACCGCCGACCACCCGGGCCGGATCGCGCTCGACGGCGGCTTCGCGCTTCCTACCAACCGCTCACGCACCGTCACGGCGCACGACGGGCGCCTCACCGTCGCCGGCGCGCTCCGCGACAACGGCCTCCGCTATGCGGGCATGGCGCAGTTTCTACCGGAAGGCGGCACCCGTACCGACCTTCCGTTCGGCGGCGTCGCGGTCCGCAACGCCGACAGTCTGACGATCATCGTCGCGCTTGGTACCGATTATGCGCCGGTCTATCCCGCCTATCGCGGCGCCGATCCCGACACGGCGGTCCGCGCGCGGATCGACGCCGCGATGCGACGCGGGGCCGCTGCCCTGCTCTCGCGGCACCAGGGCGATCATCACGCGCTGTTCGGCCGCGTCGCGCTTTCCATCGGCCAGGTCATGCCGGATCAGCCAACGGACCGCGTGCTCCAGGCTTATCGCGGCACCGACGCGCCCGCCGATCGCGCGCTGGAAGCGCTGTATTTTCAATATGGTCGCTATCTGCTGATCGCGTCGTCGCGGCCCGGATCACTGCCCGCCAATCTCCAGGGGATCTGGAACGCATCGACCGCGCCGCCTTGGGAATCCGATTATCATGTGAACATCAATACGGAGATGAACTATTGGGCGGCGGACACCACCAACCTGTCCGAAACCGCGATGCCTTTGCTGGATTTCGTCGATGGGCTGCGCACCGCCGGCCGTGAAACCGCCCGGTCGGTGTTCGGCGCACCTGGTTGGGTGTCGTTCCTCAACATGAACATCTGGGGCTATACCGGCCCGATCGACTATCCCACCGCCTTCTGGTTCCCCGATTCCAGCGCCTGGCTGGCGACACAATATTACGATCATTATCGTTTTTCCGGGGATCGTGCTTTCCTGCGGGACCGCGCCTATCCGCTGCTGAAGGACACGGTCGCTTTCTGGGCCGCCACGCTGCAGACCGATCCGCGCGACGGCCGCCGCGTCGCCTCGCCCAGCTATTCCCCGGAACAGGGCGATTTTACCGCCGGCGCCGCCATGTCGCAGCAATTGGTCGCGCAATTGCTGCGGGATACCCGCGCCGCGGCGGTCACGCTGGGCGACGCCGCTGGAGTCAAGCGCGCCGATGCGCTGCTCACCACGCTCGATCCCGGTCTGCGGATCGGATCCTGGGGCCAGCTTCAGGAATGGAAGGCTGATCTCGACGATCCCACCAACACCCATCGCCACCTGTCGCATCTGTTCGCGCTCTACCCCGGCGATGCCGTGTCGCCGGCGCGGACACCCGATCTCGCCGCCGCAGCCCGGACCTCGCTGGTCGCGCGCGGCGATTTCGGGATCGAACGGCGCGAACCGGGCATCGGCTGGAGCCGCGCGTGGAAAATTGCGCTGTGGGCGCATCTGCGGGATGGCGACGCCGCGCATCGCATGCTCGCAGCACAGTTGATGACCAGCAGCAACGTCAACCTGCTGAACACCCATCCTCCGTTCCAGATCGACGGCAATTTTGGCTCCACGGCCGGCATCGCCGAAACGCTCTTGCAAAGCGGCCCCGACGGCATCGATCTGCTGCCGGCGCTGGCGCCCGGCTGGCGCGACGGTTCGGTCGCTGGCCTGCGGGCGCGCGGCGGAGTCACCGTGGCGATCCGCTGGGCCGGCGGGCGACTCCGCGACGCAACACTCCGTCCCGACCGTGCCGGCCCGGTCCTCCTCGCCACAGGTGGCGGTCGCCGCTGGGCGATCACCGATGCCGCCGGCAAAGCGGTCGCGTGCCTGCCGGCCGCGACCACCTGCCGGTTCGACGCGGCCGTGGGTGACTATCTCGTAACGCCGCTTTCTTGATTGTCACAGGGATTTCAACGCCCTACTCATCGATCGTAACGGATGACGTGACCGGCGCCCTTCCTGCGGCTATGGGCGGGCGAAGGGAGGGAAGCCGTGATGTTCGAGTATCTGCACCATCTGCTCGCGGAACGGGGCATGGCGCCGCACGGCTATTGCCTGCTGTGGGATCCCGCGCTGATCTGGACGCATGTCGTTTCGGATGCGCTGATCGGCATTTCCTATTTCTCGATCCCGATCGTGCTGGCCCGGTTTCTCACCCGCCGCCGCGATGTCCAGTTCGGCTGGGTGGTGTGGATGTTCGCCATCTTCATCATGGCGTGCGGGGCGACCCACTTCATCGCGATCGTGACATTGTGGGTGCCGGCCTACGGGATCGAGGCGCTGGTCAAGCTGGTGACCGCGGCCGCATCGGTGATCACTGCGGTCGCACTGTGGCCGCTGCTGCCGCGCGCGATCGCGCTGCCGTCGCCGGCGCAGTTGCAACGCGCCAATGCCGAACTGCGCGATCGGATCGCGGAACGCGATGCCGCGCTCGCCGCGCTGGAACAGGAAAGCCAGGAACGCCGCAACGCCGAAGCCATGCTGCGCCAGGCGCAGAAGATGGAAGCGGTGGGTCAGCTGACCAGCGGCATCGCGCATGATTTCAACAATCTGCTGACCATCGTCATCGGCAATCTCGACCGTGCGAACCGGCTGGCGCCCGATCATGACCGCTTGTCGCACGCGATCCGGAACGCAACCGAAGGTGCCGAACGCGCGGCGCGCCTGACGGATCAGCTGCTGTCCTTCGCACGCAAGCAACCACTCCTGCCCGGCCACCATGATCTGAACGCGATCGTCGGCGGGATGCAGGCGCTGCTGGAACGCGCGCTCGGCAAGCAGGTCGTGCTGCGGCTCGAACGCGCGCCCGATCCGGTTCCGGTCCTGGTCGATCGTAACCAGACCGAAAGCGCGATCATCAACCTGGCGATCAATGCGCGCGATGCGATGCCCGACGGCGGCGTCATCACCATCGCCACCGGGGTCCAGCCGGACGAGCATGGCGTGCCCGCGGCGGTGATCACGGTGCGCGACACCGGCATCGGCATCCCGCCCGAACATCTCGAGCGCGTGTTCGAACCGTTCTTTACGACTAAAGTCCTTGGTCAGGGAACCGGATTGGGGTTAAGTCAGGTCTATGGTTTCGCCAAGCAGTCGCAGGGGGATATCAGCATCCACAGCGTCCCCGGAAGCGGGACGGAGGTCATGCTGTACCTGCCGATGGACGGGGATGTGAAAGGCCGGGATACGTGACGTCTAGCAACAAGGGACCGCGCGTCCTCATCGTCGAGGACGAGTCGCTGGTCCGGTCGATCGCCCATGAGGAATTTGCCGACGCGGGTTTCGACGTCGTGACGGCGGAGGACGGTCGCGCTGCGGTCGATCTGCTGAATGGCGGTGACATGTTCGACCTGCTGTTTACCGACATTCGCATGCCCGGCACGATCGACGGCTGGTCGGTCGCGACCGCCGCGCGTCGCGCGCATCCCGACATCGCGGTCATCTACGCCACCGGTTTTTTCGAGGAACCCAGCGCGATGGTGGCCGACGCGCGCTTCTTCAAGAAACCCTATCGCCTCGCCACGATCCTGGAAGCCGCGCGCCAGCTGGGAGTCGATCCGGCCAGGGGCTGACGACGGGCCGTTCCCGGGACCCGATGAACCGAGTCGACGCGGCGTCACGCAAAACTGGCGCGTCCCGCCCCCTGCGCTAAGACCGCTCGATCATGTGGCAACTCCATCAATTTCCGCTCTGCCCCTTCTCGCGCAAGGTCCGGCTCCTGCTGGGCGAGAAGGGCGTCGGCTATGAACTGCTCCGCGAATCGCCGTGGGAACGCCGCGATGAATTTCTCGACATGAACCCCGCCGGCCAGACGCCGGTCCTGACCGACCCGCTTGCCGGCCTGACCCTGATCGACTCCACCGCGATCTGCGAATATCTGGAGGAGACGATCGACAAGGCGCCGATGCTGAACGGCCCCGCCGCCAACCGCGCCGAAATCCGCCGGCTGGTCGCCTGGTTCGAT
>NZ_DASVTO010000022.1:0-16241 GCF_036387535.1 Sphingomonas sp.
GGTCTCGCCGCTGTTCGGGTGGAGCCAGGAGGAGCTGTACCGCGTCGCTTTCGACCGCAAGGGCACGCTGCGGGCGGCGGTCCGTGACCGCGGTGATCCGAAGACCGCCGCGGCGCTGGCCGCGTTGCTGGCGCGGGCGGATTATGAGACGCCGTATCTGTTCCTCGATCACATCCTGAACGGGCCACTGGACGGCTGTCGGCGGTTGATCGGCCGGCTGGGCGAGGAGGCGCGCGACCCGATCCAGGAACTGCTGGGTGCGGCGCTGGCGTTCGAAACCGAGGCGACGCCGACGCTGCAGGGCTTTCTCGACTGGTTCGATCGCGGCGCGGTGACGATCACGCGCGACCCGTCGGCGCCGATGGACGCGGTACGGGTGATGACGGTACATGGATCGAAGGGGTTGCAGGCGCCGATGGTGATCCTGGCCGATGCGACCACCGATCCCGAACTGGCACCGCGCCGGTCGATCAAATGGGCGTTGGGGGACGCGGGGCCGGTGCCGGTGTTCCGGCCGCGCAAGGCGGAGCTGGCGGGGTCGTTGGCCGACGACTTGGCAGCGGAAGCGGAACGCGAGCGTGAGGAGCATTGGCGGCTGCTGTATGTGGCGCTGACCCGCGCGGAGGAGCGGCTGGTGATCGGCGGCGCGCTCGGCCCGCGGGCGAAGGGCGTTCCACCGGAGCGCAGCTGGTATGCGGCAATCGACCGCGCGATGACCGGGCTCGGGACGGCGGCGGTGGACGATCCGTTGTGGGACAAGGCCTGGCATCATCGCGGCCGCGTGCCCGCGTCGGCCCGGAAACCGGGCGGCGGCGGGGTGCGGCGACCGGCGCCGATGCTGGCGGAACCGGACTGGTTGCGGCGGATGGCTCCGGAGGAGGCACGGCCTCCGCGCCCGCTTGCTCCATCGTCTTTGGGCCTCGATGCGGTGGCCGATCCGCCGCCGGTTGCGGCGACGCGGGCCGCCGCCGAACGGGGACGCCTGCTGCATGCGCTGTTCGAGCGACTGCCGGCGATCGCGCCCGGCGACCGCCGTGCGGCGGGCGAACGCTGGCTGGAACAATCGGCGGGCGTCGGGGACGCGGCGGTGCGCATGGACCTGCTGGACAGCGCCTGTGCGATCGTTGGCGATGTGCGGTTTGCCGACATCTTTGGCCCCGATGCACTGGCGGAGGCGCCGATCGCGGCGGTGGTGGAAGGAGTGGTGGTGGCCGGGACGGTCGATCGTCTGTTGGTGACCGCGAGCATGGTGCGCGTGGTCGATTTCAAGACGACGCGGCGGGTGCCCGCCAGCCTGGCAGCCGTGCCGCCGGGGCATATCATCCAGATGGCGGCCTATGTCGCGGCGCTGACGGTGGTGTTTCCGGGCCGAGCGGTGTCGGCGGCGTTGCTCTACACAGGTGGACCGGCGCTCTTCGAACTCGACGCGGCGTTGCTGGCGCAGGCCAAGGCCGAGTTTGTTGCCGCGGAGCAAAAGCAGTCGCGGTTCGGTTGAGACGACCACCCGGTCGCACTACATGCAGAGCCAAGTTGCAGGAGATGCCGAGATGGCCACCAAGAAGATCACCGACACCAGTTTCCACGCCGACGTGCTGGCCGCCGATGGCCCCGTGCTCGTCGATTTCTGGGCGGAATGGTGCGGCCCGTGCAAGCAGATCGGCCCGGCGCTGGAGGAGCTGTCCGACGAACTGGACGGCAAGGTGACGATTGCCAAGATCAACATCGACGACAATCCCGACGCGCCCGCCAAATATGGCGTGCGGGGCATCCCGACGATGATCCTGTTCAAGGGCGGTGAGCCCGCGGCCACCAAGGTCGGTGCCGCACCGAAGAGCCAGCTCAAGAGCTGGCTGGAAGGCGCGCTCTAAGCTCGCGCTGAGTTCATATTTCGGCAGGACGGGGCCGAGGCCGTCCCGCCTCAGCCGAACATGACGTCGGCCGCCCGGTCCCACAAGGCGGGGCTGGCGGCGGCGATGGCGCCGGTTCCGGAAACGCCGACGCGGTAGGGCGATCCGTCGGGACGCGCGATCCGCCCGCCGGCTTCCTCCAGCAGCAGCGCGCCCGGCGCATGATCCCACGGCCAGGTGCGTTCAAACAGCGCGATGTCGTTCTGGCCGAGCACGAGCCGGGGATATTGTTCGCCGGCGCACCGCGGGATGGCGACGAGGTTGAGCTTGCCGGCGGAGCGCCGTTCCAGATCCTGGCGGCGGTCATCTGGGAGGAAGTGGAGCGCGAGTGCCGCGACCGGCAGCGGGCCGGCGGTGGGGGTGGTGGTGACCCGGACGTCGTCCACATAGGCGCCGCGGCGGCGGGCGGCGTGGCACATGCGGTCGCTGACCGGGTCGAGGATCCAGCTGGCTTCGCGCGCGCCGTCGACCACGAGGCCGATCATGATCGCGAACGGGTGCTTGCCCTCCGCAAAATTCTTGGTCCCGTCGAGCGGATCGATGATCCAGACGGTGCCGTTGCCGATCCCGTCGAGCATGGCGGGGTCGATCGACGCGGCTTCCTCCCCCACCACGCGTGCGCCGGGCAGCAGGCGGGCGAGCTGATCGGTCAGCAGCGCCTCGCTTTCCTGATCGACGATCGTCACCGGATCGCCGGGGGTCTTGTCCGACACCTGATCCGCGGTCAGCTTGCGGAAGCGCGGCATCATGATCTCGGTCGCCACCCGGCGCATCAGCGCCGAAACTTCGCGGTGCAATCCGTGCATGTCAGCTCCGATAATCGGCGTTGATGGCGATGTAGCCATGGGTCAGATCGCAGGTCCAGATGGTGGCCGCGCCTTCGCCCAGTCCGAGATCGACGCCGATCTCCACCTCCCGCCCTTTCAGATGTGCAGCGACGGGCGCCTCGTCATAGCCGTCGACGGCGAGCCCGGCGCTGGCCACTTGCGTTGCGCCGAAGCGGATCGCGAGCAGGTCGCGTTCGGCCGGCTCGCCCGCCTTGCCGACCGCCATCACCACCCGGCCCCAATTGGCGTCCTCGCCCGCGATCGCGGTCTTCACCAACGGGGAGTTGGCGATCGACAGGCCGATGCGGCGCGCGCTGGCGTCCGATTTCGCGCCGGTGACCGATATGGTGACGAATTTCGACGCGCCCTCGCCGTCGCGGACCACCAGCTGCGCCAACGAGCGGCAGACATCGGCGAGCGCGGCGCGGAAGGCGTCGGCGCCGGGGTCGGCCGCCGCGGTGAGCGGGGCGTTGCCGGCGTGGCCGGTGGCGAAGGCGAGGACGGTGTCGGAGGTCGAGGTGTCGCCATCGACGGTGATGCAGGAGAAACTGGCCGCGTTCGCCTCCGCCAGCATCGCCTGCAGCAGCGGGGTGGCGATGGCGCAATCGGTGAAGATGAAGCCGAGCATCGTCGCCATGTCGGGCGCGATCATGCCTGAGCCCTTGACGATGCCGACCAGCGTGACGCGGCGCCCGTCCACTACCGCATGCGCCACCGCCGCCTTGGGGAATGTGTCGGTGGTCATGATGGTGGCGGCGGCGTCCTGCCAGGAGGCGGGGGGGGCGGCGAGGACCGCGTCGATCCCGGCCTCCGCCCGGTCGATCGGCAGCGGCACGCCGATCACGCCGGTGGAGGCGATGAACACGTCGGACGGCAGGCAACCGGTCGCGCCCGCCACCCGCGCCGCGATCGCCTCCACCGCCGCGCGGCCGCGGTGGCCAGTGAAGGCATTGCTGTTCCCCGCATTCACCACCAGCGCCCGCGCGTGCCCCAGCACAAGCGCGGCGCGGCACCATTCCACCTCCGGCGACGGGCACAGGCTCTGCGTGGTGACACCCGCGACGACCGTGCCGGGCGCGAACGCCGCATAGGTCAGGTCGGCGCGGTCCCATGCCTTGTACCCCGCGCGCGCCACCCCCAACCGGACACCGGCCAGTGGCGGCAGATCGGGGAAGGGGAGGGCAAGCGGGGAGATGGCGGTCATGGGCGTCCTCGGGTGTGGTATGAATCCGCCCTTAGCGCCTTGTGGGGAGCAGGGGAATGTTCAGCGCTACCGATGTCGATCGGCGTCGCTTGTCTCTGGTCATCGTCCCGCGTCTTGTTCAAACCGGGATGATCGCGGCGCGCGCTGAACCGGCCCCGCGCAGTCATGGGCGATATGGAAACGGAAAGATGCGTCGGATCGGGATCGGAATGGCCGCGGTTGTTCTGGCTATGGCAGCGGCCTGCGGCAGCGCGCAGGACATGTCGTTGATCCCAAAGCTGGAAAAGCTGGCGAGCGCCGGAAATGCCGAAGCGCTCTATCATCTTGGCATGGCATATCACACCGGCTCGGTCATCGGTGAGGATCATCAGAAGGCGCTCAATGCCTTTCGGAAGGCTACGGCGTTGGGTGATCCGCTCGGCGCCTACAAGCTGGGCTGTTACTATGACGGGCAGGGCGATGATCTGGTGCGCCCGGACGCCGGTCTGGCATTGACGTACAAGCTTGTCGCCGCGAAGGCGGGTTATGCGCTGGCCCAGCAGGATGTGGGTGTTCTTTATGCACAGTCTGGGAACATGCCGGTCGGGCTGATGTGGATGGAGAAGTCGGCCGCACTGATGACGTTGGCGTCGGTCTATAACGGTGCGGCCGGCATCAAGCCGGACGGAGCAAAGGCCGCGGCGTATTTTCAGTTGTTCCTGACACGCAAGGCGGGCGCTGCAGCGCAGCAGCGCTGGCTGGAGGCGTTTCGCAGGACATTATCATACGCGGAGCGGGCGCGGGCCGACGAGATGGTACGGCGGTACCGCGCGGCGCCCAGTCCCCTGACGATCAAGGCGCTGAGCGGACAGGAGGCGGCCCGGGCCCTTATTGTTGGACAGTAGCAGACGTGGTCTGCGATAGCGAGGGGCAGGTCGTGCTGAACAGCCGATGCCAATCAACTTGCCGAGACGCGGAGCTTACCAAAAAAAGGCCCCGCATCGCTGCGGGGCCGTCCTTTGCCACAAGCCGTGATCGCTTAGCGCTTCGAGAACTGGAAGCTGCGGCGGGCCTTGGCTTTGCCGTACTTCTTGCGCTCAACGGCGCGGGGGTCGCGGGTGAGGAAGCCGGCGGCCTTGACGGGGGCGCGCAGGATCGGTTCGTAGCGGGTCAGCGCCTGGCTGATGCCATGCTTGACCGCGCCGGCCTGACCGGAGAGGCCGCCGCCCTTGACGGTGCAGACGACGTCATACTGGCCGGTACGATCGGCGATGTCGAACACCTGGTTGATGACGAGACGGAGCGTCGGGCGGGCGAAATACACTTCCTGATCGCGGCCGTTGACCGTGATCTTGCCGGTGCCGGGCTTCACCCAGACGCGGGCGACGGCATCCTTGCGGCGGCCGGTGGCATAGGCGCGGCCCTGCGCGTCGATGATCTGTTCGCGCAGAGGGGTGAAGACGGGTTCGGCCGCGGCCGGCGCGGTGCCGGTGGCTTCGCCATCATCGTTATAATGGACGGTCTCGGCCTTGGGCGCGGGCGCCGGAGCGGCCCCGGTCAGTGCGGCGAGATCGGCCAGCGACTGGCGGCCGTCGCTCTGGTCGTTCTGGCGGTCGTCGGTCATCGTGCACCCACCTTGTTCTTCGGGTTCATCGCGGCGATGTCCATCACCTGCGGGTTCTGCGCTTCATGGTCATGCTCGGTGCCCTTGAAGAGGCGCAGGTTGCGCATCTGCTGACGGCCGAGCGGGCCGCGCGGGATCATGCGTTCCACGGCCTTTTCCAGGACGCGTTCCGGAAAGCGGCCTTCCAGCACCTTGGCCGCGGTCACGCCCTTGATGCCGCCGGCATAACCGGTGTGCTTGTAATAGACCTTCTGACCGAGCTTGCGGCCGGTGAAGCGCACCTTGTCCGCATTGATGACGATGACATTGTCACCGCAATCGATGTGCGGGGTGAACGACGGCTTGTGCTTGCCACGCAGGACGTTGGCGATGATCGAGGCGACGCGCCCGACCACCAGACCTTCGGCATCGATCAGATGCCATTTCTTTTCGACGGTGTACGGCGTGGCCGACTTCGTCGTCTTCATCAGCGCCTTCATGGGCGTGCCTTTCAACGGAAACGAGGACGCCGCCCCTCCCGGGGCGGCGCGAACGGGTGGTCTTTCGTGGAAACGCCCCAAAGAGTCAAGCAAAGTGCGGGTTTGCTGACGGGTATCATGATACCGGGTACATTCCTTCAGGCTGTAACGGTCGATCGGCGGGCCGCGTGGGCGTCGTACCGGACGGGATAGGCACCGACGCGGTGGGCGCAGGCGACGAGCGTGGCGAGCAGCAGCGCGGCGACCGCCTGATGCGCGGCCGCGATCGGGATGGCGACGCCGGTCAGCAGCGTGGCGATGCCCAGTGCGATCTGCGCCGCGACCAGGCCGATGGTGAGCGGGAGCGCCCAGCCGGCGCCGGTCCGGGATGCACGCAGCGCGAGCGAAACCGCGGCGCCGGCGGCAATCCAGGCGAACCAGCGGTGGACGAACTGCACCACGATCGGATTGTCGATCAGGTTGGCGGCAAAGCCCCAGGGTTGCCGCCAGCCACCGGCGGGGAACAGGGTGTCGCCCATCAACGGCCAACTGTTGAAGGCGTATCCCGCGTCGAGCCCGGCGACGAGGGCGCCGATCACAATCTGAACCGCGACCACCAGCAACGCGATCAGCGACCCGGTGTGCAGGCGGGCGGGTGGCACGCCGGCATTGCGCGTCATCAGCCGCAGGTCGCGCGCTGTCCAGATCAGTCCGGAGAAGATGAAGAGCGCGGCCGACAGATGCGTGGCAAGCCGCAGGTGGCTGACATCCGGCCGGTCGACCAGGCCGGACGCGACCATCCACCAGCCGATCGTCCCCTGGAGCCCACCCAGCGCGAGCAGCGCGGCCAGGCGTGGGCCGTAGCCCCTGGGAATGGCCCGCCGCCACCAGAACCAGAGCAGCGGAAGCGCGAAGACGAGGCCGATCATCCGGCCGATCAGACGGTGGAGATATTCCCAGAAGAAGATCCCCTGGAACGCCGCCAGAGTCATGCCGCGGTTGATCTTCAGATATTCGGGCGTGGTGCGATAGGCGTCGAACTCCGCCATCCACTGCGCATGGGTCAGCGGCGGAATCGTGCCGGAAATCGGCTTCCATGTCACCATCGACAGGCCGGATTCGGTCAGTCGGGTGATCCCGCCGACCACCACCATCAGGAACACCATCGCCGCCACCAGCAACAGCCAGTTGGCGATGGCACGAGGACGGGTGGCGCGGGCATTGGGTCTGCTGATCGACATGGCCATGCTATGCGCCTGCGCGCGGATCGGTTCAATGCTTGGGCGGCGACTTGTCGCGGCGGGGCAGGGCCATTAGCTAGGACATGATGTCCCACGGCCCCAATCACCGCCTGCACGAAGGCGACGCGCTGGCCACCGCAGCGCAAGGCGCGCTGGAGCGTGCGGGCGAGCAGTGGACGCCGATGCGTGGCAAGGTGTTTCGCGCGCTGAACGGGTTCGAGCGACCGGCATCGGCCTATGACATCGCCGACGCCGTATCGAAGGCGGAAGGGCGTCGGATCGCGGCCAACAGCGTGTACCGGATCCTGGACCTGTTCGTGGGGACCAACCTGGCACGACGGGTCGAAAGCGCAAACGCCTATGTCGCCAATGCGCACCCGGATTGCCGCCACGACTGCATCTTCCTGGTGTGCGACAGTTGCGGGCAGACGACGCATATCGACAATGATCGCATCACCGACACGGTGCGCGCGGCCGCCACCGATGCCGGGTTCGAGCCCGTGCGCCCGGTGATCGAAGTACGGGGTCGCTGCGCCGCTTGCGTCGCGCAGGCATGATCCGGATCAGCCGACCCGCATGAAGGGCGGATCGGGGATGGTGGCGCGGGCTTCGTTGAGCATCATCGACCAGCGGACCGACAGATTCTGAAAATAGGGATCGTCGACCTCGATCCGGCGGCGGATGACGGGCCTGGCGGCATTGGCGGGGATGACCAGCACGTCGATCGGTAACCCGACCGACAGGTTCGACCGGATGGTGGAGTCGAACGACAGCAGGCCGACCTTCACCGCCTCTTCCAGTTCCGTGTCATAGTTCATCGTGCGATCGAGGATCGGCTTGCCATATTTGCGTTCGCCAATCTGCAGGAATGGGCTTTCGGGCAGGCATTCTATGAAATTGCCGGCCGAATAGACCAGGAACAGCCGGATCGGGCCGCCGCCGATCCGCCCACCCACCAGCAACGAGACGCCGCCGCTGATGTCCGCGGCGCGCAGCCCGGCGCCGATTTCGGCATCCGCCTTCATCACCGCTTCGCCCACCAGTTGCGTCACGCGAAACATCGATGGCTGATCGGCGATAATGCGGCGCCGGGCGTCGGGTTCCTTCGCTTCCAGCCCTTCGGCCAATTGCCCCAGGACATGCTGCGTCATCGACAGGTTGCCGGCGGACAAGCACATGATCAGTCGATCCGGCCCGTCCGCCAGCAGGTGCATCTTGCGATAGGAGGAAATGTTGTCGATCCCGGCGTTGGTACGGGTATCCGACATCATGATCAGCCCGTCGCGGACGTTGATACCGATGCAATAGGTCATCCCGGTACCCTACGCCCGGTTTGCCGGGATTTGAAGCGGCGGGGAAGACCGGACGCGTGTCATCCCTGTGACTGGGTTTGCGCACGGCCGACGTGCACGCCGACGTCGAGCGTTTCCAGACCACCGCCGGTGCGGGCACCCGAGACCGGTGCCGCCTCACGATAGTCGAGGCCGATCGCGACGCGCACATAGGCGTCGTCGGGGCAGATGGCGTTGGCGGGATCGAACCCGACCCAGCCGATCCCGTCGATATACGCTTCGGCCCACGCGTGCGCGGCGGGCTGGTCCGACGCGCCGTCGCGGCGGAACAGATGCCCGGAAACATAGCGCGCCGGCATGTGCAATGCACGGGCCGCCGCGATGAAGACATGGGTCATATCCTGGCAGACGCCGTGCCCCGCCGCGAAGGCGTCGGCCGCCGATCGTTCGACATCCATCGCGCCGGTATCGAACCGCATCCGCTCGCCGATCCCGCGGTTCAGCGCATGCGCGCGTTCCAGTGGATCGGCCAGCCCCAGCATCTCCTGCGCGAAGGCCGTGATGTCGGGGCCGGTTTCCGTAAGCGGCGTGCCGCGCAGGAAGACGAGCGGCGACAGGGGTTCGTTCGCGCCCTGGACGATGCCGGCGGTGTCCTCGGTCAGGATTTCGCCCTGAACGATCAGGGTGATTTCCCGCACCGGACCTTCGACGTAGAGCATCGCGGTTTCGTTGCCGAACCCGTCGCGGCGATAGCGGAGCCGCGCATCGCGATCGACGTCGATCCGCCAATCGACGACATGCTGCCCGACATGGCTGGACGGCGTCATGCGCAGCAGCTGGATCAACCGTGCCTGCGGCTGGCTGTAGCGATAGGTGGTGCGGTGGTGAATGGAGAGGCGCATCAGGCGAACCGGAACTGGATGTTGATGAGTTGATCGATCCGCGCATTGCCGACGATGTAGGCGCCGAGCCATTCGTGCAGGCCGCCGGCGAAGATCGCGCTGATCGTGCTGTTGGCGAGCGTGGCCTGGCGCGCGCGGGCGGCGCGGTCCGCCTCGCCCTGCAGCCCGCGCAGCTTGGCGAGGGCATTGAGCAGCATCACGACCTCGTCCGCGGAGGCGAGCAGCGAGCGCGGCATTTCCCGCCGCAGGATCAGCAGGTCGGCCACGCGCCACGGTTTTGGCTGGTCGCGGTATAGCCAGCGATAGGCAGTGTTCGCGGATACGGTGTGCAGGATCGTCGTCCATTGATCACGGTCGACGGCGCCGCCGACCTCCTCACCCTCCGGCAGCAGCAGGTGATATTTGACGTCGATCAGCCGCGCCGTGTTGTCGGCGCGTTCGATCGCGGCACCCAGGCTGAGGAAGAAATAGGCCTCGTTGCGAAGCATGCGATGCAGCGCGCCTTCAAACCCCCGCGATTCGGCGCGCAGGCTTTCGACCAGCGCGAGCGTCGCGTAATTGCCGCCGCTCGACGCCTGGCGGATGCCCAGCCATGCGCGGTTGATCGCTTCCCACGCATCCCGGCTGAGCGCGGTGCGCACCGATTTGGCGTTGGACCGCGCCGCATCCAGGCAGGACCGGATCGAGCCCGGATTGGCAGGATCGAGCGTCAGATAGTGGCTGACATTGGTAGGCGTCCGGTCCGCGCCGGTGCGATCGAACCCATAATCGGCGGCGGCGACGGCCAGGGCGCTGTCCCAGGCGGCCTCCCCCGCGGGGCGGGACGACAGTGCGTCGAAGCGGATCGTCGCCTCCAGCAGGCGCGACGTGAACTCGGCGCGTTCGACATAGCGCCCGATCCAGTAGAGCGCAGCGGCGGTGCGGGCGAGCATCAGCGACGCCCCATCGTCTGGCGCTGGTCGCTGGTGCGCTGGCGGCGGTCTGGCGCAGCCGACGCGCGATCCGGCGCGAGGATCAGGCTGTCCTTCGTGCCGCCACCCTGGCTGCTGTTCACGACCAGCGATCCTTCCTTCAGCGCGACGCGGGTCAGGCCGCCGGGAACGATGCTGACCCCGTCGGCGCCGGTGAGGCAGAAGGGACGGAAGTCGACATGGCGCGGGGCGATGCCGTCCTTGACCAGAGTCGGGACTGTCGACAGGGCGAGCGTCGGCTGCGCGATATAGCGATGCGGTTCGGCGATGAGCGCGGCGCGGAACGCTTCTATCTCCGCACGGCTGGCGGTGGGGCCGACCAGCATGCCGTATCCGCCCGATCCGTCGACCAGCTTCACCACCAGCTGGTCGAGATGGTCGAGCGTATATTGCAGCGCTTGCGCTTCGCGGCAGCGATAGGTTTCGACATTGGGCAGCTTGGCATCGCCCCCCGAATAATAACGCACGATATCCGGCATATAGCTATAGATCGCCTTGTCATCGGCAATGCCGGTGCCGGGGGCATTCACCAACGTGACGTTGCCGGCCAGATAGGCAGCGAGCAGGCCGGGGACGCCCAGCATCGAATCGGGCCGGAAGAAGAGCGGATCGAGATAGTCGTCGTCGATCCGGCGATAGATGACGTCGACCCGGACGCGCCCGTCGATGGTCCGCATCCAGACGACATCGTCGTCAACCTCCAGATCGGCGGCCTCGACCAGTTCGATCCCCATCGAATCCGCCAGGAAGCTGTGTTCGTAGAAGGCGGAATTATAATGGCCGGGCGTGAGCAGCACGCAGACCGGCATGTCCGAGCGCGGCGAAACCGATTGCAGGGTTTCGCGCAGCTGATCGGGATAGGTGTCGACCGGGAGCACGTCATAGACCTGGAACAGTTCGGGGCAGAGCCGCAGCATCGCTTCGCGATTTTCCAGCATGTAGGAGACGCCGGACGGCGTGCGGGCGTTATCTTCCAGCACGAAGAAATCGGTCGGGCCGGTGCGAACCAGATCGATGCCGCAGATATGGGCGTAGATCCCGTGCGGCGGGCGTGCTCCCATCAGCAGCGGCCGGAATTGCGGGTTGGCGAGCACCAGTTCGGCAGGAACGATGCCATCCTTCAGGATGCGTTGCGGCCCGTAGAGATCGTCGAGGAAGGCGTTGATCGCCTCGACCCGTTGGGTGAGGCCCGCCGACAGCTGTGCCCATTCGGGCGCGGTGAAGACGCGGGGGACGATGTCGAACGGGATGATCCGCTCCGCCGCCTCTTCCTGGCCATAGACCGCGAAGGTAATTCCCAGCTGCCGGAACGCCGCCTCCGCCGCGGCCTGGCGCCGGTCGAATTCCGCGGTGTCCGTGTCGCGGATCCACTCCGCCAGATGCGTGAATTCCGGGCGCCCGTCGCGGCTGCCGGAATTGCCCCAGATTTCGTCGAAAGCACCGGTTCTAGGCATGGACCTCCTGATACGCGTCCCGGGGTGGCGCGTGCGGCAAGACTGCATGCGTTCGTTGCGCCGCACAAGGGGGCTAAGTGGCCGGCGTGCCGCCAACCCTAACACAAAAATTACCATTCGGGACCTAAGCGCAGCATGCAGGCATCCTACGGAGCATCGGGTGAGCCATCGTGAACGCCAGGTCTTCTTCGATGCTTCGGGCCGCCGCGGGCGCTGGACCCGGCGCTGGCTGAGAGTGTTGACGATCGTCCTGATCGCTGCCTTTGCGGCGGCGGCAGGCGCGGTGCTGATCACGTCGCCGGGTGAGCCGTTGCGGTTTCCACAAGACCATCGGCGACCACAGGCGCTGACAGCCCGCCCATCCGCCACGGTCGCGGGCGCATGGCGGACGCCCGATGCCACGCTGGCGGCACGGCCGACCGACACGATCGGTTTTTACATGCCGTGGGACGACAATGCGCGCCGGTCGCTGGAACGGAACGCCGGGGCGATCGACTGGCTGGTGCCGGGTCTGGCGACGGTGACCGGGCCGGACCATCGCTTCCGCCATGAACCGGATGCGCATCTGCGGGCGGTGCTCGCGGACATGGCGCAGGCGCCGAAGCTGATGGTGATGGTCCAGAATGCGGAGGAGTCCGGTGACTGGGATGGAGCGGGGACCGCGGCGATGCTGGCAGACCCCGTCGCGCGGCGAAGTTTCCTGGACCGGGTCGCCGCGATGCTGGTCGCCGAACGGGCGGGTGGCGTGGTGTTCGACCTGGAAAACCTGCCGGCCGACGTTCATCCTGCCTATCTGCGGTTTCTGCGCGAAGCGAAGGCGCGGTTCACGCCAAAGGGCTGGCTGGTGACGCTGGCGGTGCCGGTCGGCGATCCGGCGTGGAACCTGCGCGACTATGCGGCGGCGGCGGACCGGTTGTTCCTGATGGCGTATGACGAACATTGGCCGGGCGGCGAACCCGGCCCGATCGCGTCGCAGCCCTGGTTCGTGCATACGGTCCGTCAGGCGATCGCGGCGACCGGCCCGGACAAGGCGATCGTGACGGTCGGCAACTATGCCTATGACTGGAGCCGGGGCGGTGAAACCGCGATCCTGACCGTAGCCGACGCATGGCAAAAGGCGCGGGACGCGGGCGCGACCCCGATGTTCGATGCGGCAAGCGGGACGACGACCTTCGCCTATCAGGCCGACGGTCGGCGACATGATGTGTGGATGCTGGATGCGGCCAGTGCGTGGAACCAGCTGCGCGCGGCACGGTCGCTTGCGCCGGCCGGCATCGCGCTCTGGCGGATGGGGAGCGAGGATCCCGGATTCTGGCACGCGCTGAACCACCGGCGTGGGGATGTTCCGGATCTGACGATGCTGCCGGCGGCGGCCGGGGTCGAGATCCGGGGGTCGGGCGAAATCCTGCGGATTGCCCGCGGCGCGACAGAAGGGCGTCGGGCGGTGACGGTAGGCGGCGACGGCATGATCCATGCCGTACGATACGACCGCTTGCCGGCCGGCTATGTCGTCGAGCGGACCGGCAATGCTCGCAAGCTGGTCGCGCTGACGTTCGACGACGGACCCGATCCGCACTGGACGCCGCGGATCCTGGACATATTGAAGGCGCAGGGCGTGCCGGCAACCTTCTTTGTCACGGGCGCGAATGCGGTGCGGGAACCGGCCTTGCTCCGCCGGATCCTGGCGGAGGGAAGCGAACTGGGGAATCACAGCAGCACCCATCCCGACCTGGCCGGCTTGCCCGATGTGGCGGTGGGGATCGAGCTGAACGCGACCCAGCGCCTGGTGGAGGCCTATACCGGCCGATCGATGCGGCTGTTCCGTGCGCCCTATATGGGCGATGCCGAACCGACGTCCGCGAGCGCACTGCGCACGGCGGAGATTGCGGGGGAGCATGGCTATCTGACGGTCGGCCTGCACGTCGATCCACTCGACTGGATCGCGCCGGGTGCCGATGCGATCGTGGCCAAGACGATCGCGCAGGTCGAAGCCGGAACGGCGCGGGAGTCGGCGCAGATCGTCCTGCTGCACGATTCCGGCGGTGACCGTACGCAGACGCTGGTCGCGTTGCCGCGGATCATCCGCGCGTTGCACCAGCGCGGGTACCGGTTCGTCGGTGCGTCGCGGCTGGCGGGGCTCAGCCGCGAACAGGCGATGCCGCCGGTGGCCGGTTCGACCGCGCTGATGTCACACGCGAACCACGGACTGTTCCTGGGAATCGCGGCAGGGCAGCGCGCGCTCGCGATCCTGTTCCTGGTGGCGATCACGCTGGGCATGGCGCGAGCGCTGACGCTGGCGACGCTGGCATGGGCCACCCGGCACCGGATACGCCCGCCGGCCGCCGCGCCGCATCTGGTGCCGCGCTTCGTATCGGTGCTGATCCCCGCCTATAACGAGGCGGCGGTGATTGCCGCATCGGTGCGACGCGTGCTGGCGACCGCCGACGTGCGCGTCGAGGTGATCGTGATCGACGATGGTTCGCAGGACGACACGTCCGCTATCGTCCTGCGCGCGTTCGGGGCGGACCCGCGCGTGCAGTTGCTGACGCTCACGAACGGCGGCAAGGCCAGGGCGCTGAACGAAGGGCTGCGGATCGCGCGCGGTGACATCGTGGTCGCGCTGGATGCCGATACGCAGTTCGAGCCCGACACGATCGCCAAGCTGGCCCGCTGGTTCGCGGATCCCGCAATCGGCGCGGTCGCCGGCAATGCAAAGGTGGGCAACGCGGTCAACCTGATTACCCGGTGGCAGGCGATCGAATATGTGACCGCACAGAATCTGGAGCGACGCGCGCTGGCGGCGCTGGATGCGATCATGGTGGTGCCTGGCGCGGTGGGCGCATGGCGGCGGACCGCGCTGGACGATGTCGGCGGATATCCCGTCGATACGCTGGCGGAGGACCAGGATCTGACGATCGCGATCCAGCGCGCCGGCTGGCGCGTGGCGTGCGATATCGAGGCGGTCGCGTGGACCGAGGCACCGGAAACCGCGCGCGACCTGTTCAAGCAGCGGTTCCGCTGGGCGTTCGGCACGATGCAGAGCCTGTGGAAGCATCGCGCCGTGCTGCGCACGCGGGCCCCGCGCGGGCTGGCGCGTTACGGCATGCCGCAGGCGTGGCTGTTCCAGGTCGGGTTCGCGCTGATTTCGCCGGTGATCGATCTGGCGTTGCTGGCAAGCGTCGCCGGGACGGTCTTTCGCTTCGTGAACCACGGCATGGCCGATCTTGGCGGCAATCTGGCGGTGACCGGCGGGTTCTGGCTGGCGTTTACGATGGTGGATCTTGCCTGCGGCTGGCTCGCCTACCGGCTGGAGCCGCAGAGGACGCGGTTCCCGGCGCTGCGCCTGCTGATGCAGCGGTTCGGCTATCGCCAGCTGCTGTACCTGGTGGTGGTGAAGGCCGTGTTCGCGGCGCTCGCCGGGCCACGGGTCGGTTGGGGCAAGCTGGGCCGCAGCGGGCGGGTGACCGGCGGCGCGATGCCCGATCCGGCGGCGATCACGGTGGAGGCGGTGCCGCTTGACCAGGCGGCGTGATCGGCGACGGGTTCGGGTTCGATTGACGCGCTCCCCTCCGCCACCTATCTCGCCCGGGATATCATCGCGGGACGGCCTTGCGCCGACCGCCTGCGCATTCTTTCCAAGGAACGTCCATGTTCGCCGGCATCGCCAAGGCCATTTTCGGTTCGTCCAACGACCGTTACGTGAAATCCCTGCAGCCGATCGTCGACAAGATCGGCGGTTTCGAACCCACGCTGATCGCGATGGACGATGCGACGTTGCAGCATCAGACCGTGCTGTTCCGCGAGCGGCTGGCCGCGGGCGAGACGCTGGACCAGCTCCTGCCCGAGGCGTTCGCGACGGTACGGGAAGCGGCGCGGCGCGTGCTGGGCCAGCGGCATTATGACGTCCAGCTGATCGGTGGCATCGTGCTGCATCGTGGCGAGATCGCGGAGATGCGGACGGGCGAGGGCAAGACCCAGATGGCGACGCTGGCCGTCTATCTGAACGCGTTGCCGGGCAATGGCGTCCATGTCGTGACCGTCAACGATTATCTGGCAAACCGCGACAGCCAGTGGATGGCGCAGATCTACAGTTTTCTGGGCCTCACCACCGGCGTAATCGTGCCGAACCTGTCCGATCAGCAGCGGCGCGATGCCTATGCGTGCGACATCACCTATGGCACGAACAACGAGTTCGGGTTCGATTATCTGCGCGACAACATGAAATATGACCGCGGGATGATGGTGCAACGGCCATTCACCTTCGCGGTGGTGGACGAGGTCGATTCCGTGCTGATCGACGAGGCGCGGACGCCGCTGATCATCTCCGGCCCGACCGACGACAAGTCCGAACTGTATATGCAGGTCGATGCGGTGGTGAAGCG
>NZ_DASVTO010000023.1:0-6076 GCF_036387535.1 Sphingomonas sp.
CCATCGCCGGCGCCGCGGTTGTCGCGATCAAGGCCACAACGACTGCGCTACGGATCAATGCACGAAATGACATAGCTATCCCCCCAAAGATTACCGCGAATTAACCTCATTTCTGGTTGCGGTAAGTGGGTGAAACGACATTTTCATGCACATTCGATGACGATTGCGCGTCAGGCCAATATGCCGTCATGCAGCCGCACCACGCGGTCCATCTTTGCCGCCAGCCGTTCATTGTGGGTCGCGACCAGCGCCGCCGAGCCTTCGCCGCGCACCAGCCGCAGGAACTCGGCCAGCACGATATCTGCGGTATGTTCATCCAGGTTGCCGGTCGGTTCGTCCGCCAGCACCAGCGCCGGCCGGTTGGCCAGCGCCCGCGCGACCGCGACGCGCTGCTGCTCGCCGCCCGACAGCGCGCTGGGGCGGTGCGCCATCCGGTTCGCCAGGCCGAGCGCCGCCAGCAGCGTTTCGGCCCGCTCCTGCGCCGCCGCCCGCGTGCCGCCGCGGATCAGCGCCGGCAGCACCACATTCTCCGCCGCGGTGAAATCCGGCAGCAGGTGATGGAATTGATAGATGAAACCCAGGGAGTCGCGCCGCACCCGCGTCCGGCCCTGCGCGTCCAGGCGCGCCGCTTCCTCGCCCGCGATCCGAATCGATCCCTCGAACCCGCCTTCCAGCAAGCCGACCGCCTGCAACAGCGTCGACTTGCCCGACCCGGACGGCCCCACCAACGCCACGATTTCACCCGCACCGACGCTCAGGTCGACGCCGCGCAACACCGCGATCGTCTCGCCCCCTTGCTGGAAACTGCGGCGCAGGTCGGTGACCTCCAGGACATTACTCATAGCGCAACACCTGCACCGGATCGGTATTCGCCGCCTTCCACGCCGGATACAGCGTGAACAGGAAGGTCGAGCCGATCGCCATCGCCACGATCGCGAATACCTCGACCGGATCGGTCCGCGCCGGCATTTCGGTCAGGAACCGGATCGATGGATCCCACAAGTTCTGACCGGAAATATATTGCACCCCGTCGACGATATCCTGCCGGAACCGCAGCAGGATGAACCCGAGCAGAACCCCCGCCAGCGTCCCCAGCGCACCCACCGACACCCCCACCGTCATGAAAATCCGGATCATCGCCCCGCGCGATGCGCCCATGGTGCGCAGGATCGCGATGTCGCGCGTCTTGGCTCGCACCAGCATGATCAGCGACGACAGGATGTTGAACGCCGCGACCAGGATGATCAGCGACAGGATCCAGAACATGACAACGCGTTCGACCGACAGCGCCTCGAACAGGCTGGCATTGTTCTGGCGCCAGTCGCGGATCTCGGCCTGGCCCGATACCTTGGGCACCAGCGGCTTGATGATGTCCTGCACGCGGTCGGCATCGGTCGTGACCAGTTCGACCATCTCGACGCTGTCGCCCAGCATCAGCAATGTCTGCGCATCTGACATCGGCATGATGACGAACGCATTGTCATAATCATAAACGCCGACTTCAAAGATCGCGCCTACCGTATAACCGACCGATCGCGGCAGCGTGCCGAACGGGGTCGTCTGCCCCTGCGGACTGATCACCGTGATCGGGGCGCCGACCGATGCGCCCAGCGTCTCCGCCAGCCGCGCACCGATGGCGACCTCGCCCGATCCCGGGCGGATATTGTCCAGGCTGCCCGCGACGACATGATCACGGATTAGCGGATTGCCGACGATGTCGCGCATCTCCATCCCGCGCACGATGATGCCGGCGACACGCCCGTTCAGGCTGCCCATCAACGGTTTTTCGATCAGCGGCGTCGCCGATACCACCCCCGGCGTTCGCCGCGCCTCCGCCGCGATCGTGCGCCAGTCCGGCAACGATCCGCCATAGCCCTGCACCACCGCATGCCCGTTCAGCCCCGCGGTCTTGTCGAACAGGTCGGCGCGGAACCCGTTCATCACGCTCATCACGGTGATCAGTGCAGCCACGCCCAGCATCACCCCGACCATGCTGATCGACGCGACCACGAAGATGAAGGATTCGCTGCGTCCCGGCAGCAGGTACCGCCGGGCGATCATGCGTTCGTAGCGATTGAGGATCATGACGACGCCACTTGGCGGACGCAATGTGAACAGACGCTGCATTCCAAGCGGACCCCCGCCCGCGCAGGGGTACGGGATCCGGCCCTCACCCCGCCACCCGCGCCACCGCGGCCTCGACCGACAGTTCCAGCTTCTCGCCGGTCGCGCGCCGCTTCACCTCGACGACGCCCTTTTCCAGCCCCTTGGGACCGATCACGATCTGCCAGGGCACACCGATCAGGTCCATGGTCGCGAACTTGGCGCCGCCGCGCTCGTCGCGGTCGTCATACAGCACCTCGAACCCTCCAGCTTGCAGTCGCTTGTAGAGATCGTCCGCCGCCGCGGTGCAGGCCGGGTCGTCGGCACGCATGTTGATCAGCCCGACGGCATAGGGCGCCACCGCATCCGGCCAGATGATGCCGCGGTCGTCATGGCTCGCCTCGATGATCGCGCCGACCAGCCGGCTGACCCCGATACCATAGCTGCCCATATGCGGGTGGACCGGCGCACCGTCCGCGCCCTGCACCGCCAGTCCCATCGATGCCGAATATTTGGTCCCGAAGTAGAAGATGTGCCCGACCTCGACCCCGCGCGACTGGCGCAGCGCATCGCCCGCCGCGGCCTCCGCCGCCGGATCGCGCTTCTCGTCGGTCGCGGCATAATCGGCCGTATAGCCGTCGACGATCGCCTGCAACGCGGCGGCGTCATCGAAATCGACCTCTGCCGGCTCGGCCGCCGCATCCCAGTTGCTGTGATAGAAAACGTCGCTTTCGCCGGTCGGCGCCAGCACGATGAACTCATGGCTCAGGTCGCCGCCGATCGGGCCGGTATCCGCCTGCATCGGGATCGCGCGAAGGCCCATGCGGGCGAAGGTGCGCAGATACGCCACGAACATCCGGTTGTAACTGTGCCGCGCGCCCGCCTCGTCCATGTCGAACGAATAGGCATCCTTCATCAGGAATTCGCGCCCGCGCATGACGCCGAAGCGCGGCCGCACCTCGTCCCGGAACTTCCACTGGATGTGGTAAAGCGTGCGCGGCAGGTCGCGGTAGCTGCGCGCCGCATCGCGGAACAGCGCCGTCACCATTTCCTCGTTGGTCGGTCCGAACAGCATTTCGCGGTCATGCCGGTCGGTAATCCGCAGCATTTCCGGGCCATAGGCGTCGTATCGACCGGACTGCCGCCACAACTCGGCCGACTGCATCGTCGGCATCAGCAGTTCGACCGCGCCCGACCGGTCCTGCTCCTCGCGTACGATCCGTTCGATGTTGCGCAATACCTTCAGCCCCAGCGGCAGCCATGCATAGATGCCGGCCGCGGTCTGCCGCACCAATCCCGCGCGCAGCATCAGCTTGTGACTGACGATCTGGGCGTCGGCCGGCGATTCCTTCATCACGGGCAACAGATATCGGGAAAGGCGCATCGAACGGGGATCCGGGTCTGTGACAGGGCGCGCCCGCTCTAGGACGGCCGCCGTCCGGCGACAAGTCGAGCAGATATGTTGCAACACTGACACAGGGTGCCGTCTTTCGCACACTTGATGTTTCTCAATGGATGACAGGCGCGCGATCAGGGCGTAGCTCTTTGCTCACGAACACAGGCAACGCCATGGTTCGGGGAGGCTTTGGAGCCCATGGGTCGTCAGGGGGCGGTCCATTGAGAGCCCAGGCAAAAAATGGGGGCTGACGAGTCATCGTCACGCAGGCGCCCGGGTCGGAAACGACCCGGGCGTTTGCTTTTTTGTTGGCTTCCGCTCAACCGATGCGCCCGATCCGATCTCCACGCGTTTCCTGATCACTCATCATCAGGAGCAATCATGGCCAGCCAGCCCCCCATCCCCGAAGTCCCCGGTTCAACGCCGGTCGACGTCCCCGTGCCGACCCCGGTCGATCCCACGCCCCCGACGCCCAGTGATCCGGTCGTCCCGACGCCGTCCGATCTGCCGACGACGGACGGCTGATCGTTTTACCCGATGCTAGGCAAAGGCGGTGCAGGGTGTCGACATGGTGCCCAACCGCTACAGCAGCCTGTTCCGCAGCCGCTGGCGTGCCCTGTTCTGGGCCGCCGGCATCTGCTGGTCCGCCGTGTCGTTCACCAGCTACATGACTCCCGAACCGGACGGCGCCGTAACCCCGGCTAACGATGCTACCAGTCTCGACGACCTCCACACCCTCGTGGCGAAAATAGAACCCTAGCCCGTCCAGCCGCGGTCAGACCGGCGCCGCGCGCCTCAGACGAGGCGGCTTTGCGCCACTGCGGCCGCGATGAAGCTCTTGAACAGCGGATGCGGATCGAACGGTTTGGATTTCAGTTCGGGATGGAACTGCACACCCACGAACCAGGGATGATCGGGCCGCTCGACGATCTCGGGCAATTCGCCATCGGGTGACATGCCCGAAAATACCAGCCCGCCCTTTTCCAGCGCGTCGCGGTAATGGACGTTGACCTCATACCGGTGGCGATGCCGTTCCGAGATCGCCTCGCCGCCATAGATGCTGGCGACATGGCTGTTGCCGGACAGCTGCGCGTCATAGGCGCCCAGCCGCATCGTCCCGCCCAGGTCGCCGCCCGCGGCACGCGTCTGCAACCCGGCCTCCGTCATCCATTCGGTGATCAGGCCGACCACCGGTTCCGACGTGTCGCCGAATTCGGTGGTGGACGCACCCGCAATCCCGGCGGTGTTCCGCGCGCCTTCGACGCACGCCATCTGCATGCCGAGGCAGATGCCGAAATAGGGCACCTTGCGTTCGCGCGCGAACCGCACGCTGGCGATCTTGCCCTCCGACCCGCGTTCCCCGAATCCGCCCGGCACCAGGATCGCGTGCAGCGGTTCCAGTTGCGCGGCGAGCCCGTCGGCGTCCTGCTCGAACAATTCGGCATCCAGCCAGCGGATATGGACCTTCACCTTGTTGGCGATGCCGCCATGGACCAGCGCTTCGTGCAGCGACTTGTACGCATCCTGCAGCCCGACATATTTGCCGACCACGCCGACCGTGACCTCGCCCTCGGGATGTTCGACCCGCTCCACGATCTCGCTCCAGCGCGACAGGTCGAGCGGTGCGGAGGCATCCAGGTGGAACGCGTCGAGGACAGCGCGGTCGAGCCCCTCGACATGATATTGCAGCGGGACGCCGTAGATCGTCTTCGCATCCAGCGCAGGGATGACGGCTTCCTTGCGGACGTTGCAGAACAGCGCGATCTTTGCCCGGTCGCTGTCCGGCAACGGCCGTTCGCAGCGGCAGACGAGCACGTCGGGCTGAATGCCGAGCGCGGTCAGGTCGCGCACGCTGTGCTGGGTCGGCTTCGTCTTCAATTCGCCCGCCGCCGCGATGTAGGGCACCAGCGTCAGGTGGACGAACGCGGTGCGATCGCGGCCCAGATCGTTCCGCAACTGGCGGATCGCCTCCATGAACGGCAGCGATTCGATATCGCCGACGGTGCCGCCAATCTCGCAGAGCACGAAATCCAGTCCGTCCGTATCCGCACGCGCGAATTCCTTGATCGCGTCGGTGACGTGCGGGATCACCTGCACCGTCGCGCCCAGATAATCGCCGCGCCGTTCCTTGGCGATGATCGTCTGATAGATGCGGCCGGAGGTGATATTGTCCGATTGCCGGCTGGGAACGCCGGTGAAGCGCTCATAATGCCCGAGGTCCAGATCGGTCTCCGCGCCGTCATCGGTCACATAGACTTCGCCATGCTGATAGGGCGACATCGTACCGGGATCGACGTTCAGATAGGGATCGAACTTGCGGATCCGCACCGTGTATCCGCGCGCCTGCAACAGCGCCGCGAGGCTGGCGGCCATAAGGCCCTTGCCGAGTGACGAGACCACGCCACCGGTGATGAAAATGAACCGTGTCATGGGAGTATCGCGTTAGCGGCGTGGGACCGGAGAGGGCAAGGCCCCGACTCCGATGCGACCGGATTTAGCTGGGGATGGATCGTGGCGTGGGGCATATGTCGCTCGACACGGCTCAAGCCATTTCATCTCATTTCCGGTCGGTTAGAG
>NZ_DASVTO010000024.1:0-8194 GCF_036387535.1 Sphingomonas sp.
CCGCGCGCGTCGCCAGGGTCGCGTGCATCGCCGCGCCTGGCGAACCCGCCATCGCGATCCCGCTCAGGTCACCCTTCACATCGGATACGAACACCGGCACACCGGCGCGTGAAAACTGCTCCGCAATACCTTGCAGTGTCACGGTTTTCCCGGTGCCCGTCGCGCCGGCGATCAACCCGTGCCGGTTTGCCCGGCGCAGGTTCAGATATTGCCGATTCCCATCCGCCGCCGCGCCGATGAAGATCCCCGCCCCGTCGGCCATCCACGCATCCTCATGATGCTCGGAACCCCCGCCCGATCACGGGAGGGGGTTCCGAGCCTGAAACAACCCGATCGACACCGGCCAGCCAATACAAGCACTTGACGGCCGCTTTTACCGCAACCTCTTACTTCTTGGACAGTTCGACACCGACATAGCGTGGCGGGGTCGCCTGACGCTGGATCAGCATCAGAACGCTTGGGCGTCCCGCTGCCTTCGCCGCATTGACCGCGGTGATGACGTCCTGGATCGTCGTCGCCGGTCGCTGATTGACCGACAGGATCACGTCCCCGCGGGCCAGCCCTTGTGTCGCGGCGTTGCTGGCGGGATCGACCGCGGAAATCACGACGCCCTTTACGCCGGTCGGCACGCCGATCGACTGCGCGATCTGCGGTGTCAGCGCCTGCAACGTCAGGCCGAGCGACGCACGGGTCGACTGCTGCGCCTGCGGCGCGGGCGTGCTGGAATCGCCATCATCGTCGTCCAGACCCTGCCCACCGCCGCCGGCCGCAGCCAGCAATTGGTCCTCGGGCGGCCGCTCGCCGATCACGGCGGTCACCGTGATACGCTTGCCTTCGCGGATCAGTTCGATCGGCACGCGGCTGCCGATCGGAAGGTTCGCGACGGTATAGCTCAGCGTGGCATCGGGAGTGACGTCGACATTGTTGACCTTGACCACCACGTCGCCTTGCCGGATCCCGGCGCGCGCCGCGGCGTAGCCCGGCTCCACGGTGCGGACGAGTTCGCCGACATTCTTCGGCAGCCCCAGCGACTCCGCGATGTTGTCGTCGATCGGCTGGATCCCGACACCCAGATAGCCACGCCGCACCCGCTGACCCTTGCGCAGCGCTTCGATCACCGGCTTGGCCTCTTCGGCGGGGATCGCAAAGCCGATGCCGACATTGCCGCCCGTCGGCGAGTAGATCGCCGTGTTGATACCGATCACGTTGCCGTTCAGGTCGAACATCGGTCCGCCCGAATTGCCCTGGTTGATGGACGCATCGGTCTGGATATAGCGATCGTTCGCGCCACCATTGTTGATGCCCCGGTGCAGCGCGGACACGATGCCCGCAGTCACCGTGCTGTTCAACCCAAACGGATTACCGATCGCGATCACCCAGTCGCCGACCCGCGTGCGCGTCGAGTCCCCGAACTGCACGAACGGCAGCCCGGTCGCCTCGATCTTCAGCACCGCCAGATCGGCGAAGCTCATCGGCGCACCGGGGCGCGGGGGTGTGGCCGTGATTGTGCCGGGCGCATTCTGGGCAACCTGAGCCCCGACCGGCTGATTTACGACAAGGGTGGCCGTCGCACCGCCGGCAAGCATGGCGGCAGTGATGACATAGGCGTAACGCACGATCGCAATCCTCCTTAAGGATTCTCTTTCCGCCCTGGCCTGCGGCGGTCAGCCTCTGGCTGCCGCTTTTCGGCTGAACGGGATTTGAACGACGGGCCGCTGGGGCTCGTCAGGGCTTCCGCCCGCGAAACTGACGCAGATATTCATTGTCGGGTGTCAGCACCATCGATGTGCCCCCGGTCGCGGCGGTGTTGCCGTCGCTGCCGAAGGTATGGCGATAGGACTGCATCGCGCGATAGAAGTCATAGAAGTCGGCATCGCGGTTGAACGAATTGGCATAGACGCGGGATGCATCGGCATCGGCCTGCGCCGTGATCAACTGCGCCTGCTTCTGTCCCTCCGCCCGGATCGACCGCGCCTCCTGTTCGCGCGCGGTGCGCATCCGCTGGAACGCACTTTCCAGCGGGGTGCCATCGGGAAGGTCGGCCCGCTTGATCCGGACGTCGACAATCTCCGCACCATATTGCGCCGCGACCACGTTCAGCCGGCTCTGGATATTGTCCATCAGTTGCCCGCGCTCGGGACTGAGCAACGCCGCGAACGACCGCCGGCCCAGTTCGTTGCGCAGCGACGAAGCCAGGATCGGCCGCAACGCATCCGACACCCGCTTCTCGTCGCCCCGCGCGCGCAGGTACATCCGCAACGGATCGACGATGCGATAGCGGGCGAAGGCATCCACCTCCAGCCGCAGCTGATCGGTCGACAGCACCGACTGGCGCGGCATGTCGAAATCCAGCACGCGCTTGTCGATCCATACGATCTGTTCCAGGAACGGCACGCGCGCGATCAGGCCGGCACCGGTTTGCCCGAACGGCCGCCCCGCGACATAGCCGTTGATCACGCGGTTCGGCCGGCCCAGCCGCACTACCAGCCCCTGGCGGGTTTCCGGCACCACCGCAAAGATCGATGCTGCGACGATCACCGCCAGCACCAGCGCGATCGCCCAGCTGATCGGGTTGCGGAACAGGTTGGTCACCGGGTTCATCGTGCGGCTCCTTCCTGCACGGCCGGCGCGGCCGGGGTCCGTGGCAACTGGTTCAGCGGGAGATAGGATGTCACGCCCGGCGTCTCGACCACGGTCTTGTCGGTCTTGGCCAGCACATCCTCCATGGTTTCATAATACATGCGCTTACGGGTCACCTCCGGTGCCAGGCGATATTGGTCATACACCTTGTCGAACGCCGCGGCTTCGCCCTGCGCCTTCGCGGTCAGCTGCAAGGCATAGGCGCGCGCGGTATTGAGGTAGCTCTGCACCTCCTGTTGCGCGGCCGAAACGTCCTTGAACGCCGCGACCACCGCCGCCGGCGGATCCGCCTGCTTGATCGCCACACCCTGGATCAGCACGCCCGCGCGGTAACTGTCGAGGATCGCCTGGACACGCTGCTGCACGCGCGCCTCGATCTGGCTGCGCTGCGGCCCGATCGCATCGTTCAGCGTGACGGCTGCGATCTCCGCCCGCATCGCGCTTTCGGCGACTTCGCGGATCGTGTCGTCGGGGTCGGCCAGCTCGAACAGGTACAATTCCGGATCGCGGATATTCCACCGTACCGAATAGGCCAGGTCGATGATGTTCTGGTCGCCCGTCACCATCAGGTTCTGCGCACCGCCGGCCGCGGCACCGTTGCTGCCGGATGCGTCGATGTTGATCTCGCGGATCTCGTCCACCGAAACCTTGGTCACCTGATCGATGGGCGCCGGGAATGTCAGTCCGACGCCGGGCTCCATGGTCGTGACGTAGCGCCCGAACCGGGTCACCACGCCGCGCTGCTGCGCGCCGATCTGATGGAAGGCGGTCGTCAGAAACCACAGGATGATGAAGCCGAAGGCCAGTCCGACCCAGAGCTTGCGCCCCTGCGGGTTCGGAAATCCGGATGGCAGGCCCCGGCGCCCGCGCCGCAACAATTCATCCAGCGCCGTGGGACCATTCGGTCCCTTCCCGCCATTCCCGCCGGGCGGACGCTTGCGTGGCGGTTGATCCCAGGGGTTGCGCGGGCCCAGGCCGTCACCGCCGCCGCCGGAGCCGCCATCCCCGCCGCTGCCCTTGCCCCCGCCGGCGCCGCCGCCGGAACCGCCACTCCACGGCCCGCCTCCCGCTTCGTTCAGCAGGTTGCGCCCTTGTCCGTGTCGGCCGATCATCTCGCTCATCTTGTCTTTATAGGTGCGCGGCGGGGGAAAAACAGTGGCAAGCCGGTGTTTCCCTCCTATGTGCCGCGCATGGCCCTCACCCCCGATCCCGCCGCAGCCCTCGGCCCCGCCCTCGATGCCGTGATCGATCCGACATCGGGCCGTGGTCTGGTCACCTCCGGCCGTGCCGCCGTGCCACGCCTTGCGGCCGGGACGGCCAGCGTGATCCTGGACGTGGCCGGCCTGACCCAGGCGGACCGCACGGCGCTGGAGGCGCAGATCCGCGCAGCCGTGTCGGCAGTCGCCGGCGTCGACGCGGTGCGCATCGCCATGACCGCTGAAAAGCCGGTGCGGCGGATCGTCGCGATCGGCAGCGGCAAGGGCGGGGTCGGCAAATCCACTTTGTCCGCCAACATCGCGATCGCACTGGCGCAACGCGGCGTGAAGGTCGGCCTGGTCGATGCCGACATCTATGGTCCGTCGCAGCCGCTGCTGATGCGCGCCGCGGACGTCCGCGCCACCGCGACCGACAAGAAACTCAATCCCGTCCCTACCCCCTACGGCGTCCCGATGCTGTCGATGGGTCAGATGGTGGATCAGGGCCGCGCGATCGCCTGGCGCGGCCCGATGGTGGGCGGTGCGCTGGGTCAGCTGATCGACGCCGATTGGGGCGACACGGAATTGCTGATCCTCGATCTTCCGCCCGGGACCGGCGACGTTCAGCTCAGCATGATCTCCAAACACAAGCCGGTCGGCGCGGTCATTGTCTCCACGCCACAGGATCTGGCGCTCATCGATGCGACCCGCGCGATCGACCTGTTCGCTCAGGCCTCGGTCCCGCTGATCGGCCTGGTCGAAAACATGGCGGGTTATATCTGCCCGCACTGCGGCGAGCGCTCCGATCCGTTCGGCCATGGCGGTGCGGAGACGGCCGCCGCTTCGCTCGGCGTTCCGTTTCTGGGCCGTATCCCGCTCGATATCGCGATCCGCACCGCGTCGGATGCGGGCACGCCCCCTGTCGCCATCGGCGGGCCGGGGTCGGCCGCATTCCGCATGATCGGCGATCGGATCGCGGCCTGGCTGAACCGCTGACGCTCTCGATGTACAGAGCAAGGGACGGATGCTACTGACTAACGTCATGATTGATGCGCCGCCGCCTGCATTCACCTACCTCTCGTGCTCGCTAGAGACGAAGCGTGGTGCCGAAGCGATCGCGGTAATCGTCGATGAGGCGAACCAGATGGTCACGATATCATCCCCCAAGTATGGCCTCACGAACCGAGGAGTCGGTGTATTTGATGCGAATAGCGTCACAATCAACCTCACCTCCAGCGCGGCTTACACGACCTATCGAATCGACAGAACGACACTCGCGATTACGCGGGAGTTTCACCTTTTTGCCGCGAAGCCCTCTTGGGATAGCGGCGTTTGCAGCGTCAACACTGCACCGCGGGAAAGGAAATTCTAGTTTCCTATCAATCATGGACTTACTTTATTCTCTTTCCGGATGTACGCGATTAAGCTTCGGGATGGCAATCGTGTAAGCAGTTGGCGAATGTAGGTTGTAGAGATCGGCAGGAACGATCCACACGTTTTCTTCTGATACTGAGGAGATGATGATGCCGATCACGTCGGACGAAGACATTGCCGCGCTGCTCCGTGAAACCCGGACGATCGCGATGATCGGCGCATCGGACCGACCCGACCGACCAAGCTACACCGTCGGACAGTTTCTGATGCACCACGGCTACCGCGTGATCCCGGTCAATCCGCAGATTACCGGGGAACATCTTCACGGCGAATATGTCTGGCGCGACCTGTCCCAGATCGGCGAACCGATCGACATGGTCGACATCTTCCGCCGATCCGCCGACGCCGGCGCCGCAGTTGATCAGGCGATTGCGGCCGGCGCGAAATCGGTCTGGCTGCAACTGGGCGTCTACGATGCCACCGCCATCGCCCGCGCGGAAGCCGCCGGGTTGAAGGTGGTCGCCGATCGTTGCCCGAAGATCGAGATCGCGCGGCTGAACATCGCCAAGATCGAACGCTGATCCCCGTCCGGGCGGTGCGTCTTACCGGACCGCCGCCACCAACGCCCGCTCGCGCAACCGCGCGATCGCCGCGGCATGGATGCCCGCCGCCGCCGCGACCACGCCAAACGCCTCGCCCTTGGTCGAGTTGTAACGCAGCGGCGCGCCGAAACCGTCGGTCACCACCGCCCCTGCCTCCCGCGCGATCAGCGCGGCGGCGGCGATGTCCCATTCATGGCCCCAGCGCAGCGTCGCGACCAGGTCGGCCGCATCCGCCGCCACCATCGCGATGCGCAGCGCGATCGAATTGGGCTTCTCGACCAGCGTCAGATCCCGATCCGCCCGCGGCAAGGCATCGGCCGGGGTTCGTGCGCCGGACAATTCGGTGCGGGCACCCGCCTTCAACCGCACGCCGTTCCGCGTCGCCCCCATGCCGGCGGCGGCGGCCCAGCGTTCGCCCCGCGCCGGCGCGTCCAGCACGCCCAGCACGACATTCCCGCCCTCGACCAGCGCGATCGATACCGCCCAACCAGGCCGACCACGCAGGAAATCGCGCGTGCCGTCGATCGGATCGACGACCCACGTCCGGACACGCATCAACCGTTCCGCGCTATCGACCGTCTCTTCCGAAAGCCACCCTGCCTCCGGATCGATCGCCGCCAGGCGCCGTCGGATCAGGGCGTCGACGGCCAGATCGACATCGCAGACCGGGTGGCCGGGTTCCTTCTCCCACTGCCGATATCCGCCGCCGAAGCTGGCCATCGCCAGCCGGCCGGCCTCCGCCGCGACATCGGCCACCGCGTTCAGCAGGATATCAGGCACCGGCCACCGTCATGCCGTCGATCCGGACGGTCGGCGCGTTGGTCCCGGCCCGATATTCCAGGTCCGAAGCCGGCATCAGCGCGCGGTACATCGCCTTCAGATTGCCCGCGATCGTGACTTCCGCCACCGGCTCGGCCAATTGTCCGTCCCGGATGGCGAACCCGGCCGCGCCGCGGCTGTAATCGCCGGTCAGCCCGTTGACCCCGCTGCCGATCAGTTCGATCACCCAGAATCCCAGCGTGATGTCCGCGATCAGGTCCGCCACCGACGCCGTGCCCGCCGCCAGATGCAGGTTGGTGCTGCCCGCCCCCGGCGATCCCCCGATCCCGCGGCTGGCATGTCCCGTCGGTGCCATGTCCAATTGCCGCGCAGACGCCGCATCCGCGATCCAGCCCGTCAGCCGGCCGTCCGCCACGATCTCCCGCCGCGCCGTGGGCAGCCCCTCGCCGTCGAACGGCCGTGACCGAAGCCCGCGCGGACGCCGCGGATCGTCGATCACCCGGATCCCCGGCGCGAACAGCTGCTCTCCCAGTTGATCGAGCAGAAAGCTCGTCCGCCGCGCGATCGCCGATCCCGTGATCGCCCCGATCAACGGACCCAACAGGCCGGCGCTGACCCGCGGATCATAGACCACCGGCATCTGCCCAGACGGCAATTGCCTGGGGTCCAAGCGCGCCACGGCCCGCCTACCCGCCCGTTCCCCGATGATCCCGGCAGGTTCCAGGTCGGCCAGATGGCGCGCGCCGTGGCTGGCATAATCCCGCTGCATCGCGCCGCCCGCCCCGGCGATCACGCTGGCGGAACAGCCATAGGATGTGGTAGCATAGGCCCGTGCAAAGCCGGTCGACGTCGCCAGCGCGATCGTCGCGCGGCTGGCGCTGGCGCTCCCGCCCTCGCTGTTGGTGATGCCCGGGACGGCGCGGGCCGCATCCTCCGCTTCCAGCGCCCGGGCTTTCAATTCGGCCGGGCTGGCGGTGCCGCCGTCGTCAATTTCGACGTCGACGGTCGCGCCCGTCGCCAACAGATCGGCGGGGGCCAGCCCGGCATACGGATCCTCCGGCGCCTCGCGCGCCATGGCCACGGCACGCTCGACCAGCGCGGTCATGGCCGCCGCCGACAGATCGGATGACGACACGCTGGCCGATCGCCGCCCGATGAACAGCCGCAGCCCGATCTCCTCGCCGTCGGAGCGTTGCACATCCTCCAACGCGCCCAGCCGCACCGACACCTGCGTCGACGCATCGCGCACATACAGCACGTCGGCGGCGTCGGCGCCTGCCTTCATGGCGGCGGCGACCAGGTCGGCGGCGCGCGCCGCGGCGGGGTTGGTGTCTGACATGCAGGGGCATCTAGGGGCACGGGATGGGAAGCGAAAGGGCCGGACGCCCTATCCGGCGCTTCCGACCACCAGGCACGCCAGGAACATCAGCAGCCCCGCAAACCGGTTCGACCGGAACTTGGCGAGCGCATCCGCCCCATTTTCCGGCCGCAGGGTGACCACCTGTGCTCCGAAATGCAGCGCCACCGGCGCCAGGGCCAGCAGAGCCAGTGCTTGCGGTCGCACCTGCCACAGCGCCGCGCCCCACAACAGCACCGCCGCCG
>NZ_DASVTO010000025.1:0-60880 GCF_036387535.1 Sphingomonas sp.
TGACGCTGCCGTCGGGGCGTACGATGCCCTTGAGCTTGGCCAGGGCCTCGACGCTGGTGCTGCGCGGATGTTCGTCGCGGTCGACGATCAGGTGATCGCCCTTTTTCTGCGGCACGTGGACCGCGACGATCTCGGCGTCGAACCGGCCCGAGCTTTGCGCGGCGGCGGCGCGGCGCTGGCTGTCGCAGGCGAACGCGTCCTGATCGGCGCGCGATACGCCATAGCTCTCGGCGACGTTCTCGGCCGTTTCCGGCATCGAATCGGTGCCAAAGGCGCGGCGCATGGCCGGATTGACGAAGCGCCAGCCGATCGTCGTATCCTCCAGCCCGGCGGCGCGGGAGAAGGCGGTGTCGGCCTTTGCCATCACGAACGGCGCCCGGCTCATGCTTTCGACGCCGCCCGCGATCATCAGCCGCGCGTCGCCGGCACGGATGCTGCGTGCGGCCAGCCCGACCGCGTCGAGGCCGGACCCGCACAGCCGGTTGATCGTGGCGCCGGGCACCGTTTCCGGCAGGCCCGCCAGTAGCAGCGCCATGCGTGCGACGTTGCGGTTATCCTCGCCCGCCTGGTTCGCGCAGCCGAGCAGGACATCATCGACGGCATCCCAGTCGACCGACGGGTTGCGCGCCATCAAGGCGCGGAGCGGGTGCGCGGCGAGGTCGTCGGCCCGGACCGACGACAGCGCGCCGGCATAGCGTCCGATCGGCGTGCGGATCGCGTCGCAGATATAGGCGGCGGTCATGCCGCGGCGAAGGCGGCCACGGTCTTCGCCTGGATCTCGGCCAATGTGACGCCCGGCGCCATTTCCAGCAGGGTCAGGCCCCCTGCGACCTTGTCGCAGGCAAAGACGCACAGGTCGGTGACAATCAGGTCGACCACGCCCGCGCCGGTCAGCGGCAGCGTACAGCGATCGAGAACCTTGGATTCGCCGGCCTTGTTGGCGTGATCCATCACGACGACGACGCGCTTCACGCCGGCGACCAGGTCCATCGCGCCGCCCATCCCCTTCACCATCTTGCCCGGGATGGTCCAGTTTGCGATGTCGCCATTGGCGGCGACCTCCATCGCGCCCAGGATGGTCAGGTCGATGTGCCCGCCACGGATCATCGCGAAACTGTCCGACGACGAAAAGAAGGAGGAGGTCGGCAGCTGGGTGATGGTCTGCTTGCCGGCGTTGATCAGGTCGGCATCGACCTCGTCGTCATAGGGGAACGGCCCCATGCCGAGCATCCCGTTTTCGCTCTGCAACGTCACATGGACGCCGTCCGGGATATAATTGGCCACCAGCGTCGGGATGCCGATGCCGAGATTGACGTAGAAGCCGTCCTTGAGTTCCTGCGCGGCGCGTTGCGCCATCTGGTCGCGGGTCCAGGCCATCAGACGCTCTCCCTTTCACGCACGGTGCGCTTCTCGATCTTCTTCTCGTTGATCGTACTGCGCACGATCCGGTCGACATAGATGCCGGGCGTATGGATGCAGTCGGCATCGAGCGCGCCGGCCGCGACGATCTCCTCCACCTCGACCACGGTGATGCGCGCCGCGGTCGCCATGATCGGGTTGAAATTGCGCGCGGTCTTGCGGAACATCAGATTGCCCTCCGGATCGGCGCGCCACGCCTTGATGATCGCCAGATCCGCCTTCAGCCAGCGTTCGCGGACATAGGTTTCGCCGTCGAAATCCTCCAGCGGCTTGCCGTCCGCCACGACGGTGCCGACGCCGGTCTTCGTGTAGAAAGCGGGGATGCCGGCGCCGCCCGCGCGGATGCGTTCCGCCAGCGTGCCTTGCGGGTTGAGTTCCAGTTCCAGTTCGCCGCCGAGATATTGCTGCTCGAACAGCTTGTTCTCACCGACGTAGGAGGAGATCATCTTCGCCACCTGGCGGCTTTCCAGCAGCATCCACAGCCCGAAGCCGTCGGCCCCGGCATTGTTGGAGATGATCGTCAGCGCCTTCGCGCCCGAATCGCGGACGACGGGGATCAGGCTTTCGGGATTGCCGGACAGGCCGAAGCCCCCCGACATGATGGTCATCCCGTCGAACAGCAGCCCGTCAAGCGCGGCGGCGGGACTGTCATAGATCTTCTGCATTGCCCTGCTCCCAGCCGATGTCCGGAGTGCGACCATCGGATCGGATCGCGTCCTGCCATCTGGAACGCGGGCGGGAAAGCCCCTCCTGTCGAAAACCGCTCGATTGCGCGGCACGCTCCCAAGGAGCAGGTGCGGCGTACAGCGCACGCAACCAGTCGACGAGCGCGGTGACGGCTGGGGGGATCAGGCCGGCGGCGGGATGGACGGCGTAAATGCCGACGTCGACGGAGCCCTCATGGTCGACCAGCACGCGCGCCAGCCGCCCGGCCGCAATGTCGTGATCCACATCCCACAGCGAACGCAGCGCGATGCCGACGCCCGCCAGCGTCAGTTCGCGGACGACCTCGCTGCTGTTGGTGCCGACATGGCTGCGGCGGTCGACGATGACGGGGCCGTCCGGTCCCTCCAGCCGCCAGGGCAGTTGCCCGTCGGCGGCCAGCAGACGGTGGTCGGCAAGCGCGGCAATGCCATTGGGATGGCCATGGGCCGCAAGATAGGCAGGCGCGGCGCACAGGATCCGGCGGCTGGTGCCGAGGCGGTGCGCGGTCAGCCCGGAATCGATCGCCGGCGCGATCCGGACCGCGACGTCGATCCGGTCGGCGATCAGGTCGGAAAAGCCGTCCGACAGGTCAAACCGAAGATCGACCCCGGGATAGGCATCGAGAAACAGACCGAGGTGCGGGGCGAGATGGAGCCGGCCGAACGAAGTGGGACCCGACAGGCGCAACGGGCCACGAACGTCGCGCTGATGCCCCGAAACCCGCGCTTCGGCGGCCGCGACCGCCGCCAGGATGGCGACGACATCATCATGAAAGGCGGCGCCGGCCTGGGTCAGCGCCAGCCGGCGCGTGCTGCGATGGACCAGCTGCGTACCCAGCCGGCGTTCGAGCCGGGCCAGCCGCTTGGACGCCATCGGCGGCGAGATCGCCAGCCTGCGCGCCGCGGCGGAGATGCTGCCGGTGGCGACGATGGCGGCGAACAGGTCGTAATCGGGATCCACCATTCGTTCCTGCCGGGAAAGACTGTCGTCGGGAACTTGTGTCTACTGAACGGACGCGGGGCCGGCTACACCGACCGCGCAGGACAGACAGGAGGAAGCCGGATGATCGACAGGACGGATCGCGCGGGATTGCAGGTCGCGAACACGCTGGCCACGTTCATCGAGACGCGCGTCTTGCCGGGAACGGGGGTCGCGGCCGATACCTTCTGGGCCGGCATGGCGGATATCTATGCGCGCTTCGCCCCCGACAATGCCGAATTGCTGGCGGTGCGCGACCAGATGCAGGCGCAGATCGACGCATGGCATCTGGCGCGCGCGGGTCAGCCGATCGCGATGCCCGCCTATCAGACCTTCCTGCGTGCGATCGGCTATCTGGTCGACGAGCCCGCGCCGTTCACGATCGGTTCGACCGGCGTCGACGCGGAACTGGCGACGATGGCGGGACCGCAGCTGGTGGTGCCGGTGCTGAACGCGCGCTTCCTGCTGAACGCGGCGAATGCGCGCTGGGGCAGCCTGTACGATGCGCTATATGGCACCGATGCCCTGCCCGGGGCGGCAGCGGGCAAGGGCTATGATCCTGAGCGGGGGGCGCAGGTGATCGCCTGGGCCAAGGCGTTTCTCGACCGGACATTGCCGCTGGCGGACGGCAGCTGGGCGGACTTCGCAGGCGGGATGCCGGTGCTCGCGGATCCTACGCAGTATCGGGGTCATGCCGGCGAAACCCTGCTGTTCCGGCATAATGGACTGCATATCGAGGTGGTGGTGGACCGCGACCATCCGATCGGGCGGACCGATCCGGCGGGGATCGCCGATGTGGTGCTGGAATCGGCCCTGTCGACGATCGTGGACCTGGAGGACTCGGTCGCCGCGGTCGATGCGGATGACAAGGTGGCGGCCTATGCCAATTGGCTGGGGCTGATGCAGGGCGATCTGGAGGCGCAGTTCGAGAAAGGCGGCCGGACGCTGACCCGTCGGCTGGCGGAGGACCGCCGTTATGACGCGGCGGATGGCGGGACCATCACGCTGCCGGGGCGCAGCCTGTTGCTGGTGCGCAATGTCGGTCATCTGATGACGACGCCGGCGGTGCTGTTGCCGGATGGGACGGAGGCGCCGGAAGGCGTATTGGACGGGATCGTCACCAGCCTGATCGCGCTGCACGACCGGAACGGCGCCGGTATCCGCAACAGCCGGACCGGTTCGATCTATATCGTGAAGCCCAAGATGCACGGACCGGACGAAGCCGCATTCACCAACCGGCTGTTCGATGCGATCGAGGATCTGCTCGGCCTGCCGCGCCATACGATCAAGGTCGGCGTGATGGATGAGGAGCGGCGGACGTCCGTCAACCTGGCCGCGTGCATTGCGGCGGTGAAGGACCGGATCATGTTCATCAACACCGGGTTCCTGGACAGGACCGGCGACGAGATGCACACATCGATGCGGGCGGGGCCGATGCTGCGCAAGGGCGACATGAAGACGTCCGCATGGATCGCGGCCTATGAAAATCGCAACGTGCAGATCGGGCTCGCCTGCGGACTGTCGGGCCGGGCGCAGATCGGGAAGGGCATGTGGGCGGCCCCCGACCGCATGGCCGACATGCTGGACCAGAAGATCGCGCATCCCCGCACCGGCGCTAGCACCGCCTGGGTTCCCAGCCCAACGGCGGCCACGCTGCACGCGACCCACTATCATGCCATCGACGTGTTCGCGCGCGCGGCGGAGCGCGTTGCCGAGCCGATCGCGCCGCTCGACGCGTTGCTGACGATTCCGTTGGCGGATGGGCGCAACTGGAGCCCCGCGGACATTCGGGACGAGCTGGACAATAATGCGCAGGGCATCCTGGGTTATGTCGTGCGCTGGGTGGACCAGGGCGTCGGATGTTCGAAGGTGCCCGACATCCATGATGTCGGCCTGATGGAGGACCGCGCGACCTTGCGAATCTCGTCGCAGCATATGGCGAACTGGCTGTTGCACGGCGTCGCCACGCCGGACGAGGCGGAAGCGGCGCTGGAACGGATGGCGGCCAAGGTGGATGCGCAGAATGCCGGCGATCCGCTGTACCGGCCGATGGCGGGCGTGGCCGATACCAGTCTGGCCTATCAGGCCGCACGCGCGCTGGTCTTCGACGGACTGACGCAGCCCAATGGCTATACCGAGCCGTTGCTGCACCGGTTCCGGCAGCGGGCGAAGGCCGCGGGGGCGGCGGCCTGATGCCGGTCTATGCGCTGGACGGGCGGCAGCCGCGACGGCCCGATGACGGTTCCGCCTGGATCGCGCCGTCCGCCGACGTGATCGGGGAGGTCGTGCTGGCGGCGGAGGTCAGCATCTGGTTCGGGGCGGTGGTGCGGGCCGACAATGGCGCGATCCAAATCGGCGCGCGCAGCAATGTGCAGGATGGTGCAATGCTGCATTCCGATCCGGACGCGCCGCTGACCATCGGTGCGGGCGTGACGATCGGGCATCATGCGATCCTGCATGGCTGCACGATCGGCGATCATGTGCTGGTGGGGATGGGCGCTACGGTCCTGAACCATGCCGTGATCGGCGCGGACAGCCTGATCGGCGCCGGGGCGCTGGTGACGGAGGGCAAGGCATTTCCGGCGGGCAGCCTGATCGTCGGCGCCCCCGCACGGGTGGTGCGGGCCTTGTCCGAAGCGGAGATCGCACGGCTGCGCCAGTCGGCAGCGGTCTATTGCGAGAAGCGGGCGCTCTATGCGGCCCGCCTGGAACAAGTGGGATAAACGCAGTGCCCGCGGATCAGCGATCGCCGACCAGATCGAGCGCCAATGCCTCCGCGACCTTGATACCGTCGACCGCGGCCGAAAGGATGCCGCCGGCATAGCCCGCACCCTCCCCCGCCGGATAGAGGCCGCCGGTGTTGAGGCTCTGGAAATCGCGGCCACGGGTGATGCGGATGGGCGACGACGTCCGCGTTTCGACCCCGGTCAGCATCGCGTCGGGATGATCGTAGCCCGGAATCTGACGGCCGAAGGCGGGCAGCGCCTCCCGCATCGCGGTGACCGCGAAATCGGGCAGGCAGTCGGCCAGGTCGGTTGGATGAACACCGGGGCGATAGGACGGGACGACCGCGCCGAAGCCGGTGGAGGCGCGGCCGGCAAGGAAGTCGCCCACGGTCTGGCCGGGTGCGGCATAGCTGGATCCACCCGCCAGATAGGCGCGGCGTTCCCAATGGCGTTGCAGCGCGATCCCCGCGAGCGGCGACCCCGGATAGTCGCGCGCGGGATCGATGCCGACGACGATGCCGGAATTGGCATTGCGTTCGGCACGCGAATATTGGCTCATCCCGTTGGTGGCGACATGGCCGGGTTCGGACGTGGCGGCGACGACGGTGCCGCCGGGACACATGCAGAAGCTGTAGACCGTGCGCCCGTTCGCGCAGTGATGCGACAGGCTGTAGGCGGCCGCGCCGAGATCGGGATGCCCGGCGCAGGTGCCGAACCGCGCGCGATCGATCCAGGATTGCGGATGTTCGATGCGGACGCCGATCGAAAACGGCTTGGCTTCGACATGGACGCCGCGATCATGGAGCATGTGAAAGGTGTCGCGCGCGCTGTGCCCGACCGCCAGCACGACATGCGACGCCGCCAGATGCCCACCATCATGCAGGTGCAGGCCGCGCAGGTGGCGCGTCCCGTCCGCCGCGACCGCGATGTCCAGATCGTCGACCCGCGTGCCGAAGCGATATTCCCCGCCCAGCGCCTCGATCGTCGCGCGCATATGTTCGACCATGGTGACGAGGCGAAACGTGCCGATGTGCGGATGCGCCTCGGTCAGGATTTCCGGCGGTGCGCCGGCGGTAACGAACTCGGTCAACACCTTGCGCCCAAGGTGGCGCGGATCCTTGATCTGGCTCCAGAGCTTGCCGTCGGAAAAGGTGCCGGCGCCGCCCTCCCCGAACTGGACGTTGGATTCGGGTTCCAGCACGCCGCGGCGCCACAGGCCCCAGGTGTCCTTCGTCCGTTCGCGCACGACCTTGCCGCGATCCAGGATGATCGGGCGGAATCCCATCTGCGCCAGGATCAGTCCGGCGAACAGGCCGCAGGGGCCGGCACCGATCACCACCGGGCGAGGGCCGGCCGATCCCGTCGGCGCGCGCGCGACGAAGCGGTAGTCGGTGTCAGGCGTGGGGCGGACATGCGGATCGCCGGCAAAGCGGGTGAGGATCCCGGCTTCGTCATGAACCTCCACATCGACCGAATAGACGAGCAGGATCGCCGATTTGCGACGGGCGTCATTGGCGCGGCGGGCGATGGCGTGGTGAACCAGCGCATCCGGCGGGATGCCGAGCCGTGCGCAGATCGCGGCCGGCAGGGCTTTCGGTGGATGATCGAGCGGCAATTTCAGGTCGGACAGGCGCAGCATCGCACCGCCTTAGCCGGATATGGTGCATTCTGCCACGTCGGGCTGGGACGGTAAAACAGGTGCAAGGCAGGGAAATGTCGGATAACGGGCATGACGGCGGTCGCAGGGCCGACGGGATCACCAGGATGGGAATGGCGGGCAATGCGGATCACGATGATCGGGACGGGATATGTCGGGCTGGTGTCGGGGGCGTGTTTCGCGGATTTCGGCCATGACGTGATCTGCGTCGACAAGGACGCCGCGAAGATCGACGCGCTGCATGCCGGCATCATGCCGATCTACGAACCCGGGCTGAAAGAATTGGTGGCGACCAACGTCAAGGGTGGCCGCCTGTCGTTCACCACCGATCTGACCGAGGGCGTCGCCGGCGCGGATGCGGTGTTCATCGCGGTCGGCACCCCGTCGCGCCGCGGCGACGGCCATGCCGACCTGACCTATGTCTATGCCGCCACGCGCGAGATCGCGGCGGCGCTGACCAAGCCGGCCGTGGTCATCACCAAGTCGACCGTGCCGGTCGGTACCGGCGACGAGGTGGAGCGGATCATCCGCGAGGTGGCGCCCGATGCGAAGGCCTGGGTCGTGTCCAACCCCGAATTCCTGCGCGAAGGTGCGGCGATCGAGGACTTCAAGCGTCCCGACCGCGTCGTCGTCGGCACCGAAGATCCGGAAGCGACCGCCATCATGGAAGCGGTGTATCGCCCGCTCTACCTCAACCGGTCGGCGCTGATGTTCACCGGTCGGCGCACCGCGGAACTCATCAAATATGCCGCCAACGCGTTCCTTGCGACGAAGATCACCTTCATCAACGAGATCGCCGACCTGTGCGAAGTGGTGGGCGCCGATGTGAAGGACGTGTCGCGCGGCATCGGCCTCGACAATCGGATCGGATCGAAGTTCCTGCACGCGGGCCCGGGCTATGGCGGGTCCTGTTTCCCGAAGGATACGCTGGCGCTGTTGAAGACCGCGGAAGACCATGAGGTCCCGGTGCGGATCGTGGAAGCGGTGGTGCAGGTCAACGACAGCCGCAAGCGCGCGATGGGCCGCAAGGTGCTGCGCGCGATGGGCGAGGGTGATCATCGCGGCAAGCGGGTCGGCGTGCTGGGCCTGACGTTCAAGCCGGATACGGACGACATGCGCGATGCGCCGTCGCTGGCGCTGATCCAGGCGTTGCAGGATGCCGGCGTGTCCGTGCGCGCCTATGATCCGGAAGGCGTGGAGCAGGCGGCGAAGATGCTGACCGGTGTCGAGTTCGTGGCCGATGCCTATGCCGCGGCGGCCGATGCCGATGCGCTGGTGATCGTGACGGAGTGGAACGCGTTCCGCGCGCTCGATCTGCAACGGATTGCGGGTGCGATGCAGGCGCCGGTGCTGGTCGACCTGCGCAACATCTATCATCGCCGCGATGTCGAGGCAGCGGGGCTGCATTATCACGGGATCGGCCGCGGCTGATCCGCTTGATCGCGGGCGGCACGGTGGCCGCCCGCCGGGGTCGACGTCCACAGCGCCGGTCCGCGACGCAGGGAGCCTGTCATGACCGATCGCGATCCGCCATCCGCCGAGGATAACCGGACGCCGCGCGTGGTGCGGCCGTGGATCATCCTGTTCGCGGTGGTGGCCGTACTGGCCGCCGGCGGCATCCTCTATGCCTTCACGACGCGGTTCGGGCAGACCGCGACGCCGGGTGCGACGCCGGTGGGGGGAAGCCGCCCGGCCCGGTAAGCCGCGGCCGGACCGGGGCGTCAGCCGTTCGCGACCGCCTCCCAAAACCCGGTCTTGCGGCCATGATCCCGGCGAAGCGCCGCGACATAGCCAGCGTGGTCGGGCAGATCACCATGATCGACGATGCGGACATCGGCCGTCGCGCATTCCGCGAGGTGACGTGCGGCATGGCCGTAGCGCGCCGAGCGCGCAGCGCGGAGCGTGAAATCGATGATCGCGCGGCGCAGGATCGTGGCCGCAAGCGGATCGGCGCCATCGAGCCGGTCGGCGGCCTCGCTCAATACCTCATAGCGATTGCCGTCCAGGTCGTCGCGGCGGGCCAGCACCATGCGCGCGGCGCGTTCCGGCGCGGGCCATTCGATCAGGAAGGCGAGCGCGGCATGAACGTCGTTATGACGTTCGACCAAAGCGAGCGCACGCTGTTCCGCCTCGAAATCATCGAAATCGGGCAGCCGGCGGAGATGGTCGCGCAGATGACCGGCGTGGAGCACGGATTGGAACCGTTCCCAGCGCAACGCCTGCGCTGCATCCGCCCGACCCAGCGTTTCGAGAATGTCGAGCCGCACCATGTCCATGTCGGCGGGGATGAAGGCGGCGCGTACCGGGTGCGCCGCGTCGAGCGTCGCCAGCGCGGTATCGGCCCGGCCCGCCGCCAACAGGCGCCGCGCGATCGCGGTGGCGACCAGCGGCTGTCGCCGGGTGGCGTCGGGATGATGCGCGATGTAGGCGTCCACATCGCCCTCCGCGTCGGCCATGTCCCGCAGCAGGCGACGTGCGGTTTCTGCGCGGCGTCGGGTGGCGGAATGCGCGTAAAGGGGACCCGACAGGCCATAGCCGATCACCGGCCCCAATTCTTCCGGCGTCGGTTCTGTCTGTCCCCACGCCGCGATCTGTTTCTTCAGCCGGTCGCGTCCTTCGGCGCCGAGCAGCGGCGCGATCGTGGCGATCAGTCCGTCATATTGGCCCTGGTCCCCGGCGGTCAGTGCATCGAACACCCGGTCGGCCAGCGCCGGCGGAGCGATCGCCGCCGCCTGGGACAGCCGGCCGATATCACTGGCAGCGCGGCGGAGCAGATCGACCAGATGACCGCCGCCGTCCTCGGTACGATCGAACAAGCGGTCGGCGAGGCCGAGGAACGCCCAGAGCAGTTCATGGGCCGTTTTCGGATCGCTGGCCGCAAGCGGCCCGACGATGGCGGCATGCTGCGTCGACAGGTCGGCGATCAGCGCGCGCAATTGTTGCCAGTCGAGCCGGCCGCGCGCCTTGGCGATGGTGGCGATCCGCTTGCGGACCTGCGCCGCGATCTCGTCCGGCCCCGCGACATCGGCGAGTGCCAGCCGCAGCCGGCGCTTGATCGCACCGTGACCGGTCGACACCTCCATCAGCAGGGCGGCGAGCGCGGGGGCACCGAGTTTTTCCAGGTTGCGCGCGTTGAGCGTGGTCGAAGCTGCCATGTCCGACAGGTGGCGCGATTCCGGGCGCGGTTCAACCGCCACTGGCGACCGGTTCATCGGGGAGTCAGCTTCAGCCGGCGATCGTCCGGTATGCGGATATGGGCGATCCTCCTGTTGCTGATCGTGACCGCCTGTATCCCGGCGGGGCGCCCCGAACCGCGGGCGCCGGCCCGGCGGCCGGCCGCGACACCGGCGCGACCGGTCTTGTCCGAACGGGCGCTGCGTCAATGCCATGCCGATCTTGGCCGTGCCGGGGTGTCGTTCCAGGCGCTGCCGGACCGGGTGTTCGGTGGCGGATGCGATGCCACGGCCGCGGTGAAGCTGGTCGCCATCGGCACGCCGGTCACCAACCTGGGCGCGCTGCGATGTCCGCTGGCGCTGGCTTTCTCGCGCTGGGTGCAGCAGGTGGCGCAGGTCGAGGCGGAGCGTCGTTTCGACCAGCCGCTGCGCCGGATCGACAGTTTCGGGACCTATGCCTGCCGACCGGTAAACGGGCAGGTGGGCCAGCGGCTATCCGAGCATGGTCATGCCAATGCCGTCGACATCGCGGCGTTCGTGCTGGCCGACGGGACGCGCTTTACCGTACGCGACGGCTGGGCCGGTCCGGATGCACGGATCCGCGACTATCTGCATGCGGTGCATGACGGTGCGTGCCGGCGGTTCGGCGTGGTGCTGGGGCCCGATGCCAATGCCTATCACCGCGACCATTTCCATTTCGATATGGCGAGCAGCGACTATTGCCGCTAGAAGGCGCCGCTTTCCCGCGGGGATCGCCCCGCTTTTCCGGGCAAAAGCAGGATCTCCGCATGACCGACCGCCAGATTCCCAAGCGTGTCTTTTCCCCCGCGCGCGATGAGGCGGAGGTCGTATCGAAGCAGCTGTCGACCCCGCAGACATCCGATCCCGCTTACCGGCTGGCGTTCCAGGATCCCGATTTCCTGCTGCGTGAGGATCTGCGTTCGGTGCGGTTCCAGCTGGAATTGCTGAAGCCCGAATTGCTGCTCAACGAAGCGGGGATCGGATCGACCTTCGTCTTCTATGGTTCGGCGCGAATCCCCGAACCGTCGAAGGCACAGGCGCTGGTCGCCGCGGCGGGCGATGGTCCGCGCGCCAAGGTGGCGGCGCGGCTGGCGGAAAAGGCGAAATATTATGACGCGGCGCGCAAGCTGGCGGCGCTGGCCAGCGGCACCGCGCCATCGGAGGATGGCAAGCGCCAGCTGGTCGTCTGTTCGGGCGGGGGGCCGTCGATCATGGAAGCCGCCAATCGCGGCGCGGCCGATGCCGGGGCCGAGTCGATCGGTCTGAACATCGTGCTGCCGTTCGAACAGGCGCCGAACGTCTATGTTACGCCGAAGCTGTCGTTCCAGTTCCACTATTTCGCCTTGCGCAAGATGCATTTCCTGTTGCGCGCGCGCGCCGTGGCGGTGTTCCCGGGCGGGTTCGGGACATTTGACGAGACGTTCGAGCTGCTGACCCTGATCCAGACCGGAAAGGTCACGCCGATGCCGATCCTGTTCTATGGGCGAGAGTTCTGGAACCGGGTCGTCAATTTCGAGGCGCTGGTCGAGGAAGGCGTGATCGGCGCGCAGGACCTGGAGCTGTTCCGCTTTGTGGAGACAGCGGAGGAAGGCTGGGCCGCGGTCCAGGATTATTGGGCGGCGCACCGGCGGGCATGAACCGCCCGCCCTCCCGCGCCCGCATGCTGGGCGAACTCGCCACGCCGCTGGCATGGATGCGGGGCCAATGGGCATGGCGCGGATTGGCGCGCGCCTGCCCGGGTGATGGCCGGCCGGTGCTGGTCCTGCCGGGATTTCTGGCCGGGGACCGCACCACCGCGACCTTGCGCCGGACGCTGGCCGCCGCCGGATATCGCCCGCAGGGCTGGGGATTGGGGCGCAACCTGGGGATCAGCCCGGCCCTGATCGACGGCATGCTGGCGCGGCTGGAGGCGATGACGCGCGATCGCCCGGCGGCGGTGATCGGGTGGAGCCTGGGCGGGCTGTATGCGCGCGAACTCGCGAAGCGGATGCCGGACCGGGTCGAACGCGTGTTGACGCTGGGCACGCCCTTTTCCGGTGACATCCATGCCAACAATGCCTGGCGATTGTATCAGCGGGTCGCGGGCCACGCCGTCGATCGGCCGCCGGTCGATGCCGTGCTGCCAGAAAAGCCGCCGGTGCCGACCTTCGCACTCTGGAGCGCGCGCGACGGGATCGTCGCGCCGGCGGCGTCGCGCGGGCTGCCGGGCGAGGCGGACGTGGCGGTGGAGGTCGATTGCCTGCACATCGCCTTCACCAGCGCGCCGGAGGCGCTGCGCGCGATCCTGGAGGTGCTGGCGCGGCCGGTGTAACCGATGGGCCTTCAAGCCAGAAAGGGCGCGATCACCTCCGCAGGCACGCGAAGCGGCCGGCCGGTGGTGCGGTCGAGAATCGCCCAGGTCGTGCGGGCGCGGACATGGACCTTGCCATCGCCGCCGGTGAACTCCATCAGCCGGTCGAACTTCGCGCCGCGCGGCGCATCCGCGACCCAGGTGCGCGCGGTGACGGTCTCGCCCGCCTTCAACGCGCGCAGATAATCGATCTCATGACGGGTGATCAGCCAGACATAGGCGTCATGATGGCCGGGCGCCGCCACCGCATGCCAATGGGCGGTCGCGACATCCTGGATCCAGCGGACCCAGACCGCATTGTTGACATGACCCAGTTCATCGATGTCGTCGGGCAAGGCCGTGATCGGCAGCAGGAACGAAGTCGCCATGGCGTTCAGCCCTTTTCCCCGAGACCCGCAATCCGCGGGCGGTCGGCCGGCGGGATCAGCGCTTCCAGCACCGCCCAGAACCCCGCGACCGCGCCCGGCCCGGCGTCGCTATAGGCGCGCCCCAGCTTGGCGCGCAGCATGTCGAACAGCTGCGCTTCCAGTACCGCGCCGGCGGGGGTCAGGCGCAGCAGGCGCTGGCGTCGGTCGCTGGTTCCGGGGCGGGTGTCGATCAGCCCCCGGGTCGTGAGATCGGTCAGCACGCGACCGAGCGATTGCTTCGTGATGCCGAGCAGGCGCAGCAGCGTGCCGACGTTCAGCCCGGGCTGACGTGCGGTGAAATACAGCACGCGGTGATGCGCGCGCCCCAGGCCATGCGCCGCCAGCGCATCGTCGATCCCGCGATAGAGCTGGGCCTGTCCGAAATGCACGAGTTCGATGCCGCGCCGGATCTCGGCTTCGCGCAGGAACAGCGGCGATGCGGGCGGGGCAGGCATGTTGACCCCTCCTGACAGCGCGCCTAACCGGACGCAACCGCCAAGCGGGAGGACGGTCCCGCCGGGCCGCGCCACCAAAGCCCCTGAAGGAGCCGCCACGTGACCGAGCAGACCTTTCGCATCGAACCGCATGCCACGCCGGTCGATGCCGGTACGCGCGCGGGCATGCTGGTCGATCCGGGGTTCGGGCGCGTGTTCACCGATCACATGGTCGTCATCAACTATGCCGAGGGCAAGGGCTGGTACGATCCGCGCGTGCAGGCGCGCGCGCCGATCCAGATGGATCCGGCGTCGTCGGTGCTGCATTATGCGCAGGAAATCTTCGAAGGCATGAAGGCGTACCGCACGCAGGACGGCGGTGCCGCGCTGTTCCGCCCCGATGCCAATGCGCGTCGCTTCGCACAATCGGCCGAGCGCATGGCGATGCCGCCGCTGCCGGAGCCGCTGTTCCTGGAGTCGGTGCGCGCGCTGGTCGCGGCCGATCGCGACTGGATCCCCGGGCAGGAGGGCGGGGCCCTCTACCTGCGCCCGTTCATGTTCGCGAGCGAGGTGTTCCTGGGCGTGAAGCCCAGCGCGGAATATCTGTACATGGTGATCGGATCGGCCGTCGGCGCCTATTTCAAGTCGGGAACGCCGACCGTGTCGCTCTGGGTTTCCGAAGACTATACGCGCGCGGCGCCGGGCGGGACCGGAGCCGCCAAGTGCGGCGGCAACTATGCCGCCAGCCTGCTGGCGCAATCGGATGCGATCCGGCGCGGCTGCGACCAGGTCGTGTTCCTCGACGCGGTCGAGCGTCGCTGGGTCGAGGAACTGGGCGGGATGAACATCTTCTTCGTGTTCGACGACGGTTCGGTGGTGACGCCGCCGCTGGGCGGGACGATCCTGCCTGGTATCACCCGGGATTCGATCCTGACGCTGGCGCGTGATCAGGGCGTTACCGTGCGCGAAGAACGCTATGCCATCGATCAGTGGCGCGCCGACGCGCGGAGCGGGCGCCTGCGCGAAGCCTTTGCCTGCGGTACCGCTGCGGTGGTGACGCCGATCGGCACGGTGCGCAGCGTCGATGGCGATTTCACGATCGGCAATGGCGGCAGTGCCGGCGAACTGACCCTGAAACTGCGCACCGCGCTGGTCGATATTCAGCGCGGCCTGGCGCCCGATCCGCACGGCTGGGTCGAAAAGCTGTTCTGAACCCGCCACCAACCCCCTTCCCTCCCGCGCCCGCCCGGCTATAAGGCCGGGCACGTTGGGGCGTCGCCAAGTGGTAAGGCAGCGGCTTTTGATGCCGCCATGCGCAGGTTCGAACCCTGCCGCCCCAGCCAATTTCATCATAAGTCGTTGTTTTAGCTGAAAGCGACGCTGGTCCGGCTTTGGCGTCCGCCGGAGGCGTTCCATCACGTGTCGTGTGACGTATCTGCCGTCCGCTACCCTGAAAACAGGGGCTTTCGCCTTCGCAAGTGAAGGTTTCGCGTCATTGCGCTGGACCGATTAGACGTGGTGGCGATTTCAGGCGGCCATATCTCCTGCGACCAAATCCTTTGGCGAGAATAGGCCGATCGGTTTGGTAGAGGAGATATGTGTCGCCGAGCTGTTCCGTACACTGCGCCGCGTGCCGAGGAACCATCACAAGACACCAGTACATGGCGGCATTCCGCGTCCGGCAGCGGCCTGAAAACGGGGCAGGTCATGTGGCCGAACAGGGGCTTCATACTGCCCCCAGATCCTTCTGGCTCGACCCAGCTCACGCAAAGAGCCCTCGTTAACCATGTTGCAATTTTGTAACATAAACGGATCGATCGTTGCCATCGGGTAAAAGGATACGCCCTGTCTATTGCGGCGCAGCACTTTTTCCCGAACCTTGGGCGCATCACTCAGGGGGCCGTTACGATATGAAGAACCGAACATCGCTGCGTTCAGGCATATGCCTTTCTGCCATGCTGCTCGCGAGCGCCGCTGCCCATGCACAGGCGGTTGATGTCGGCCCTGCGGCTGGCGCAAGCGCCGCGACGAACGATGTGGCGGGCACGACCGACGACATCATCGTCACGGGATCGCGCATCCGGCAGAGCCCGCTGGAACAGCGCTCGCCGGTCGTCACGCTGGACGCCGCTGCCCTGGCCCAGACAGGGCTTACGTCGGTGGCCGACATTCTCCAGCGCCTGCCCAGTGCGGCCGGCGGCCTGAACACGAAGGTCAACAATTCGGGCAACATCGGCAATCCCCAGGATGGCGGCGGGGTCGGGGCCGGTTCGTCCGAAATCGACCTGCGCTATCTGCTCGCCAAGCGTACGCTCGTGCTGGTCGACGGCCTTCGCTACGTCAACGGCGCCTCGGCCAGCGGCATCCCGGGCACGGTCGATCTGAATACCATCCCCAACAGTTCGATCGAACGGATCGAGGTTCTGCAATCCGGCCAGTCTCCGCTCTACGGCTCGGACGCCATCGCCGGTGTCGTCAACATCATCACCAAAAGCAGCCAGCAAGGCCTGCGCATGTCCGGCCAGTTCGGTACGTTCCGCGCGGGCGACGGCCATTCCTATAACGGCGATATCAGCTACGGCGTGAAGGGACCCACGACGTCGCTGGTGATCGGCGCCAGCTATGTGAAGGAAGGCAGCGTCCGCACGCGGGACCGGACCATCTCGCAATTCCCGAACCCTGGCCAGACGAGCTGTACCGATCCCCGCGGCGGTTGCTCGGGCGCGGCGCTCGGCGGCCGCATCGTGTTCAACCAAGGCAATGCAATCCGTCCGCAGGGCGGCACGCTGACCGTACGCCAGAATGGCCTCAGCACGCGCGGCGTCTATGATCCCACGCTGGTCGGTGGCGATTTCCGCGCCTTCACCACAGCGGACCGGTTCAATTTCTCGCCCTTCAACTATTTCCTGACCCCGTCGGAACGCTATGGCGCGTTCGTCAACTTCAAGCAGGAACTGGGGTCCGACATCAACCTGCGCGTCCGGGCGATCTACAATCACCGGGAGTCGCAAAACCAGGCTGCGTTCCTGCCGCTGAACGTCGGCCCCGACGCGGGCACCGGCACGCTGACCGATCGGATCTCGATCGACGCAACCAATCCGTTCAATCCGTTCGGCGTCACGTTATCGGCGGGCGGCGCAGGCCAGCCGCCGGCAAATTACGCGCTGATCGGCCGCCGACTGGTCGAGGCGGGGCAGCGGACCTACGATCAGCGGGTCGACACCATGACGGTGACGGCAACGCTCGACGGCAAGTTCCAGCTTGGCGAACGGACCTTCTACTGGGACGTAAACGCGGTGCAGGGCTTCAATGACGCGAAGCAGGTATTCACCGGCAACATCAACACGCAACGGCTCGCCCGCGCGCTTGGCCCGGTTTCACAATGCACCGGCGAATGCGTACCGTTCAACATCTTCGGCGGCGCGGGTTCGATCACGCCGCAGATGCTGGCCTATGTCGGTTTCACCGAACGGGCGCGGAGCAGTCAGGAACTCCGCGACTATACCGCCAACGTGACCGGTGAGCTGTTCGACCTGCCGGCCGGTCCGGTCGGTATCGCGGTCGGGTATGAGCATCGCTATCAGCAGGGACAATTCACGCCAGATCCGATCATCCAGGCGGGATTCGGTGCAGACATTCCGGCACAGGCCGCCGGCGGCTCGTTCAACTCGGACGAATTCTACGGCGAGATCCGCATCCCGCTGCTGAAGGATGTGCCATTCTTCAATTCGCTTGAGGCATCGGGTGCGGTGCGCCACGTCAATTATTCGATCAGCGGCAGCAACACGACCTATACCGCGACGGGTTTGTGGAAGCCGATCTCCGATCTGCTCTTCCGCGCCTCCTTCGCAGAGGGGTTCCGCGCGCCGAGCATCGGGGAACTGTTCGGTGCGCAATCGCGATCCGACATCGGCATTCCCGATCCGTGCAGCAACATTGCAGGATCCCGCTACCAGGCGTCCGCCACGGTGCGGGCCAACTGCGCGGCAAACGGCGTGCCGACCAACGGCAGCTATCAGGAACCGACCGGCCAGCTCGGCGTGACGACCGGTGGCAACCGTGCATTGGCACCCGAAACGTCGAAGACCTGGCTGTTCGGCGGCGTGCTGAGCCCCGCCTTTTTGCGTGACAGCGGTTTTGCCAGCCAGTTCGCGCTGGAGGCGAACTATTACGACATCAAGGTGTCAGGCGCGATCGCCTCGACCAACCCGCAGGTGACGCTGGCGCGGTGCAGCGAAGCCGGCGACGCGCTCAGCTGCTCGAACGTAGTGCGCAGCACCAGCGGCCGCATTTCCAGCATCGTGGGTCTGTTGCAGAATATCGGCCAGATTCGCACCCGCGGCATTGATCTGACACTCAACTACCGGTCGCCTCAGACCGGAGCGGGTATTTTCGGGCTGTCGCTCAACGGCAACCACCTGATGAAATATACCGAGACGACCCCGACCTCCACCGGGTTGGCTGCGATCAGCTACCGAGGCACCACTCGCGGATCGCCCGACCAGTCCTATCCCAAGTTCAAGGGAACCGGGGTGGTCAGCTGGAGCATTGCAGATCTGGAGGCATCGTTTACGGGGCGCTACATCAACCATGTTACCGAAAACACCGGCGCACGACTCAAGAACACCTTCTACGGCGATGTTCAGCTGATCTTCTCGCCCGCCTTCCTCGACAGGAAATACGACCTGACCGTCGGCGTGCGCAACGTCTTCAATCAGGATCCACCGGCCTGCACCACGTGCACCGGCCCGAACTATGATCCGACCACCTACGACGTTCCGGGTCAGTTCGGGTATGTGCGCGTGTCGTACAGGATGTGATCCTCGCGTAGATCCAGCCGGAGGAGGGCACCCGCCCTCCTCTGTGCGACATGAGCGGTCTGCATGACCGGGACTTGGGAACGGCCATTTACGGCTGTTACGAACCTCTCCGTTCGTCTGCCTGGATCGATTGCAGGCGTTCGGTCGATGCAGTGCACCACTTCAAATGATGAGAGGGGATGATGCTTCCTGGTCCGATCTCTCGCCGCCGCCTGTTTCTGGGGAGCGCCGCACTGACGGTGGCGCCCCTGCTGCCTGGCCCCCTGTTCGCCACGCCAGACACCGGGGGCCTGCGCAAGATCACCGATGATGCTGCGCCGATTTCGGTTGCCGAACGCCTGCTGCGGATCGATCGGGCGCGCCGGCTCATGCGCGAACAGGCCATCGATGCTGTTGTGATCGAGCCGGGTGCGAGCCTCGTTTACTTTACGGGCGTGGAATGGAGGCGGAGCGAACGACTGACGGCCGCCATCCTGTTCGCCACGGGCGACGCGGTGATCATCACCCCCTTCTTCGAAGCGCCGTCGGTGCGGGAAACGCTGGCGATCCCGGCCGAAGTGCGGGTTTGGCAGGAGGATGAAAGTCCGATCGCGCTGATCGCAGGTGCGCTGAAAGCGCGCGGGATCGGCAACGGCACGGTAGGCATCGAGGAGACGGTGCGATTTTTTGTCAGCGATGGCCTCGCCAAACTGGCACCGGGGATCAGGGTCGTATCGGCAAACGCGATCGTTCGGGGCTGCAGGATGATCAAGACGGCCGCCGAGATCGCGCTCATGCAGAAAGCGGCGGAGGTGACCATCGCGGCCTATCGCTGGGTATGGCCGCGCATCGCGATCGGGATGGCTCCGCAAGAGATCGGCGCCATGATGAACGCCGCAACCAGCAAGCTTGGTGGCACACCGGAGTTCGCACTCGTGTTGCTTGGGGAAGCGGCTGCCTATCCGCACGGATCACACCAGCCGCAGCGCGTGCGCGAGGGGGAAGTGGTCCTGATGGATTGTGGCTGCTCGGTACAAGGCTATCAATCGGATATCTCGCGCACCTTCGTGCCGGGCAAGGTACCCGCCGATGTCCGCCGGGTATGGGACATCGTGTGCGAGGGTCAGCAGATAGCGTTCCGCACCGCGCGCGTCGGTGTTCCCGCCGGCAAGGTGGACGATGCGGTCCGTGCTTTTTATGAAAAACAGGGCTTCGGCCCGCGATACCGGCTCCCCGGCCTCTCACACCGTACCGGTCATGGCATCGGTCTTGATGGGCATGAGCCGGTCAATTTCGTCCATGACGAGATGACGCCGCTGATGCCTGGCATGTGCTTCTCCGACGAACCCGGCCTCTACCTGCCGGGCAGGTTCGGAGTGAGGCTGGAGGACTGCCTGCACATGACGGAAAGCGGTCCCGCCTGGTTTTCAAGACCGCCAACGTCGCTGGAGAACCCGGTCTGATGCGGGGATCATGGCTCAAAAGCGGCCGGGAAATCCTCCGTCCCATGCCGAAAAGCGGATCTACCGGGCTCTGGTTCAGAACCGGGCCGTAACGGCAGACGATCGAGTCTGGGTGTGAGTCCAAGAGGGTGCGATACCATCCCTGGAGGTCGTGCTGTGGATCCCGCAACATATGCCGACGAGCCGCTTGCGATGCCGGCACCCGTGCGATCATCCTTCCGGGACGGGCCAGCCATCGGCACCCCAGCGCAAGCGCACGATGCGCAGGGTCGGGATGCCTTTTTCCTGCCGGTCATAGGCATGGTAGACGAGATAGTCGGTGCCGTCGCGATCGCGCAGATGGCCGGCATGGCCGGGGCCACGGAAGCGTTGCTTTTCGGGCAGGTCGGCGCGCAGGAGGATGGTACCGCCGCCCTGCATCATCGCGCTGCCGTCCTTGCCGAGATAGGGGCCGGTGATCGCACGGGAGCGGCCGATCACCGTATAATAGGTGCTGGCGTTGCCCTTGCAGCAATAGTCGTAGGACGCGATCAGCCAGTACCAGCCACCATGATCGATCACGAACGGCGCCTCGACCGGGGCCGGCGCACCCGCGGGGACCGGCCGCCGTGCGATCGAAACCGGCGCTTCGCCGGCCGTGCGCAGCTTGCCCGTGGCGGGATCGAGCGCGAACATCTTCAATCCGCTCCAGAAACTGCCGAGGGCAAGCCAATGCGTGCCGTCGCGCGCAGCGACGAAGTTCGGATCGATGGCGTTGAAGTCGTTCGAGGGACTGGACAGGACGACCATGCCATCATCCCGCCAGCCATAGTCCGGACGTGCCGCATCCAGCGTCGGGCTGCTGAGCAGGCCGATCGCGGACCGGTTGGAACCGAAGGTCGAGATCGAATAATAGAGGCGGTAGCGACCTGCGACGAAGGACAAATCAGGCGCCCAGGCATTGGTCGCCCCCGGAATGGCGCGGGCCGCCCAGGCCGGCAGTGCGGACAGCGGTGGTGGCGCTTTCCGCCAATGCACCAGATCCTGCGAAACGCGGTGCGCCAGAATGCGGTCGGGCCCATCCCCGATGCCGGTAGAGAAGACGTGATAGGTGTCGCCTTCCCGGATGATGACGGGATCATGCGTGGGCGCGATATCGCCCTGCAACCGGTCGTTGAGTGTCGGGGTGGACGGACCCGGGGATGGTGATCCCGCCTGCGCGCCCGCCTGCGCCAAGGGCCCGCCCGCCGCAAGCGACAGCATCGCCGCGAGCAGAACCCCGTTCACCGATCGCCGGTTCATCCTCACTCTCCTGACATTTCGGCTTTCGTCGGGTCTTGTCGGCGCCATGTCAAATCAAAGATCATGTTTGAAACACACCTATTCTCCGGTCGAAAATTTTCGGGGCGGGCCCCTTGACGCTGGTCGCGGCCAAACCATCTTGCCGTCGCCGGATGCGAAAATCGGTCCGGCAGGACATTGAGGGCACCGGCTCTCTGGCCGTGCGCCTCATGCTCAAATTGCTCATGAGGAGGATTTGACCATGCGAACCACATTTGATTTTTCGCCCTATCGGCGGTCCACCGTCGGCTTCGACCGGTTCTTCGAACTGCTGGAAAACAGCGCGCGGGCGGAGACGGCGGACGGGTACCCCCCGTTCGATATCGAACGCGAGAGCGAGGACAGCTATCAGATCACGCTGGCGGTCGCCGGCTTCCGTCCCGACGAGATCGAGGTGGTGGCCCAGAACAACCAGCTGACGATCACCGGCCGCAAGGCGGACGAGAAGGACAGTGGCCGTTACCTGCACCGCGGCATCGCGACGCGCGCGTTCGAGCGGCGGTTCCAGCTGGCCGATTTCGTGCAGGTTCAGACCGCCAATTTCGAGAACGGCCTGTTGCGGATCGCGTTGAAGCGCGAGGTACCGGAGGCGATGAAGCCACGGCGGATCGCGATCAACGGCGCACCGCACACCGCCCGGGACGAGCGCCTGGAGGCGCCCGCCGAGGAACGTCGCGCGGCCTGATCCCGCGCGGCGCCCGCCGGCCGCCGTACAGGTGGCCGGCGGTGTCCCGGCACGTTCAGCCAATGCCATCAATGCCATTCTTTCAGCCAATGGAGGACCAGATGACCATCCGTGATCTTATCCCCTGGAGCAGGCAGAATGATGTGACCCGCCTGCCCGTGGAGGCGCCGCGCGACCGCGAAGCCTCGCTCTTCGCCCTGCACCGCGAGATGAACCGCGTGTTCGACAGCCTGTTCGACGACTGGACCCGGCCGCTGCTGGGCAGTGGACCGGGGCGAGGGCTCAACTGGCCGCAGATCGCGCTTGCGGAAACCGAGCGCGACATCCGCGTGACCGCCGAGCTGCCCGGACTTGACGAGACGGATGTCGAGATCACCGTCGAGGAGGGCATCTTGACGCTGCGCGGTGAAAAGCAGGTCGACACCGAAGATCAGGCGCGCGGCTATTCCGAGCGGAGCTATGGCCGGTTCGAACGACGGATCGGCTTGCCGCGCGGTGTGGAGCGCGACCAGGCGGAGGCGACTTTCCGCAACGGCCTGTTGACCGTGACGCTGCCGAAGACGGCGGCGGCGAACGAGAATGTCCGCCGCATCCCGGTGAACAGCCAGGCCGCCTGACGGCGAACAGCGAACCCAAAAGACGGGGCGATGCTTCGGCGTCGCCCCGTCTTGCGTGTCAGCCGGTGGCGCGGCCAAGGACGCGGGCGAGGCGCGCGGAGAAGGCGCGTGGATCGGCCGGCGTTTCCCCATCCGCGATCCGGGCTTCGTCGAACAGCAGATGCGCGGCATCCTCGCGGAAGCTCCGGTCGGCATCGCCCAGTCCGCTGAGCCGCGCGATCAGATCATGACGCGGGTTGATTTCCAGCACCGGCCTGGCCGCGGCCGGCAGGCGCCCGGCACCGGCGAGCAGCTTTTCAAGCTGGCGATCCATGCCATGTTCGGGCGCGACCAGGCAGACCGCGCTTTCGGTCAGCCGTTCGGACGCGCGGACATCGGACACCGCGTCCCCGAGGGTCGCCTTGACGAAATCGATGAAGCCGCTGACCTCCGGTGTCGTCTCGGTCGCTGGCGCTTCGCCGTCGACCAGCGGGATCAGGCCGAGGTCGGCGAGCCCTTGCGTGATCGACTTGAACGGCTTGCCATCATGGTCGATGCCCGACGTGACCCAGAAGCTGTCGACCTGGTCGGTGAGCAGCAGCACCTCGATCCCGCGCGCGCGAAATCCCTCCAGCTGGGGCGAGCCGGCAAGGCGATCGAGATCTGCGCCGGTCGCGTAGTAGATCGCGGTCTGATTGTCCTTCAAATCGGCGACATAGTCCTTCAGCGATCGCCAGGCGCGGGTATCACGCGTGGTGCGGAAGCGGGCAAGACCAAGCAGCGTCTCGCGCCGGGCATAATCCTCGTACAGCCCTTCCTTCAGGACGGCACCGAAATTGTCCCATACCTTGGCATAGGCGTCGGCATCCTTTTCGGCGAGCTTGTCGAGTTCGGACAATATGCGGTTGGTCACGCCTTTCTGGATGGCGGCGAGTACCGGGCTTTCCTGGATCATCTCCCGCGACAGGTTGAGCGGGAGATCCGCCGAGTCCGCCAGCCCGCGCACGAACCGCAGGTAGCGCGGCACGATCTGCGCCTCGTCGGTGATGAAGACGCGGCGGACATAGAGCTTCATCCGGCCGGTGCGATCCGGATCGAACAGGTCGAACGGCTTGGTTTCCGGAATGAAGGCCAGCACCGCATATTCGTGCCGCCCCTCGGCGCGGTAGTGCAGCGTCAGGGCGGGCTGATCGAATTGTCCCGCCACGCTGCGGTAGAAGTCGGTATACTCGTCCGGCGTGATGTCCGCCTTCGGCCGGGTCCAGAGCGCGGCGCCGTCGCCGATCTGGCGCGGTTCGGCGTCGGGCTTGTCGCACAGGAAGACCGCGACGGGCACATGCCCCGACTGATCCTTGACCGTGCGTTCGATGGTGAACGGCTCGGTATAGGACGTCGCATCCTCCTTCAGGTGCAGCACGACGCGGGTGCCGCGCGCCGGTGCTTCGGCCGGATCGGCGGCAGCAATCGTATAGGTCCCGAGCCCGTCCGACGACCAGCGCGCGGCGGTGTCCCCGCCGGCGCGACGGGATATCACATCGACGCGGTCAGCGACCATGAAGGCGGAATAGAAGCCGACGCCGAACTGCCCGATCAGCTGGCTGCCCTCTGCCTCTTTGCTGGCGGCAATGCGTTCCATGAACCCCTTGGTTCCGGAGCGCGCGATCGTGCCGAGCGCGTCCATCATCTCGGCTTCGTCCATGCCGATGCCGTTATCCTCGATCGTCATCCGGCGTGCGTCCGGATCGAGGGTCAGCGTGATCCGGGGCTGCGCATCGTCGCCGAGCAGCGTCGGATCGGCGATCCCCTCATAGCGCAGCTTCTCGCACGCATCGGCCGCGTTCGAGATCAGTTCGCGCAGGAACACGTCCTTGTCCGAATAGACCGAATGCACCATCAGATGCAGCAGCTTGGCGACATCGGCTTCGAACGCGCGGGTTTGGGGTGCGGTGTCGGTGGCGGCGGTCATGGCGGTCTCGTTGATCCTCCGGAATGATGATGGGCCGCGAGATGGCAGAGCGAAATCATGCTTTCAAGAGCGCCGGTCAATCGGAACGTGTGTGGCCGTGCACTGTTGTAGAAACAGGCACTTGGCAGGAGCGACATCATGGCGACCGCGACGATTTCTTCGAACACCACCCGCAACGTGGCGATCGGCGCGGCGGGGGTGGCGGCCGGGTTGCTCGCCAACGTCCTGCGCAAGGCGGCGATCCAGGCGCCGACGATGATCGCGGGCAGCTGGGACCAGGCGCTGGCGGCGGAGCACAAGGCGGCGCTCGGCATCTTCGACCTGATCCAGAAGACGTCCGACCGGCAGACCGGGCGTCGGTCGATGCTGCTGATGCAGTTGAAGCATGCCATCGGCAAGCACGCATTCCAGGAAGAAAATACGGTGTACGCGATGATGCGGGACCAGGGTTTTTCCGAGGCGGCCGACCACCTGAATCACGAGCATGGCTATGTGAAACAGTATTTCTTCGACCTGACCGAGATGGCGAAGAATGATCCCGCCTGGTTGCCGAAGGTCAACGAATTCCGGTCGATGATCGAGACGCACATGCGGGAGGAAGAGGACGAGCTGTTCCCGAAGATCCGCGCCAAACTGAGCGATGCGGAGAACAAGCATCTGACCGTCGCGATGAACAAGGAAGGCCTGAAGCTCGCCTGATGGCCGCGTTGCACTGGCCGGAGCGACTCTGGATCGCCCGGCACGGCGAGAGTGCGGGCAATGTCGCCCGCGATGTGGCGATGGCGGCGGCAGCGGAACGGATCACGCTGACCGGGCGCGATGTCGACGTCCCGCTGTCGCCGCAAGGCGAGGAGCAGGCGCGCGGGCTGGGCGCATGGTTCGCGGGGTTCGACGCAGCCGACCAGCCGGACGTTCTGCTGACATCTCCCTATGCGCGCGCGGCGGCAACGGCGCGGCTGTTTCAAGCCGCGGGCGGGTGCGATCCCGATCTGGTCCCTTGCCTGGACGAACGGCTGCGCGAAAAGGAATTCGGCATTCTGGACGGCCTGACCACCCGCGGGATCGCAGCGCAGGAGCCGGGGCAGGCGGAGATGCGGCGACTGCTTGGCAAATTCTATCATCGGCCACCGGGCGGCGAGAGCTGGTGCGACGTGATCCTGCGGCTGCGGTCGCTGATGGACAGCGTCGCGCTGCACCATGGGGGCGGGCGCGTCATGATCGTCGCGCATCAGGTGGTGGTGCTGTGCCTGCGGTACATCATCGAAGGGCTGAGCGAGGCCGAGATCCTGGCGATCGATCATGCCGGCGACGTGGCCAATTGTTCGGTTACCGAATATCGGATCGACCGGCAGCCGGGGGAGCAGCCGAAGCTGGCCTTGGTCCGCTATAACGCGGTCGCCGCGGTTGCGGACAGCGATGCGCCGGTGACGTCCGCGCCCGACCGGACGGCGGCGGCCCGGGGGTGAGCGCGCGGATCGAGATCGATGCGGCGTGGCGGGCGGCAAACCCGCTGTCCCCGCCATCCGGCGAAATCAGCAAGAATGATCGCGGGCGCGTGCTGGCGATCGGTGGCGCGCGCAGCGTGCCGGGCGCGATCCTGTTGACGGGCGAGGCGGCACTTCGCGTCGGGGCGGGCAAGGTGCGGATGGCCACGATCCGCGACGCGGCGCTGGCGGTCGGGATCGCGTTTCCGGAGGCTGCGGTGGTCGCGCTCGATGAGGATGCGGACGGAGAAATCGGCGGCGATCCGCAAAGCGCGCTGTCGGCATCACTGAAGACCAGCGATGCGGTGGTCGCAGGACCGGGTATGGGCGGAAAGCAGGCCGCCGCGCGGCTGGTCCGCGCGCTGGCCGCCGACCCCGATGGCGAACGGATGCTGGTGCTGGATGCGGCTGCGGTCGCCTGTGCGGGCCCGTTGTGCGATCTGCTCGGCGGCTATGGCGGGCGACTGGTGCTGACGCCGCATCTGGGTGAGATGGCGGCGTTGGCGGGGTGCGACATCGATCGGGTGGCGGCGGATCCGGATGGGATCGCCACGCGGATCGCGGCGCAGTTCGCCGCGGTCGTCGTGTTGAAGGGCGCGCAAACGGTGATCGCCGCGCCCGATGGTACGCTGCTGCATTATGCGGGCGGCGGTGTCGGGCTGGGCACCGGCGGGTCGGGCGACGTGCTGGCCGGCGCGGTGGCAGGGCTGCTGTCGCGCGGCGTGGATCCGCTGGCCGCCGCCGGCTGGGGCGTGTGGCTGCACGGCGAGGCGGGGCGGGCGCTGGCGGTCCGGCACGGCACGGTCGGGTTCCTGGCGCGCGAACTGCTGCCGGAACTGCCGCGGCTGTTGCCACGCTGATGCCGATCACCGACATCGCGACGCGAACCTGGGATCATGGGTGGCGGCTCGATCCAATCGTGCGCAGCCTGCTCGACACGGATTTCTACAAGCTGTTGATGCTGCAGATGATCCGGCATCTGTATCCGGATGTCGAGACGACCTTCTCACTGATCAACCGGACGAAGACGGTGCGGCTGGCCGAGGTGATCGACGAGGGCGAATTGCGCGCCCAGCTTGATCATGCGCGCGCGGTGCGGTTCAGCAAGAAGGAACTGATCTGGCTGGCGGGGAACAGTTTTTATGGCCAGAGCCGGATGTTTGCGCCCGGATTCATCGCCTGGCTCGCGGATTTCCAGTTGCCGCCCTATGCGCTGCGCACGATCGACGGGCAATATGAGCTGCAGTTCTCCGGCCCATGGACCCATGCCAGCATGTGGGAGATCCCGGCGCTGGCGATCATCAACGAACTGCGATCACGCGCGGCGCTGAAGGGCAAGGGACGGTTCGAACTGGATGTGCTGTACGCCCGCGGCAAGGCCAAATTGTGGGACAAGGTGGAGCGGCTGCGCGCGATGCCGGATCTGGTGCTGTCGGATTTCGGAACCCGGCGGCGGCATGGCTTTCTGTGGCAACGCTGGTGCGTGGAGGCGTTGAAGGAGGGGCTGGGCGCACGTTTTATCGGGACGTCGAACGTATTGCTGGCGATGGATGCCGATCTGGAGGCGATCGGTACCAACGCCCATGAACTGCCGATGGTGCTGGCGGCGCTGGCGGACAGCGACGCCGCGGTGGCTGCAGCCCCGTATCGCGTGCTGGAAGATTGGCAACGGCATTATGGCGGCAACCTGCTGGTGGTGTTGCCCGATGCGTTCGGTACCGCCGCCTTTCTGCGGCATGCGCCCGATTGGGTGGCGGACTGGACCGGGTTCCGCCCCGACAGCGCGCCGCCGATCCCCGCGGGCGAGGCGATCATCGCGTGGTGGCAGGCGCATGGCCGCGACCCGCGGGAGAAGCTGCTGATCTTTTCCGACGGGATGGATGTGGATTCGATCGAGCGGACCTATCGCCATTTCGCGGGCCGGGTGCGAATGAGCTTCGGCTGGGGCACCAACCTGACCAACGACTTTCGGGGCTGCGACCCTGCCGGCGGGTCGGGGCTCGATCCGATCTCGCTGGTTGCCAAGGTCATCCGCGCCGACGGGCGGCCGGCGGTCAAGCTGTCCGACAATGCCGCAAAGGCGAGCGGCGACCCCGAAACCCTGGCCCGTTACCGCCGGATCTTCGGGACCGAAGGGATCGAGGCTCGCGCGACGACAGTGTGACGACAACGGTGTGACGACGACGGTGTGACGACGACGGTGTGACGCGGCTGCGGCGGGACGTCAGGCCAATATCGTGACCTGTGCTTCCTCGACGACGATCTTGTCCGACACGACGTCCCATTGAGATGCGGTTTCGTCCATGCGGTTTCGGCGGATCAGGACGGTGGCGAGCGCGCCGGCACCCAGCAGGGCGGCGGCGGTGGCCATGGGCCGCTTCGTCGCCGCCACATAGACGCTGCGATTGCGGAGCAGATGTGGTTCATGAGTGCCACGTTCATGGCCACCATAGCCCGGTTCGAACAAGGCGCGCTGGTGATCGTCATCGGACCTGCGGGTGCGCGACTGATGCGAGCTGTACATCAGCGTCTTCATGATGCGGTCGGTCAGCCGTGGGGCGACGGCACCGAACACGGCCGCGAACTTGGCCTGCGCCCCGACGAACATGTCGCGTTTCGGGTGCGCAGCGCACCACAGGATCGCTTCCGCCACGGCTTCGGGTGGATAGATCATGCCACGATGTACCGGCTGCATCGGCATGTAGTTGCCCGCATGTTCATTGTAGGGCGTGTCGATCCGCCCGGGATGGATGAGCGACACCGAGATCGGCCAGCCTTCGTGTTCGATCTCCTGCCGGAGCGCGCCGGTGAACCCGTGGACCGCGAACTTGGCCGAGGCGTAGCTGCTCTGCACCGCCGGAGCCTTGTCGCCGAAGAAGCTGCCGACATTGACGATCGCGCCGGGCTTGCCCGCGTCGCGGAAGTGACGGACCGCGGCCAGCGCGCCATGGACCTGCCCCCAATAGGTGGTTTCGAACATCCGGCGCCAGTCGGCGATCGGTACGTCCCAGGTCTGCCCGAAGATCGAGATGCCGGCATTGTTGACCCAGGTATCGAACCCGCCGAACCGCTGCTGCGCGGTCGCGACCACCTGTGCGACGTCTGCTTCGCGCCCGACATCGCAGACGGCATAGGCGGCGCGGCCGCCCTGCTCAACGATCTCGTCGACCAGCATGCGCAGGGCCGCCTCGTTCCGCGCCGCCACGACGACCGCCGCACCGCGCCGGGCCGCCATCCGTGCGGTGACCAGCCCGATCCCACTGCTGGCGCCGGTGATGACGACGACCTGGTCCTTCAACGGCTTCAACGGGTTCGCCATGGTGCGTCCTTTCTGACCTATATCAATATCGTATTGATATCGTTGTTTTATATTCGCACCGACACAACGATTCGCCGCGATATGGGTTCATGACACCATGACCCAGATCGCATCTTCCGCCCGCTGCGACGCCCTGCCGCGGATGACCGCAACCGAAACCGCAACGGTCCTGCTAGCGGTGGGCGGGCCGTTGCTGGCGAAGGGCGTGATTGTACGGCGGCCGTGGGTGGTGCGGCTGTTGCAGGCGACCGGTGCGGAGCAGGCGAGCGTAAGGCGGTTGCAGGATCTGCGGCGGCGCTACGGCGAGGGGCCGGTGTTGCTGCGCCTGCCGATGCGCGCGCTGGCCGTGATCCTGTCGCCGGGGGATCTACGGCGCGTGCTGGAGGCGACGCCGACGCCGTTCGAGACGGACAGCCGCGAAAAACATGCGGCGCTCGCCCATTTCGAACCGCGCGGGTCATTGATTTCGCGCGGGGCGGATCGGCGCGAGCGGCGCCGGTTCAACGAACGCGTGCTGGAAACCGGCTGTCCGCTGCACGGCCTGACGGACCGGTTCCGCGCCGTGGTGGCGGAGGAATGTCGGCCGTTGTCCGCAGAACCGACGCTGCCGTGGGGTGCGTTCAAGGCGGGCTGGTTCCGGATCGTGCGACGTTGCGTGTTCGGCGATGCCGCGCGCGACGATACCCCGCTGACCGATACGCTGATCCGCCTGCGCGGGGATGCCAACTGGGCATTTCTGAAGCCGCGGCGCCGCGTTCTGGAGGCGCAGTTCCGGTCCCGCGTCGCCGCCTACCTGCATGCGCCGGAGCCAGGGACACTGGCCGCGCTGGTGCGGGAGCGGGCAACGCCGCGCGCCGCGCCGGTGGATCAGATCGGCCAATGGCTGTTCGCATTCGACGCGGCCGGGATCGCGACGTTTCGCGCGCTGGCGGTGCTGGCGTCCGACGACCGCCTGATGCAGCGCGCGCGGCAGGACTCGGCGCCGGACTTTGCCTATCTGCGCGCGGTGGTGCTGGAATCGGTCCGGCTATGGCCGACCACGCCCGCGATCCTGCGTGAAACCGATGCCGAAACCACATGGCACGGCGCGACCATGGCCAAAGGCACCGGCCTGTTGATCCATGTGCCCTTCTTCCACCGCGATGATGAACGGCTGCCGTTCGCGCACCGGTTTGCGCCGGATCTGTGGATGGACGGGACTGCGGCGCAGTGGCCGCTGGTGCCGTTCAGCGGCGGTCCCGGGGAATGCCCGGCAAAGGATCTGGTGCTGCTGCTCGGCAGTCTGGCGCTGTCGATACTGATCCGCGAGAATTGGCGGCTACCCAAGGGCCGGACGCTCGATGCCGAGACGTTGCCGCCGACCTTCGATCAGTTCTCGCTCACGCTCTTGCGGGAGGGTACGATAGCCTGAAGGCAGCGGCGCGCCGCTGCCCGCGATCACCGCATATGCTGCATCATCTCGCCCGGAGACATCTGCATCCCGTGATCGAGATGTGTCATGATCCAGATCGACCCGAGGATGACCAGCAGCACGATCATCACGCCGAAGGCGAGCGCGACGACATTGTTGGTGTTGTCCGGCCCGGTGGTGACATGCAGGAAGAAGACGAGGTGGACGCCCATCTGCGCCACCGCGAGCACGACGATCCCCGCCGGCACCGCCGGACCCCAGACGAGGTCGGTGGATGCGATCCAGAAGGAAGCCGCGGTCAGCAGTGCCGCCATCAGGAGCCCGAGCGTGTAGCCGCGCGCACCCTTGGCGAGTTCGTGGTCATGCGGAATCTCCTCGCCCGGCGCGGCGTCGTGGACGTCATGATGGGTGTGCTTGCTCATGATCCGCTTCCCAGAAGATAGACGATCGAGAACACGCCCACCCAGATGATGTCGAGCGCGTGCCAGAACAGATTGAAGCATAGCAGCCGGCGCTGGACGTTCGGGCGGAAGCCCTTGAGCTGGATCTGCGCCATCATCGTCGCCAGCCACAGCAGGCCGACCGCGACATGCAGCCCGTGCAGCCCGACCAGTGCGAAGAAGCCCGACAGGAACGCACTGCGTTGCGGGCCCGCGCCTTCGGCGACCAGTTCGACAAACTCCTGGATCTCGATCCCGAGGAACAGGAGCCCGAGCAGCCCGGTGACGGCAAGCCAGAACTGGGTCGCGCCCCGATTTTCGCGCGCCGCCGCGATGCTGCCGAGACCGCAGCTGTAACTGGACAGCAGCAGGCAGACCGTTTCCAGCGCGACCCGCCCGCGACCGAAGATTTCGGCACCGGTCGGTCCGCCCGCGGTGCGATGCGCCAGCACGGCATAGGCGGCGAAGAAGCCGGAAAACATGATGATGTCGGACAGCAGGTAAATCCAGAAGCCGTAGCCGACGATGGTCCGTTTCGATGCGGGGCCGCCTTCGCCGTGCCCGGTCGGTTCGTGGCCGTGGCCACCACCCGAACCATGATGCGGATCACGCCGGCCAAGCGCATAGGGATCGTGCGCCGTGCCGTGCCCACCATGGCCGCCGGCCGTGGTCGACGCGCTCATGCCGTCACCCCGTCGCGGGCGGCAAGCCATGCCTGACGCGCCGCGCGGCGGGCGCGGTCGATCCGCGCCACCTCCTCGGCCGGGATCTCATATTCCTCTTCATCCCGCCACGCGAACAGCACGAAGGTGGCGTAGGCCCCGACGAAGCCCAGCCCGGCCAGCCACCAGATATGCCAGATCAGCGCGAACCCGATCAGCGTGGAGAAGAAGGCGGTCACGATCCCGGTCGGCGAGTTGCGTGGCATCTCGATCGGTTCATAGACGGGTTCGGGCCCCAGCCGTTGCGCTTCGATCGCGCGCTGCTTGATGCCCCAATAGACTTCTTCGCCGTGCACGTCGGGTTCGACCGCGAAGTTGAACGCAGGCGGCGGCGACGGAGTCGACCATTCCAGGCTGCGTCCGTCCCACGGATCGCCGGTGACGTCGCGCAACCGATCGCGATCCCGGATGCTGACGAACAGCTGGATGACCTGTGCGGCAACGCCCACCATCATGAAGCCCACGCCGCCAAGCGCGACGTGCAGCCACGGCACCCATTCCTGGACCTCCACATGCTGCAGCCGGCGGGTCATCCCCTCCAGCCCCACGACATACAGCGCGCCGAACGTGAGCGCGAAGCCGATCAGCGATGGCCAGAAGGCGATCTTGCCCCAGGTTTCGTCCAGCTGAAACCCGAACGCCTTGGGGAACCAGAAGGTGTAGCCGGCGAATGCGCCGAACACGACGCCGCCGACGATCACATTGTGGAAATGCGCGACCAGGAACATGGAGTTGTGCAGCATGAAATCCGCCGGCGGAACCGCCAGCAGCACGCCGGTCATGCCGCCGATCACGAAGGTCACCATGAACGCCAGCGACCAGAGCATCGGCGTGGGGAAGCGGACGCGGCCGCCATACATGGTGAACAGCCAATTGTAGATCTTCACGCCCGTGCCGACCGCGATGATCGACGTGGCGATCCCGAAGGCCGCGTTGACGTCCGCCCCGGCGCCCATGGTGAAGAAATGGTGCAACCACACCAGGAACGACACGACGACGATGAACAGCGTCGCGGCCACCATCGACCGATATCCGAACAGCGGCTTGCCCGAAAACGTGGAAAATACCTCGGAGAAGATGCCGAAGGCGGGCAGGATCAGGATGTAGACTTCCGGATGGCCCCAGGCCCAGATGAGGTTGACGAACATCATCATGTTGCCGCCGGCTTCATTGGTGAAGAAGTGGAAGCCGGCGTAGCGATCGAGCGTCAGCATCGCGAGCGTCGCGGTCAGGATCGGGAAGGCGGCGACGATCAGCATGTTGGAGCCGAGCGACGTCCAGCAGAACATCGGCATGCGCAGATAGGACATGCCGGGCGCACGCATCTTCAGGATGGTGGTGACCAGGTTGACCCCGGACATCAATGTGCCCACGCCGGATATCTGGACCGCCCACAGATAATAATCGACCCCGACGCCCGGCGAGTAGGTCGTTTCGCTGAGTGGGGCATAAGGCAGCCAGCCGGTGCGCGCGAATTCGCCGATCACCAGGCTGACATTCACCAGCAGCGCACCCGCGGCAGTCAGCCAGAAGCTGACCGAGTTCAGCGTCGGGAACGCCACGTCGCGCACGCCGAGTTGCAGCGGCACGACGAAGTTCATCAGGCCGATCACGAACGGCATCGCGCCGAAGAAGATCATGATCGTGCCGTGCGCCGAAAAGATCTGATCATAATGTTCGGGCGGCAGATAGCCCTGTGCCCCGCCGACTGCCATCGACTGCTGCGTCCGCATCATGATCGCGTCGACGAAGCCGCGGATCAGCATCACCAGCGCGAGCATGGTGTACATGACGCCGATCCGCTTGTGATCGACGCTGGTGATCCATTCGTGCCACAGATAGGGGAACAATCCCTTGCGGCCGACCCAAACGAACGTGCCGAGCAGGGCCAGCAGCACGACGCCGGCGGCGACGAGCGGGATGGGCTGATCGAACGGGATCGCCGACCAGTCGAGTTTTCCGAGCATCATCAGGTCTCCGGCGGGCGGGGCGAAACATGCGGGTCGCCGTCCCGACCCTGTTGCGGCCCGGGCGCAGGCGACAGGCGTTGCAGGACGATTGCGTCGAACAGGCGCGGCTGGACCGCACCATAGACCCGTGCCGGGTCGTTCTGGCTTTGCCGGGCGAGCATGGCATAGGCGGTGGTATCGAGCGCGGCTCCGCGCCTCCGCGCTTGTGTCGCCCAGGCCGCGAATTGCGCCGGCGGAAGCGCACGCACCGGAAAATTCATGTCGGAAAAACCGTCGCCGCTGAAATGGGCGGATTGCCCATAGACCGTGCCCGGCCGATCCGCGCGCAGGTGGAGTTCGGTCTCCATTCCGTTCATGGTGTAGATCATCGAACCGAGCCGCGGCACGAAGAAGGTGTTCATGACGCTGGCGGATGTCAGCCGAAAGTGCACCGGCGTGCCCACCGGCAGCACCAGCATGTTGACGGTGGCGATCCCCTGCTGCGGATAGATGAACAACCATTTCCAGTCGAGCGAGACGACCTGCACCTCCATCGGCGCACCATTGCCGGCGGTGGGCGCGATCGGGCGGCGCGGATCGAGATCGTGGCTGCCGACCCAGATCACGCCACCCAGGAACAGGATGACGAGGATCGGGATCGACCAGACGATCATTTCGACGCGGCCGGAATAGACGAAATCCGGACGGTAGCGCGCACGGTCGTTGCCCGCCCGGAACCACCAGGCAAAGGCCAGCGTGGCAATGATGGTCGGCACCACGATCGCCAGCATGATGGTGAGCGCGTTCAACAGGATCGTGCGGTTGGCCGCCGCGATCGGCCCGGCGGGCGCGAGGATGCTGGCGGGCGCGCAGCCGATCAGGGCGATCGGCAGCATGGCCGCGAGCCGGCGGATCAGGACGCGGGGCGCGTTCGGCATCGGTTCGGCGTCATGGCAGGTTCCCCGGAACCGGATCGTGTCGCCCAAGCAGGCCACCGAACCGGAGTATCGCGAGCAGGGTCAACGTCCGCTTCTGGAAAGGGTTCACCCAAGATATTGGTAATGCAGGATAATAACCTGGGTCAGCGCATCGCCGCGGGCATCCGAACGTAGGTGATTGCGGGGTCGTCGGAATGGGTGGAGCAGGAGCGTCGATCAGAGGAAGACGCGATGTCAGACCATAAAACCGACGGCCGCGTCTATGGCGGACCGGATGCAGCGGATAAGCAAGGCGCGCAACCGGAGGGGCTGCGCGGCGAACGCGTCGATGCGGCAACCAGCCGCCCGGAATTGCGGCACGCCGGTGCCGGACTGGCCGGCGGTGCGGTAATCGAGGAGATGTCGGGCGTCGCCTATGTCGAGGTGATCGGCACCGCCGGCCGCGGTCCAGAGCCGGTGGTGGACAATGCTGTTCCGGCGGAGCGACCGCGCAGCCACCCCATGCTGTTGCTGGCGGTGTTCGCGACCGGGCTCTGGCTGGGGTCGCGGCGGCGGTCACGGCCGGCGGTGGCGATGATCGTGGAGCAGCGCGGTGCGCCGCCCGCCTTTGCCACCATGATCACGGATCCCGCCAATTTCGACCAGACGCGCGACGCCGGGCCGGATCACATGCGCGATGCCGGCCGTGCGCGGTGGGATGTGGTCGATGAGGGATCCGACGAATCCTTCCCGGCCAGCGACCCGCCCTCCTATTCACGCCCGGAACGCTAAGGCAGGCGCGGCGGTTCTTGTCCCCGAAAAGGGGTGACGACCGCATGCCGACGACAGACCTTAACGCCATGACCCAGCCGCCGCTGGGTGCGCTGCTCCGCATCCTGGCGGCTCAGGAATACCGGTTCGTGACGGTCAGCCCGGCGACCCATGCCCGTGTCGTCGCGCGTGACGGCCGACACGTCGCGCACGACCTGCGCGATATATTGGGTTGGAGCCTGCCGTTCCGGGCCGATGCGGTTCCAGCCGAGATCCTCGCGTTGCTGGAGGCGGGCGGTGCCGTGCGATCGGTCGCGGGCGGGCTGTTGCAGGCGACGGTGCGGGTATCGTGCGTGCACGGTCTGCTGTTCCTGCATTCGGCCTATCCCACGACGGAGGCGGACGCGGTGTTCCTGGGGCCGGACAGTTACCGGTTTGCGGACCTGATCATGGCGGACAGCGGGACCCTGCCCGCCGGCGCGCGGATCCTGGATTATGGCGCCGGGGCCGGGGTCGGCGGGATCGTCGCTGCGCGGCACCAGCCGGACGCACGGCTGACGCTGGCCGATATCAATCCCAGGGCGCTGTTCCTGGCGTCGATCAACGCCGCGCACGCCGGCGTGCGCCATGAAACGGTGGCGGCGAGCAGCCCGGATGCGGTGACGGGTGCCTATGACCTGATCGTCGCCAACCCGCCGTTCATGATGGACCATGATCGCCGCGCCTATCGGGATGGCGGCGACCTGCACGGCGCGCGGCTGTCGCTCGATTGGGTGCTGGCCGGGGTCGGGAAACTGACGCCCGGCGGGCGGCTGATCCTGTATACCGGCGTGGCGATCGTCGACGGTCGGGACGCGTTGCTGGATGCGCTGCGCCGCAGGCTACCGGACGAGGGGCTGCGCTGCCGCTACCGTGAACTCGATCCCGACATCTTCGGCGAGGAACTCGACCAGCCGGCCTATGCCGAGGTCGAGCGCATCGCGGCGGTAGGATTGTGCGTGGAGCGGCGTACGGATCAGGCGGTGGCCGGCACGACATGGGGCAGCCGGTCGGGATAGCGATTGGCGACCTCCGGCTTGCTGGAAACGGGGTCGCCGGGCTGTTGCGCGGTGATGCGGACCGGCACCGATTTTGCCGCCGGCGTGTTGCTGCGTTCGTCGCGGTGGGATAGCGGCAGCAGCGCATTGGTTTCCGGGAAATAGGCGGCGCAGCAGCCCTTCGGCACGTCATAGGCGACGACTTTGAATCCGCCCACGCGGCGATCGATGCCGTCGTCGGAAACGGTCGTGAATTCGATGATCGATCCTTCCGACAGGTCGCGTTCGGCCATGTCGCCCTGGCTCATGAACACCACCATCCGTTCACCCGATACGCCGCGATAGCGGTCATTGTAGGAATAGATGGTCGTGTTGAACTGATCGTGGCTGCGGATCGTCATCAGTTGCAGATGCGCATTCTGCGGCGCGTCGTCATCCTCGTCCATGCGATCGGGTTTGAACAGGAAATTGGCCTTGCCGGTGGGCGTGTCCCAGACGCGTTGCCGCGCGGCGATCGGCAAGTGGAACCCGCCAGGCTCCTGGATCCGCTGGTTATAATCCTGGAACCCCGGAATTACCGCTTCGATCTTGTCGCGGATGCGCGCATAATCGGCGACCATCCCGTCCCAGTCGATCGCGGCGCGGTCCGCCACCGTCGCCTTGGCCAGTTCGGCGACGATCCAGGGTTCGGACCGGCATTGATCGCTGGCGGGTGTCAGGGCGCCGGTCGAGGCATGGACCATGGCGAAGCTGTCCTCCACGGTCACGCTCTGCTGCCCACCCGCCTGAATATCGCGTTCGGTGCGACCCAGCGCCGGCAGGATGTAGGATTGCTTGCCCGGCGTCAGGTGGCTGCGGTTGAGCTTGGTCCCGACATAGACGGTCAGCCCGACATCCGCGACCTTGGCGCTGATCCGGTCGGTATCGGGGACCGCGCGGAAGAAATTGCCGCCCATCGCCAGGAAGGCGTCGACCTTGCCCGCCAGGATCGCCTCACAACATTCGGCGGTGTCATGGCCCCATTCGCGGGGACTCCGGATGCCGAAGGCGGCGTCCAGCCGCTGCAGAAAGGGTTCCGTCGGGGTCTTGTTGATGCCGACCGTGCGGTCACCCTGCACATTGGAATGGCCGCGCACCGGGCAGGCGCCGGCGCCCAGCCGGCCCATATTGCCGCGTAGCAGCAGCAGGTTGCAGATCTGCTGCATCGCATCGCCGCCGCGGCGATGCTGGGTGATGCCCATGCCCCAGCAGGCGATGACGCGTTCCGCCTTCATGTAGATGGCGGCGGCCTGTTCGATCTGGTCGCGTGTCAGTGCGGTCCAGTGCGTGATCCGGTCCCAACCGAGCGCGCGGACATAATCGGCGAACGCGTCGAACCCGTGCGTATGTTCGGTGATGAAATCCACGTCCAGGATGCGCGGCTGGCCGGCCGCCTGCGCCGCGTCATCGGCTTCGATCACCACCTTGCAGATCGCCTGCATCGCGACGATGTCGCCGCCCGTGCGCAGCTGGAAATAGTTGGAACTGATCGTCTGCCCGCGCCCGGTGAGCATTTCGAGCGGGCTTTGCGGATCGGTGAACTTCACCAGCCCGCGTTCCTTCAGCGGATTGAACGTGACAATCGGGATGCCACGCTTCGCCATGTCGTGCAGATATCCGAGCATGCGCGGCGAATTGGTGCCGGGGTTCTGGCCGATGATGAACAGCGCATCGCACTGTTCCCAGTCGTCCAGCGTCACCGTGCCCTTGCCCACGCCGATGCTTTCCGGAAGCGCGGCGGTAGTGGTGGCGTGGCACATGTCGGAACAGTCGGGGAAATTGTTGGTCCCGATGACCCGCCCATAAAGCTGCCACAGGAAGGCGGCTTCGTTGGAGGTACGACCGGAGGTGTAGAGATTGACCCGTTCGGGTTCGAGCCCGCGCACGATCGCCCCGATCTCGCGGATCGCGGTGTCCCAATCCACCGCCTCATAATGATCGGTGTGCGGATTGTAGCGCAGCGGATGTGTCAGGCGGCCATGATCCTCCAGCGCGAAATCGCTCCACCCGCGCAGCCGCGTGACACTGTGATCGGCGAAGAGTTCCGGCGTCGTGCGCTTGGCCGTTGCTTCCCACGCCACGGCCTTCGCACCGTTTTCGCAATATTCGGCGGCATGAGGTTTGGCGGGGTCCGGCCAGGCGCAGCTGGGACAATCGAACCCGCCCGGCTTGTTCATGTTGAGCAGTGCGCGGTTGCCCTTCACCAGGATCTTCTGACGCCCGAGTTGGCGTTCGGTGGCGTTGAGCGCGCCCCAGCCGCCGGCGGAGGGTTGCGGCGGTGCGTTCTTGCGGCCTTCAGCCATGGGTCGTCCTCGTTTCCTGATCGTCGGGGTGAACGTGGTGTCGGCGATGTCGTTCAGAGGAATAGCAGATTTTTGACCATGCGCTCGATCAGAAGACCAGATCATTGATCTAAATTAATAGCATGTATCTCAGATAGTTAAGCCGGAACCCGGCCAGTCGGGGGCCGTTGAGCAAGGTCTGTAGCCCACCCGTCCCGGAGTTTCGCCATGCCCAAGCCGAAGACCGCACAGGATATCCTCGTAACCGAATTGAAGGAAATCCACAGTGCGGAGCGCCAATTGTCGCGGGCGATCCCCAAATTGTCGCGCGCCATCCAGTCCGAGGATCTGAAGACCCGGTTGCAGGAGCGGCGTGATCGCGGCGCCACGGCGATCGAGGAGCTGGACGCGATCTTCGACGCGATGGAGGTGACCAAGGCCCGGCCGAAGAATGTCGCGGCCGAGGGCCTGATCGAGGACATGAACGAGCATCTGGCGGAAATCGACCAGCCCGCACTGCTGGACGCCGTCTTGCTGGGCGCCGTCCAGAAGCTGGAGCATTATTGCATCGCCGCCTGGGGCACGTCCGCGTCCTTGGGCCGCTTGCTGGGCCAGCAACCGGTCGTCGACCTGATGGATCGCCTGCTGGACGAGGGCAAGCGGCTGGACGAGCAGCTGACGCAGCTGGCGGAAAGCACGGTCAACCCCGCGATGATGGCCGGCGAGGAATAAGGGCGCGTGATGCGGGAGCAGGGCGAGCCGACCGACCGCGACCGTGCCGAGCCCCCGGCCGGTCCGGACGCGGTGTTGGGCAGCGACGTCCTGTTCCGTGGCTGGCTGGACCTGCTGATGCTGCAATTGCGGATCAACGGCCACGATGAAAGCCGGCCGCTGGTGCGGCATCCGTCCGGTGCGGCGGTGCTGCCCTATGATCCCGATCGGCGCGTGGCGATCACCGTAACGCAGACGCGGGCCGCGCCGCTGTTCCTGCGATCGCCGCCGCTGGAGGAAGCGATCGCGGGCGTGGCGGAGGAAACCGACCTGGCCGAAACCGCGCGGCGGGAGGCGTGGGAGGAAGGCGGGTTGCGGCTGGCGCGGCTCGACCGGGTCGGCGCGGTCTGGATGGACCCGAACAGTTCGACCGAGCAGGTGCATCTGTTCCTGGCCGAATATCGCGTGGGCGACCGCGTGGCCGCCGGCGGCGGGTTGGCCGCGGAAAACGAGCGGGTCGTGGTCCGGGAATGGCCGCTTGCCGAATTGTGGGATGCGGTGGTCGGCGCGCCGCTGGCGGATGCCAAGACTCTGTTGCTGCTGCAGGCACTCCGGCTGCGGCGTCCGGCGCTGTTTACGGCGACCGGCGATCCGGTCGCGATCGTCGGTGGATCATGACGTCGCCGACCGTGCCGCCGCCCGGTCCGCGCCGGCTGAGCGATGCGCTGACGCGCAACATCGCTGCATTGGAGGAGCGCCGCGCCGCCGAAAGCGCGGCCGCACCGCGCCAGGACCAGGTGGCGGAGGCCATCACACGGTTCACGGGCAGCATGGCATTCGTATATCTGCACCTCGCCGTCTATGGCCTATGGATCGTCGTCAATATCGGGCTGGTTCAGGCTGTGCGCCCGTTCGATCCCAGCTTCGTGATTCTGGCATCGGAAGCGTCGGTGGAAGCGATCTTCCTGTCGACATTCGTGCTGATCAGCCAGAACCGGATGGCCGAGGCGGCCGACACACGCGCCGATCTGGACCTGCACATCAACCTGCTGGCCGAACATGAGCTGACGCGGTTGGCGGCGGTGGTGGATGCGATAGCGGAGCGGCTGGGCGTGGCGCAGGCGGTGCCGAACGACATGGGCGACGTGAAACAGGATGTCGCGCCCGAAGCCGTGCTGGACGAGATCGCCGAGCGGCGGTCGGACCGGAGCATGGGATGACGCCGGTCGCGCTGATCCTGGCGGGCGGACTGGGACTGGGTGCCTATCAGCTGGGCGCCTGTCGGGCGTTGGCGGAGGTCGAACTGTTCGAGGTGCAGGCGATCGCAGGGGCATCGATCGGCGCGATCAATGGCGCGATCCTGGCCGGCAATGCTCCGGAAACCCGGCTGGAGGCGCTGGCGGAGTTCTGGGAGGCGGTCACGTCCGATCTGCCGCCGAGCGCCTGGATCGATCCCCTGGGGTGGAATCGACACGGTATGCTGCGCCACGGTCGCAACTGGACCAGTGTGCTTTCGGCGCGGTTGGGCGGCGTGCCGAACCTGTTTCGTCCGCGCCTCGCCGGATCGGGTGGGCAGCCGACCGCCAGCCTGTACGATGTCGCGCCGGTCCGCGACACGCTGGCGCGGTTCATCGACTTTGATCGATTGAACGATGGTCCGGTGCGGCTGTGCATCGCGACCACCGATGTCGAAACCGGCGAATCGGTGCGGTTCGATACCGCCGCGGGCGACCGGATCACCATCGATCATCTGATCGCCAGCGGCGGGCTGCTGCCGTCGTTCGCGCCGCTGCGGATCGATGGCCGCCTGCTTGGCGATGGCGGTTTTTCGACCAATGCGCCGCTCGACCCGTTTTTGGCGAGCGACCGGATCGGCAACGTTCCGCGGCTATGCTTCCTGCTCGACCTGTTCGCGCCGGACGTGGCGGTGACCGGCGGGCTCGAAAATGTGATCGAGCGGTCGATCGATCTGCAATTCGCCTGTCAGACCCTGGTCACGCTCGATCGGCTGCAGCGTGAACGGACGCTGGCGGCGCGGCTGGAACCGGACGGCGACAGCACGGATCTGGTCTACCTCCGCTACCGGGCAAGCGCGGACGAGGCCGGGCCGGAAAAGACGTTCGATTTCTCCCGCGCGACGATCCGCGATCGGATCGCGCGCGGTGCGGCTGATGCCGCGGCGGCGATCGCGATGCTGTCGTCGGTGCCGCGGACGGACGCCGCGGGGTTGCGCATCCACAGGGTGCGTGGCGATGCCCGGTCATAGGAGCGCGGATCAATGGCCCGTCGTTGTGTGATCCTGATCGCGGCGGCGTTGTCTCTGTCCGCCTGTGCCACGTCGACCCGGCTGTCGCGCAGCGACCCGCAACGGATCGCGCATCGCACCTATGTCGTGACCGGCGCATCAAGCGGGTTCGGACGCGGCGTCGCGCTGAAGCTGGGCGCGATGCACGCCAATGTCGTGCTGGCCGCGCGGCGGACCGACGTGCTGGATGAGGTGGCGCGCGGGGTGCGCGCCGCGGGCGGGGCGGCGTTGGTGGTGACGACGGATGTCGCGCAACCCGATGCGGTCGCGCGGCTGGCGGCCGCGGCGGTCGCGCGGTTCGGCCGGATCGATGTGTGGATCAACAATGCCGGCATCGGGGCGCTCGGGCGGTTCGACACCATCCCGGTCGCGGATCAGGCGCGGGTGATCGATGTCAACGTGAAAGGTACGCTATATGGCAGTCATGCCGCGTTGCGCCGGTTTCGCGACCAGGGGTTCGGTACGCTGGTCAACATCGGTTCGGTCGAAAGCGAGGTGCCGCTGGCCTATCATGCAACCTACAGCGCATCGAAGGCCGCGGTGCTGAGTCTGGGCCGCGCGCTGAACCAGGAACTGCGGCTGGCGGGGGTCGGCAGGCAGATCCGGGTCGCGACGGTCATGCCGTGGGCGGCGGACACGCCGTTCTTTTCGCAGGCCGCCAACTATAGCGGCCATGCCGGCCGGATGGTGATGATGGATTCGCCGGACCAGGTGGTCCAGGCGATCGTCTGGGTGTCCGTACACCCGCGTGAGGAACTGCCCGTGGGGTGGAAGGCGCAGGGCGCGTCGACCGCGCACCACCTGATGCCCGACCTGACCGAACATATCGCGGCCAATATCGCGCATGACCAGCAGATGGTGAAGGGAGCGCCAACCCCGCCGACCGCGGGTGCCATCTATCGCCCGATGCCGGGGACGACCGGTGTCGAAGGCGGCATTCGCGCACGGATGAAGGCCGAGGACGCGGACCGCAAGGCGGCGAGCCCACGCTGATGGCGGGGACCGACGCGTCGGCAGCGGACGGGACCGCGTTGCTGATCATCGACATGATCAACGATCTGCGGTTCGAGGAGGCGACCGCCATCCTGCCGGCGGTCCGCGCGGCGGCAGAGGCGATCGTGACCCTGCGCGCGGCGGCGGATGCGCACGACGTCCCGGTCATCTACGTCAACGACAATTACGGGCAGTGGCATTCCGAACGATCGCGCCTGATCGAACGGGCGCTGGAGCAGGCGGGCGACAATCGCGACCTGATCCGCGGGATCGTGCCGCGAGACCGCGACCTGTTCGTGATCAAGCCGCAATTTTCCGGATTCTACGCCACCAACCTGCCGGTCGTGCTGCCCAGACTGGGCGTTCGACGGCTGATCCTGACCGGGATCGCCGCCGACATCTGTGTCCTGTTCACGGCCGCCGACGCCCATATGCGCGATTATGCGTTGTGGGTGCCGGGCGACACCGTCGCCGGCCTGAGCGCGGATCGCACGCGTTGGGCGTTGGAGATCATGGAGACCAGCATGAAGGCCGATATCCGCCCGACCACCGTGCGCCGACTGGACGACTGGCTGGGCGCGGCGTCTTGAACGCCAGCCTGCATTTCCTGATGATCGAGAGCGAGTCGGAGGCCGCACGCGAACGCCGCCGCAAAAGCGTGGGGTCGAGTTCGGGCGAGAGCTTTGCCGACACGCTGCGAGGCCTGGTGCCCGGTTGCCGGTGCGATCTGATCCGGCCGGCCGATGCCGATGGACCGCACCCGCAGCCGGACGAGATCGGCCGATATGACGGCGTGTTTCTGAGCGGATCGCCGCTGCACGTCTATGACGATCGGCCGGAAGTCCGGCGGCAGATCGCGTTCATGCGCGCGGTGTTCGCATCGGGCACGCCGGCGTTCGGATCCTGCGCGGGGTTGCAGGTCGCGGTCGCGGCGGCCGGCGGCACCGTCCGCCCGATGGGGGCGCGGCGCGAGGCCGGGTTTGCGCGGCGGATCGCACCGACCGCGGCCGGACGCGATCACCCGTTGCTGGCGGGGCGGCCACCGGCCTGGGACGCGCCGGCGGTGCATACCGACGAGGTCGCAACTCTGCCCGACGGGGCGGTCCTGCTGGCGTCCAATGCCGTCACGCAGGTTCAGGCCGTCGAGATCCGGCACGATCAAGGCGTGTTCTGGGGCGTGCAATATCATCCGGAATTGTCGCTGCGCGAAATTGCAGCGGCACTCCGCCGGCAGACGCCCGACCTGATCGAACATGGCCTGGCGCGGGATGCGGAGGCAGTCGAGGTACAGGCCGGCGCAGTCGACGCGTTGGCGCATGCGCCCGACCGCCGCGATCTGGCCTGGGCGCTGGGGTTGGATGAACAGGTGACGGACGCAGCGTTGCGCACGGCCGAATTGCGGAACTTCATCGCCCATCTGGTCAGGCCGATGCGGCGCGCGCGCGGTCGGGGCGACTGAAAGGGGGCGTCGATCGCACGGCACCCTTTGCGCGGCGATGCGTTGCTTGATCCATGTTGCTGACCGAACTCGCCTGTTTTCCGGACCGCATTCTCGGTGAATTGGCGCGGGGGCGCCTGGCGGCGGACGGGATCGCCGCGGAACTGTTCGACGATGGCCTGGGTGCGCTCGGCATCGGCGTGATGGGCGGCGTCCGGCTGATGGTGGCGTCGCAGGACCTGCGCGCCGCGGCCGAAGCGCTGGATCTCCCCACGCCATGACCGCGATGCTGACCGTCGCCAGCTATAACATGCGCAAGGCGATCGGGACCGACCGCCGCCGACGGCCGGACCGGATCCTGGAGGTGCTGCACGAAATCGACGCCGATATCGTCGCCTTGCAGGAGGCGGATCGGCGGTTCGGAACCAAGCTGTCCGCGATCCCGATCGACCTGATCGCCGAACGGTCGGACTATCGCCCGGTAGGGTTCGGGGTGCGGCCGGGCGGCATCGGGTGGCACGGCAATGCGATATTGGTGCGCAAATCCGCGACGATCCTGACCTGCCGGATCCTGGATCTGCCGGTGCTGGAACCCCGCGGGGCGGTGATGGCGGACATCCGGATCGGCCGTGCCGAGATGCGGATCGTCGGCATGCATCTCGACCTGTCGGGTCTGTGGCGGCGACGGCAGGCGCAGGCGGTGATGGCGCATGTCACCGGGTGTGCGCGGATCTTGCCGACGGTCATGATGGGCGATCTGAACGAATGGTCGCTACAGGGCGGATGCCTGCGCGATTTCGGGCGCGATTACCGGTTCGCGCCGACCGGGCGAAGCTATCATGCCCGGCGTCCGATGGCCTGTCTCGACCGGATCCTGGTCAGCCCGGACGTGACGGTGATCGATTCGGGTGTCCATCACAGCCACCGCGCGTCGCTGGCGTCCGATCACCTGCCGATCTGGGCGACGTTGCGGCTGCCGATCTGAGATCCGGGCGCGGGTGGCCGGATGCCGCCCGCGCCCGCCCGGGGAGGAATCAGGCGATCGTCAGGCCGACATCGACATTGTTGCGGGTGGCGTTGGAATAGGGGCAGACGGCATGCGCCGCATGCACCAGCCGTTCCGCATCGGCCTTCTCGACGCCCGGCATGTGGATGGTCAGGTCGGCCGTGATGCCATAGCCGCCTTCGGACCGCGGGCCGAAGCCGATTTCCGCGGTCACGGTGGCATCGTTCGGCACCTTCACGCCTTCCTTGCCCGAAACCGCCTTCATCGCGCCCAGGAAGCAGGCGGAATAGCCGGCAGCGAACAGCTTTTCCGGATTGGCGCCGACCCCGCCGGGACCACCCATTTCCTTTGGCACGACCAGTTTCACGTCGACCGAACCGTCGTCCGATTTCGCGGCGCCGTCGCGTCCGCCGGTGGCGGTGGCACTGGTCTTGTAGATCACATCAATGGACATCAGACATCCTTCGCTCAGGTCGACGATGCCGCTTCAACGGCCGACCACGGGTGCGGTCGCATGGCAGAGGTAAAAAGAAGAAGGAAAATCGCATCGTGCGCATGATCTAAAGCAATGTCGGGCGGACGCCAGGACGCTAACATGCTTTACCATCGGCAGAATCCGGATCGTTCGACAGCTGGCATGCGATACCTGCACCTTCATCGCAGCCGCGTGGCGTCGCTCATGCTGCTGCTGATCCTGGCGGCGTGCAGCAAGGAAGCACGCGATATCGGCCCCTCCGCCCCGATGACGCCGCCGCACGGCGCCGACGATCCGCGGATCGTCTATTTCCAGGCCAATGTGTATCAGATCGCCCAAGGCGGGCGCTATTTCCGGTGGTATGGCTGCACGGCCTGCCATGCGGAACAATCGCCCGGCCGGCGCAACCTGACCGACCCGCACTGGCACCGGGGTGGTACTTTCGATCAGGTCTATGCCGCGGTCGCGGACGGGCATGGCGCGCTCGCCTATCGTAACCGGATCCCGGTCGAGCCCCTGTGGCAGATCGTCGCCTATGTCCGCGACCTGTCGCTGCATACGGTGGAGAAACGACGGCGTGTGGCCATCGACGGGGCCGCCGAACCGGAAGGTGCACGGTGGTCGGGGCCGCTGTGACGCGGGCGCGTGTTCTCATCATCTGCGCACCACTGGCGGGCTGTACCGGGGTGCAGAGCCCGCTTGCGCCCGCCGGCGACCAGGCGAGCGCGCTGTCGTCGCTGTTCGCGCTGATGCTGTGGGTGTGCGGCATCGTCTATGTCATCGTGCTGGCCGGGATCGCCTGGGCATTGTGGCGTACGTGGCGGCGCTCGTCCGCGGCGCCATCCGGGAGTGGTGGGGACGAGTCGCCGGACCGGGTGCTCACGCGCACGCTGCCGGTGGCGGCGGGGGCGATCGTCGCCGGGCTGACGGTGCTGATCGTCGGCAGTTTCTGGGCGGATCGCGCGCTGTTCGCGACGCGCGGCGCGCCCGCCCTGATGGTGCGCGTGACCGGCCATCAATGGTGGTGGCGCATCCAATATCATGACCCGGCGACCGGCGCCTGGATCGAAACCGCGAACGAACTCCATTTGCCGATGGGCACGACGACGCGGGTGTCGCTGGGGTCGGCGGACGTCATCCACAGCTTCTGGGTGCCCAATGTCGCGGGCAAGCTGGACATGATTCCCGGCCGCCGCAACCTGATCGACCTGACGCCCCGCCGGGAAGGCTGGTTCCGCGGGCAATGCACGGAATTCTGCGGGACGCAGCACGCGCACATGGCGTTCGATGTGAAGGTGGAGAGCCCGGCGGCATTCCAAACCTGGCTGGCCATGCAGGCCGCACCCGCACGCCGTTCCGCGGATCGCGGGGCGCGGCTGTTCGCCGGTCCCTGCGCCGCGTGCCACGTCGTGCGCGGCACCGGGGCCGGCGGGCGTGCCGGACCGGACCTGACCCATGTCGCGGCGCGGCAATCGATCGCCGCGGGCACGCTGGCGATGACGCGCGGCAACCTGCAGGGCTGGATCATCCAGCCGCAGGCGTTGAAGCCGGGCACGTCGATGCCGGCGGTGCCGCTCACCCCCGCCGACGCGAATGCGGTCGCGGACTATCTGGCGAGCCTGCGATGAGCGCGGACACCGATCGCCACGATCAGCTTGCCCGCACCTGGCGCGATCCGCCGGGGCTGTGGGGCTTCCTGACCACGGTCGACCACAAGCGGATCGCAGCGCGCTACATCGTGACCGCGCTGCTGCTGCTGTTCCTGGCGGGCATGCTCGCGCTCGACATGCGCTGGCAATTGTCGGTGGCGGAAAATACGCGGATGGGTCCGCAGCTCTACAACGAAAGCTTCTCGCTGCACGGATCGACCATGTTGTTCCTGGTGTCGGTCCCGGTGATGGAAGCGATGGCGCTATGGCTGGTGCCGCTGATGCTGGGGCAGCGGAACATGGCGTTTCCACGGCTGGGCGCGTTCAGTTTCTGGCTGTATCTGGGCGGCGTGCTGACGCTCTGGATCAGTCATGCGCTGGACGTCACCCCCGATCTCGGCTGGTTCGAATATCCGCCGCTTGCCGGCCCCGGCTACGCCCCCGGCCACCGCGTCGACATCTGGGCGCAGATGATCACCTTCACCGAGGTGGCGGCGCTGTGCGCATCGGTGAACATCGCGGCGACGATCCTGAAGATGCGGCCGCCCGGCATGACCCTGGCGCGGATGCCGGTGTTTCTGTGGGCGATGCTGATCGCGGCGATGATGACGATCCTGTCGATGCCCGCGATCATGCTGGTGACCAGCATGCTGATCGCCGACCGGCTGGTTTCCACCCATTTCTTCGCGCCCGGCGGGCACGGCGACGTGCTGCTGTTCCAGCACCTGTTCTGGTTCTTCGGCCACCCCGAGGTCTATATCATCTTCATCCCCGCGACCGGCTTCGTCTCGGCGATCGTCGAGACGTTTTCGCGGCGACGTTTGTTCGGGCACACGGTGCTGGTGCTGGCGATGATGGCGATCGGTGCGCTCGCCTTCGGTCTCTGGGTGCATCACATGTTCGCGGTCGGGCTGCCGCGGCTGGGCAATGATTTCTATACCGCCGCCAGCATGGCGATCGCGCTGCCGGCCGGGCTCCAGATCTTCTGCTGGATCGGGACGATGATCGCGGGCCGGCCCTGGTTCGCGACGCCGATGCTGTGGATGCTGGGGTTCGTTTCGACGTTCGTGATCGGTGGCCTGTCGGGGATGATGACGGCGTCCGCCGCGCTCGACCTGCAACTGACCGACACCTATTTCATCGTCGCGCATTTCCATTATGTGCTGGTGGGCGGCGCGATGTTCCCGTTGTTCGGCGCGTTCGCCTACTGGTATCCGAAGGCGACCGGCAGGATGATGTCGGAACGCTGGGGCCGGATCGCGTTCGTGCTGATCGTCGGCGGGTTCAACCTCGGCTTCTTTCCGATGCACCTGCTGGGCCTGATGGGGATGCCGCGGCGGGTCTATACCTATCCGCACACCATGGGATGGGACCTGCTGAACCAGATCGCCACCGCGGGCAGCGTGATCGCCATGGTCGGCGGGCTTGTCTTCGCCGCCAACGCGTTGTGGAGTTTCTGGCGCGGTACGCCGGCGGGCGCCGATCCGTGGGGCGCATCGACGCTGGAATGGGCCGGGCCATCGCCGTCGCCGGCGTGGAACATTGCCTATACGCCGGTGGTCGACAGCCTGACGCCGTTGTGGCGTGCGGATGGCGTCCTGCCGGCGATGGAGGGGATTGGCAGCGAGCGGCGCGAAGTGCTGGTGACGTCCGTCACCGAGGCGATCCCGATGTATCGGCAGAAGAGTTCCGCGCCGTCGATCTGGCCGTTGGTGTCGGCACTGGCGGTGACGGCGATGTTCCTCGGCAGTATCTTCACCCCATGGGCGGTGGTGGCCGGCGCGATCCCGATCGGCGCGGCGCTGACCGGCTGGTTCTGGCCGCAGCGTCCGCGGGCGAAGACCAGCCCGCTTCGGAAACAGACATGATGATCCGCGATCCAAGGCCGATCCGGATCACAGGCGACCTGTCGCACCTGCCGGACAGCGCGAGCGGCGCGCGCCACCTGGTCTGGTGGGGCAATATCGGTTTCATGCTGATCGAGGGCACCGGCTTTGCGATGGCGGCCGCGGCCTATCTGTACCTGATGACGCAGGCGTCGCAGTGGCCGCCGGCGGGAACGCATCCGCCGGACCTGATGTGGGGGATGATCTTTACCGCGGGGCTGATGCTGAGCGAGGGGCCAAACCTCTGGGTACGGCGCCGCGCCGTGGCCAAGGATGCGCGCGGGGTGCGGATCGGGGTGGCGGCGATGACGGTCATCGGTCTGCTGCTGCTGATCCCGCGGGCGTATGAATTCGCGCATCTCGGCACGCGCTGGTATGACAATGCCTATGGATCGGTCGTGTGGATGCTGATGGTGCTGCACACCATGCATGTCGTGACCGACTGGGGCGACACCGCGGTGCAGGCGGCGTGGCTGTTCACGCATGAGGTGGGCGACGATCAGTTCGCCGATGTCGAAAACAATGCCAATTACTGGACGTTCGTGGTGGGCAGCTGGCTGCCGATCGGGGCGATCGTCTATGGCCTGGCGCGGCTGTCATGAGTCCGCGCGCGCGCAGCTGGACGGTGCTGCTGCTGCCGCCGGCCGCCTGGTTCCTGTTCGAACAGGGGCTGTCGCATGTCCTGCATCGGCGGTGCGGGCTGATCGGGATCGGCCTTGCCTGGGGCGTGGCCAGCCTGGCCATGTGCGCGGCCGCGGGACGGGGCGCGTGGTCGCTGACACGGAAGGACGGTGCCCCGGCCGACCGGTGGCTGGCGCAACTCGCGCTGGCGGTGGCGGGCATCTTTGCGCTTGCGATCAGCTTCCAGACTCTGGCGATCATGATGGTGCCGCCGTGCGTGCGCTGATCCGCTTCTGGCCGATCGCGCTGCTATGGGCCAGCACCGGCATGGCGCATGGGGTGGACCGGCACGCCCGCCCGGAGGGACCGGAATGGACGTTCGACCCGTGGATCACGCTGCCTCTGCTGATCGCGGCGCTGCTGTTCACGCGCGGGTGGCGGCGCCTGATCCCGCGATCCGGGCAGGGCGCGGGGTCGCTGCGCCGGCGGGCGCGCTGGTTCGCCGCGGGGCTGACCCTGCTGGCGGCGGCGCTGGTATCACCGTTGCACGCGGCGGGGGAACGATCGTTCGCGGCGCATATGTTCGAACATGAGCTGCTGATGCTGGCGGCGGCGCCGTTGCTGGTACTGGCCGAACCGCTGGCGATCATGCTGTGGGCTTTCCCGGGCGCATGGCGGCGGCGGATCGGGCAGGGGGTCGCGGCGCGCCCGATCGCGCTGCCGTGGCGTCAGGCGACCGGCGCGGTGACGGCAACGCTGGTGCAGGCAACGGCGTTGTGGCTGTGGCATGCGCCGGCGCTGTTCGACCGTGCGCTGGCAAGCGCGGGATGGCATGTCGTGCAGCATCTGTCGTTCCTGATCGCGGCACTGCTGTTCTGGACCGCGATGGTTCATCGCCGGACCGCGCCGGGCGTCGCGGCGCTGTGCCTGGTCGTCACCGCGATCGTATCGGGCGCGCTTGGTGCGTTGATGGCGTTCGCGACCAGCCCCTGGTACGCCGGCTATGCCAGGCTGGGCATGGCCCCGTTCGGGCTCAGCCCCGCGGAGGACCAGCAGCTGGCGGGGTTGCTGATGTGGGTGCCGGGCGGGCTGGTGCATGCCGGCGCGGCGCTGCTGCTGATGCGGCGGCTGCTCCGCGAACCCGGTCGGGGGGTGGGGCATGCCGTCTAGCCTGCGCTGGCTGGCCCTGTTGTTCGCCGCGTCGATCGTCGCGGCGATCGTGGCCGGTGGCGTGCTCTATGCCGAATCGCAGACGCGCACGCGCACGATGGCCGAAGCATTGACCGGCGGGCGCATCGCCGCCGGGCGGGAAGCGATCGCGGCCTATGGCTGCGGCAGTTGTCACGTCATTGCAGGTGTCTACGGCGCCGACGGTATGGTCGGGCCGCCGCTCGACGGTATCGCCACGCGGGCGCAGATTGCGGGACGATTGCCGAACGAGCCCCGGGCCATGATCGACTGGCTCCGGCATCCGCAAGCGGTGATCCCGGGCAACGGCATGCCGGAACAGCGGATCACGGACCGCGGCGCCCGGGATATCACCGCGTATCTCTACACCCTCAAATAAGCGGCTGCCTGGGGGCGGCGGTTGCGTCAGGCGGCGGCGCGTCCGAGCCCTCCGGTGGCGAATGTCGGACATGCCCGTGATCCGACATCGGCGAGAGACGGTGGTATGATCGCAAGCTGGAACTGCGCGATCTGGTGGCTCATGCCGTCGGCCTCGGCCGCCAGCGACCTGGCGGCGGCGGTCGCTTCCTCGACCATGGCGGCGTTCTGCTGTGCCACCCCGTCCATCTCCGCCACGGCGATATTGACCTGTTGAAGGCCGCCGGCCTGTTGTTCGACCGACGACGCGATGGCGGCGACAAGCGATTCGATTTCCCCGATCCGCGCCGCGATGCGGTGCAGCGCCTGCCCGGTTTCGCCGACCAGCTGCGTGCCGGCCGCCACCTGGTTGGAGGATGCGAGGATCCGCAGCTTCACGTCCTTGGCGGCATCGGCCGATCGCTGGGCGAGCGCGCGGACTTCGGATGCGACCACCGCGAACCCCCGGCCCGCGTCGCCCGCGCGCGCCGCCTCCACCCCGGCGTTCAGCGCCAGCAAGTTGGTCTGGAAGGCGATGCCGTCGATGATGGTGATGATTTCCGAGATTTCTGCCGAGGTGCGCTCGATCCCCGCCATGGCATGGACGGTGTTGTCCACGATCACGCCGGACTGCTGCGCTTCGTCGCGTGCCAGGCGCACGGCCGATTCGGCATGGCCGGCCCGATCCGCGGTCGTACGCACGGCGCGCGTGATCTCGCCCATGACCGCCGTGGTTTCCTCCAGGCTTGCCGCCTGCTGCTCGGTCCGGATGGCAAGCGTGTCGGAAGCCTCCCGGATTTCCCCCGCGCCGCTGCGCACCCGTTCCGCGACCCGATCCACCGCCGACATCGTCGCGGAGAGTTGTTCGACCGCGCCGTCATAGGATCGGGCCAGAGCGGTGTATGTCGGCGGAAGCGTTGCGCCGATCCGGTGCGTCAGCATGCCACGACCCAGCCGGTCGAGCGCCGAGGCCAGTCGGGTAACGACGATCTCCTGCTCCGCCGCCACGCTGCGCTGCGTCAGCGCGGCGCTGCGAAACACATCGACGGCCGCGATCATGACGCCGATCTCGTCCGTGCGGTTCCGGAGCGTCGGGACGCTGTCGAGGTTGCCGGCCGCCATCCGCCGCATCACCGCAGCCATCCCGGCCATCGGGCGCAGCACGCCGCGGAACAGCGCGAGCAGGCTACCCGCCAGCACGATCGCGATGCCGCCGATCAGAACCGCGAACGTGACCATCGCGATGTGAAGGCGGTGACGGCTATCCGCCGCAAGCTCTGCTTTCCGGGCCGTTGCCAGTTCCACCGTGCGATCGATCTCCCGCCGATGCCTGGCATAGATCCCGCTCAGTCGGCGATAGCTGGCGCGGGTGGCGGCGTCGTCCCGCTGCCGGAGCGCGGGCAGGAAATGGCCGTCGAGTTCCATCCAGAATCGATCGGCATCACCACCCGCCCGGTCGACCAGCGCGGCCCGAAGATCGGCATCCAGCGTGGACCCCCGCCACCTGGCGATTTCCGTGCGATATTGCCTGTGCAGTGTCTGCAGGGTCGTCCGGCGCGCGGCAAAGGAGGCGGGGTCGTTGAGCAGCAACGACGCTTCGAGATAGGGTTCGATGATGTAGGCGGGGGGCGGCAGGATCGCAGCCTGAAGATCGTTGATCTGCTGATCCGCCACGTCGATCGACCCACCCACGCGGATCGCGTTGACGTCCAGCGCCGTCATGACCGCCCCAGCCCCCAGCGCGACCGCAACGGCGGCAACAGCAATCTGACACTTGCGTGCTATGTCCATCGTCGATCCTTCGGGTGGATCACGACGAATTATGCAAATTCTATGTAGATATCGTTGCCGACCGCAATAAGATCAATAGCTTGCAATGGACAAGCCGCAACAGCGCTGTCTCGCCAGTCCGGAAGACTGGAGCGGGCGAAGGGATTCGAACCCTCGACCCCAACCTTGGCAAGGTCGGCTTCAGCCGTTTTTAGACGTGCCTGTCGTTACTGATGTTCCGGCATTTCCGACACATAGTAAACCCACGGGTTTCTGCCGTTTTTACCGTTACAGGGGTTTTTCAGCGTTCCCGGTGGGGATACGGTGGGGCGAAATTTCATGGCCAAAATACGCCATTCTTGATAATACCCCACTGAATTCCCCACCGGGAAAGAGGCTGGAGGCAGGCAAGTGGCTGAGATCAAAAGACCGATGGGGCGACCGGGGCGCTATTCGAAGTATGAGAAATTCGAAGCCCTGCTTCCGGCGAAGATGGAGAAGCGTCCCGCCTATTGCGACGGAATCGGCCTGTTCCGGGGAGCCAAGTCGTACACGGCATGGGTGAAGGTCCGGCTGCCCTATGGAGGCACCTACAATAACCGGCTGATCCCGGTGGGGGCATCGATCGAACATAAGGTCGGCAACCGAGCGTCCTTCACGTGGCAGCAACTGGAGGCCGAACGGGACCGCTTGCAGGGGCTGGCCGATCGGAACGAGCCATTGGAGGCGGTGCAGGCCGATACGTTCAACAGCTATGCAACCGACTGGCTGGATCGGAAGAAGCCCGTCCTGAAAGGCTATGGCGTCACTAAGGGCCATATCACCACGGCGCTGATCCCGACGTTCGGCAAGAAGGCGATGGATGCGATCACCGTGGCCGATGTGAATCGTTGGATCGGCAAGCAACGCGCGACGCTCGCCCCTGCTACCGTTCAACGCCAACTCAGCACGTTCAACGCGATCATGAACGATGCCGTTCGTGTCGGCCTGATCGACCGCAACCCGGCTACCCGCGCCGACAAGATACGGGGGATTGAGGCGCGCCAGCGTTTCGTCACGGAACAGGAGTGGAAGACGATCCTCGCAACCTGCGAACGAATCGAGCAGGAGCAGGAGGAAAAGAGCGAGCAGCAACCCCAGCGTATCAGGGGATGGCTTCGTCACTATGTGGCCTGGGCGTACAACTCCGGGATGCGGCGAGCCGAAATCCTTGGCCTGACAGCGGACAACGTGCGGCTGGTGGATGACGCCCATATCGTGGTGGAAGTGCTGAATTCGAAGAACGGCAAATCGCGCTACGTTAGCTGCACGGCGGAGATGCGGGACATTCTGCTGGCGCTGAAACGACTAGACCGGATGCCGGGGGATACCCGACTATTCCCCGTGTCCCTGACGACCTTGAAGCGCGCCCTGACGGCCCTGTGGAAGGCTACCGGGTTGAAGGATGTGCGGTTGCACGACCTGCGGCGGAGCCATGCCACGATCCTGATCGGCAAGGGCGTGGACGTTCGCACGGTCGCGGGGCGGCTGGGCCATACCGGTACTGCGATGCTGGCGAAGCACTATGCGGTCGATCGAGGGGACAAGGAAGCGGCGGCGCTGTTCGGATGAGTTTGAATTGACAAGTGAAAGTCTAGCAAAGTCTATCAGCCGATCATGCGCCTTCCAATGTTGTTGCGAAGTCGTATCGAACGTGGTACAATCTGTCGCATGGGGCATGGTGCCGCATAAAGTAAAGGATACTGGGATCGCCCTCTTTTGAGGGTCGAGAGACGAAACAAGAAGCAGCCGCAATGGCTCCGGCGCTGGCCCTACGACGGGGGTCTTTAACTGGGGTCACCCTTCATGGGTTGAGTGGCTGAAACAGTAGTCTCTGAAGCATTCCGGCCCGTTTACCGTCCGTCGTATCAGCGGTTTAACGAGGCTGTTATGAATGCGACTCCCGAATTCTATTCCGACAAAGATATTGCGCGTATCCTGAACATGTCCCCTGCATGGGTGCGGGGGCAGCGGCATAAGCGCCGCCACGGACAACCGTGCATCTTCAATCTTCAACCACGCTACATCGGATCGGCGGCGCGCTACGTCCGGGATGAGGTGGAAGCCTTCATAACCCAGTTGCGGGGCTGACGGCGGTGCTGGGGGTCGCCGGAAGCGGCGGGCTGCCCTGTCTCGACAACGTGTTTGAGTATGTCGAGGATCGAGCGGCCCCATCGCCTGTACGTCCATTACCCGCCCTTCATGGGAAGCCCTTGGAGGCCGGTCGAGGCACGTTCTTTGACGAGCATATCGACATGCGTGACCCAGAGGGCGAACGCCTGACGGAACGTCTGGTTGAAATCTACGACACGATAGAGCCACGGCAGCGGAAACGAGGAAGAGACGCCCTGTGGCTTCGCCTGCGAAGGCTGGCAGCCAATGCGCTGCGGGGTCATTTCTATCGCGATCCCGCCTCGGTCCTCTACTTCCGTAAGGCGGATGCGGGGCATTACGCCGATAAGCCCGGATGGATGAAGCACGGCGCGTTGGCGGGCGTCGTGGATGCGATGGCGAAGGCCGGGCTGGTCGAGACGCTGACGGGCCGGTGTATGCCTTGGTACTCGAAGATGCACTCAACGGCATCGTCCTACCGGGCTATCCCCGACCTGATCGCCCTGGCTGCGGACTGCGGCGTAACCGAACAGTCGATCGAATGCCGCTTGCCTGCTGACGAACTGGTTCGCCTCTATGGCCCCAAGGGGAAAACGGAATATGACTGGCACAAGGGCGGGATCGTTCACCCTGCCAAGGGTAAGCGCATCCGCTTCACGGCCAACGAGGAAACAGAGCGTTGGACGGCGGCGCTGCAAACGGTCAACGCCTTCTACCGTCAACGAGGGATCGGGCTTAACCTGTCGGCTGACGAACTGACGGGCTGGCTGGGAGGGACGGGTTATCGCTTGCCCGAATTTTTCAGGACCGACCTGTACCGCATCTTCAACAACGGGGATGAGGCCGATCCCCGGTTCGATCAAGGCGGGCGGCTGTTCGGCGGTTGGTGGATGTACGCCCCCAGCACGTTGCGACGGGCGATCACCATCAACGACAAGCCAACAGTGGAAATCGACTATCGGGGCTGCTTTCCCCGAATGCTCTACCATGAACGGGGCATCGACTGTGCGGACGATCCCTACGCCATCCCCGAGATGCAGGCGTATGAGCGGGAAACGGAGGTAGCGCCCGGCACCTATCGTCGCTGCATCAAATGGCTGATGCAAATCCTGCTCAACGGCAAAGGCAGACCGGGGGTGGTGCCGGGTCCAACCGACATCCTCTACCCACCCGACCTGTCCATCGGCCGTATGGCGAGCATGATCGTGGCGCATCATCAACCGATCGGGGATGCCTTCGGAAAGGGCGATGGCCTTCGCCTCATGCGAACGGAAGCCGACATAGCGTTGGAGATCGTCAGCAAGGCAGCGGCGGAAGGCTGGACCGCCCTTCCTGTCCATGATGCCTTCATCACGACGGAAGACCAACGAGACAGGCTGAAAGCAGCAATGATTGATGCCTATGTCGCTAGACTAGGGAGAGAACCAGTGTTGAAGGAGGGGTAGCAAGGGAAGGAATGAATAGGAAGATCAATGGAATGGAGAACCTCTTATCATAACCCTTATCCATTCATAGGAACTCGTAAGGGCCTCTCTCGTTCGGCCATCGATAGTTGCCAATAGGTGCCTTCGATGCGGTTGATCGGCGGTTGCCTGATCCCTTGGCTCAATCCGATGAACGTCGAGCAGATTGAAGCCGGATCGGGTTCCCTCAATCGTCACCCGCTGGTTGCAATATCGCCTCACGGCCGACCAAGGCGCGTCAATCTGCCAGACCCCGCCACCGTCCAGTTCAAGAGCATGGCCGAACCGGGTCCGCCGCAATGTCCCGGTGATGCAATGTCGGGTGCCTCTGGGCATCCCCCTCTCCCCGGAAGTCCGATGCGGTACGCCCCCGCTATGGACTTCACACCTGATCCTTGGTGATCGGGGAGTTAGTAAACCGACAGAGATCGGTCCCTGCGACCTTTAGGCTGGGAAGCCCTGGACATACGTCTCAGGCTCCCCGACCATAAGGGTCAAGGATGTGTGAGCTGCAACGGGCAGCCCAACCGTCTCTGTTCGGGGTTACTACGCCCCGGAAGCCGTGCGTGGTGGCTCCACCGGAGAGTATGAGCGTTGGCGATATGCCAATGCAAGAGGCGATATCAGCTACGAATCATTGAAGGACGAGCTTTACCGCCCTTAGAAGCCTCCGGTTAGACCCAAAGCCTTCATCTGGTCCCGGAAATCTGCCATATTCCTAAGACCATCAAGGAAGGCATGACGACAATCTCGATATTTTCTGTACGCCGCCTTCTTATTTTTGGGAATATGGTGCGCCGGATTTCTATACCTTTGGATATATATCCGTACTGCCGCAATAACGGTACTCGCGTTATTAAATTGTGGAGCGCCACCCAAAGCGACTAAAACATTTGCAAGATTGCCTTTCGCTTGACCTTGGGTAATCCAGCCCCGTTTTGCAGCATCTTTAGCTGCTCGCATCACCAAACCTTCGACCTGTTCGGCTAGATTGGCAACGCCAGCAGGGGCATTGATCCTGTATAAGTCAAAGCACTCTTTGGCCTTTCGCTTATGTGGCGCGGGTAGCCCGCTGACATCCTCCTTAAACTGCCCCTCGGGGATATGTTGAGCGATAGGTATTGCAGGAAACTTGAGCGTTACGTTGCCCGCAGCATCGATCGTGAACAAGCCAAAGCCATGAAGCGCAAGATCATTAGCTTCCTTTAGGTTCTGTGCGTAAGCCTCTTCGGGACAAGCCGCGTAAGCCGCAATCGGAGCCGGAATTTCGACCATCTCCGCCCGCCGCATTCGAAGAATCTCAGGGTATGGCTTCTCCGAAGCCTCAATCAACATTAGTTGATTATTGACCAAGCAGTTGATTGTCGGCCGCCATTGTAGATTTGGATCAACTTCTTCATCGCATTTTATGGGCGGATTAGAGTAAGCCGTTAAAAGATATCTTTTTACGGACGATCTTATGAAATCGGTTGATGAGCTAATACCCGCCATGCCCTATTCGCCCAGCAAGCGTGCAATAGTGGTGTAAAGCTCCCTAAGCCGGCTGAGAAGATCGTTGTCGAGATCATCGACTCTATCATCTTCTATAACCTCGGATAAAAAATCCTCTATATTATCTACATATCGATAATACTTCTTTTCTTCGTACTCGAAGGCGACTGACTGTTCATAAGCCTCACGAATGCCAACGCTATTATTAGGATCGAAAACCTTATCAAGTATCTTCTTAGCGTCGCCACGCTTGACATCGAGACTATCTAGTGCTGTCGCTATCTTTGATAGCTGCCGAAAGTCGGTTACGGCAGTTATTTTATCGCGACGGAACTTCTCTATAAGCGCATTTCGAATCTCATCGATCTTCGGCTCATAAGCTGGGATGCGTTTGACGATTGTCTTAATCGCCTTCTCCATCTCGATGAAGAAATCTTCAGTAAACTTTTGTTGAAGTTTTGGCTTCTCTAGTTCATCAAGAATTATTTTCTTAAAACGATCTGGTAAATTTATGAGAAGCTGACAACGGCGAATAGCGCCCCGAGTTAGGCCAGTTAACTCCGATAGCTGAATTTCGTTGGGAGGATAACCATTTTCGCTAGAGAACAGTTCGATCACACGCTCTAATTTAGAGGCAATGGTAAAATAGTCCCACTGCTCTCTTAGCGCGTGAATATTATACATAATAACCAAGTTTTCCAATTCGCTTGGTTTATCATGGATTATTACAGGAATAGTTTTTAGATTAAGCTTCTTTGCACAGCGCCAACGACGCTCACCGTCAAGAAGTTTATAGCTATCGCCATCCTTATAGACCGTCAATGGGACTTGAATTCCATGTCGATCAATAGAAAGCATCAGGCTTTCCATTTCTTCCTGACGAAAAATCAATCTAGGATTCTCAGGATTTGGAGCGACCTCTGATGGGGAGATCAGCTTCAACTGCTGCTTTTGTAGGGATGCTTTCATATTGACACCCTGTAAATAACCTCAGTGACATCATGAGCCGGAACGCCCTTCGACGAACCCATGGTCGAATGCCTGTGGGCTAGACGCAAAACCTCTGGGAATTGCCCGAAATTTTGTTTTATAATCTCTGGAATTATATCAACAGAGTTAGTCAGAAGCCCGTTAGTCGGATAGCTGAGAACAAGACAACTCTCTATATCAGAGACCGATTTTATCAGGTCAGTGATAGCTTCTGTTACTTTTGAAGACAACGAAAAGGTAGAAGTAGCACGATCGGGTCTATAAAGGCCCGCGCCACTACATGATGGATAATCGTACAAGACCGCAGTCTCATATATATGATAGTATCTAGAGTATTGATCTTTTGTATATGGAGGGTCAGCATATACAACCGACGGCCTATTATCAAACTCGCGCAGAGAAGATAAAACCGATGTTGCATCTTTCCTGAACGCAAGATTTTGGCTACGCCATTTTTCGTTGCCGACTGGCTGTATCTTTTCTAGTGCGTCAAGCCACTCTGACGAAAATGTGCGCTTCCGTTGACTCACTACCTTTTTTATATTGCCCGTTTTAGGGTAAAGGGGTTGGGCGAAATGCCCGGTAGAATTTGAGCATTTAGACATTGCTATGCACATAGCGACTACCATCGCTCGCCATTGCTCGACCGCGATCTCCTCACGAGCAAGTAGGGTATCGATAGCATATCTGATGCTGTCAATTTCGATCGCCTGACCGTACCCAAAGTACGTTCCCGCGTACCTCTCACAAAATAGATTGTAGGAACCCTGTTCCGCCTTGCTCCCAAGGCCTTGGGAGCGCAGTGACGAAACATCAAAGGTTTTTGAAAGATTATCAACGCAGCCTGCTTGGAGCGCCGCGTGTTCATTTTTGAGGTTCTCAGCGTAGTTTGCTGATAGCTCATCGGCTTTCTGCCTTTTTACAGGAGCAATAGCAGCCAAGGCATCAAAGCGAGAAAGCGGTTCAAAGGCCGAACAAAAATGAACTTGGGCGACAAGCTGGGAAAATGACTGAAGGTCGTTCGACCAAACTTGCCGTGAAGATGCTACCGCATGCCCTACGGAGCACATGCCAGAGAAGACATCGAGGAAAATGCCTGGCTTGCAATCAGCGATAACTCTTGCAAGATCGGGAACTAGATGCCTCTTGGTTCCCATGTAGCTGATACCAAGTGACACTTTTTAGCCTACCCCCCCCCACCTTGCGGCAAGGTGCTTTTTTGACCACGCGGGGTCAACTAGAATATGAACCGTCTGGTCGGATGAACCGGCCAGTTT
>NZ_DASVTO010000026.1:0-17930 GCF_036387535.1 Sphingomonas sp.
GGGGTTGCCGTAGCTGGACGCGACATTGAGCGCACCGGAACAGCGTTGCCACCGGATCCACTGACGGTACCCGTTGGGGTTGTCCGCAGTGATCGGCCCGACGCCGCCGGCGCCGCTGGTGGTGGTGCGCTGTTCCAGGTCGGACAGGATGATACGCCCGTTGGCGGCAAATCCGATCCCGTTTCCGATCATCTTGGCGCCGGTCATAAGTTCGTTGATGTCTGCCTCGTCGATCGAGGTGCGAACGCGGCCGGCATTGTCGGCGACCGTCATCGCGATTTCCGATATGCGCAGCGTCGCGAGCGCGAAGCGGGCAACCTCCATCCCGCCGAAACCCAGCATCAGCAGCAAAGGGATGCCGACGGCGAATTCGATCATAGCCACCCCGGACCGATCGTGACCGATCCGGTGGATCGGGTGCTGCTTCGGCGCGGTCAACTGCATATCGTCGCCGGTACCTGCCGGCCGGCAAATGGCTGATTCTTCATCATCATGGTCGCGGTAGCGGTGCCGAATTCCTGCCATCCCAACAGGTTGCGCAGCGGAAGCACGGTTCGGAACGTTGCGGTGGCGGTGTAATAGACGATGTCTTCGGACCCGCCGACACCGGACTTGCCGCCTTGCGCATCCCAGCTGCCGTTGCCGTTCAGATCTTCGAAGCAGTCACCGGCATTGTAGGTGCCGATCGGTGCGATGTCCGTGGTGATCTTCTCCGGTTTTCCGACGCGCGAGAAATCGTTGAACGTCTTCTTGTCGATCGTGACCGTGCCGGCGAAGGCCGACATCCGGCCACGGATGAACGTGTCCACGGTATCCGACGTGACGTTGCCGATCGTGACCTGTCGCGCCGCCTGATCCAGCGCGCCTTGCAGAACGGTGGCGACAAGCTGCCGATAGCCCAGGTCCACGAGCCCGAACAGGACGACGAACAACGGTGCCGCGATCAGGGCAAATTCGACCGCCGTGACGCCGCGAGCGTCCCGGCCGATCCGCCGGATGGGGCCACGATGGCGCATCATCGCGTCAACCGCAGCGCGCCGATCGAATGCGCGATTTCCCCGAACTTGGCCGTCAACGCGGCGGAGTTCGCGGATGTGGATGCCTGGCCGGGGCTGGCGCAATTGATCATGCTGTTGTCCAGCGCCTGCGCGAAGGCGACGACCCAGATCGAATAGGATAGCGGCTCTTCCTTTGCGCGGGAGCATAGGAGATCGAAGCGGTTCTTGTGTCGCGCCAGCTGATCCGCCTCATCGGTGCCGCCGGTCACGCGCCGGTCGTACCGTTCCATGCCGTAAGTCGTGTAGAGGCCGTCATAGCCGGTATCGAATGCGCCGTCGGTCATGAAGATGATGTAGCGCTTGACCGGCAAGGCGGCGAAAACGGATGGATTGCTGCTGGCGAAAATGCCCTGCGGCGCGGCCCAGCGTGCGCCCCACATCATGCCATTGTCGTGGTAGGTGCCACCATCGGGCTGGAGGCTGTCAAGATAGGTCGACATCTCGGCATGGGTCCAGACCTTCATCGGCGCCGCTTCGGCCGGACAGGCGACCTGGGGTTTTGATCCGTTCGGCATATATTCGGCCTCGGGCCAATAGGCCTTCCACCGAGATGGATCATCGGTCGGAATGCGGGTGATATCGAGATCATAGGCCGCGCCGGGGATCGCCGTCGCCGTCGATAGCATTGTTGTCGTCTGCCGTTCTTCAATACAGCCTTTCCAGGATGTCATCTGTGACGACTGCGTATTGGATGGTCTTGCGGCATTATTGGTGGACGCACGACCGATGATCGGTGTCATGTCGATGGTGCCGCCCTGAAGATAGGCGGTGGTGTCGACATCATAGCGGCCATAGGTGAAGTATTTGCAGGTTCCGCCCGAGTAGGATCCTGGGATATTGCCGCATTGGTAATCGCTGAGGTCGGTGCGGCTGGCTATGCGTCGCGATTGATAGGGCGTGTTGCCGCTGAGCATATAGCTGGTGTTGACGCCGCGGATGGCCTTGCCGACATTGACGCTGCTGGAATAGGGGACGATCCCGAACCGCAGGCGAAGATTGGCCGCTGTCAGTTGCGCCTGAACCGGTGCCATCTGATCGTAGAAGGCGAGCACCGCCTTGCGCAGCGCCACGATCTTGGTGTCGGTATCGGTCGAAACGGCCTTGTCGGCCATCGATCCGGTGGTATCGAGAACCAGGACGATGTCCGTGTTCGTGAAATCCTGATTGGCATTACAGGTCACCGCCACCGGTATGCTGTTATGCCCCCATAATTTCATGATCGTGGTCGGGATCGTCGTGCTGACGGCGATGGTCACGATCGGGGCGCCGCCGATCGAACTCGTGATATTCAGGGTGAACGGCTGGGTTTGATACGCGCCCTGCGGAAAGTTGAACTGGAAGAATTTCTGGATCTCGGCGCGGACGGGGGCGTCGACGGCGCCATTGCTCATCGCGCGGCGGCCCGCCAGCGAAGCGGCGTCGCAGGCCAGTTGCAACCGGGATTGCGCCAGTTGCGCACGGCCGAGATCGATCGCCGATCCGACCAGCGCGATCAGCGGCATCAACATCAGGGCAGAGAGGATGAGGACATTACCGGAGTCGTTGCGGACGAGTCGACGCAGCGCCGTGACGGTCCGACGTCCAAAGGCGGGTGATGACGAGGAAGAAATGAGCATCACACGACGGTTCCGGCCCGGAGCCAAACGGCACCGGCGCCGGAGTGCGCCAAAAGCCCTAAGATCCGGTTGACGCCCCATGGCCGCGCCGGCGTGGCTTCGCTATTCACGCCCGATGATCGAAGCCGATAGCGTCGTCGATGCCGAGCGCCAGTTGATGCTGGCCTATGTTCCACCGCAGTGGCGGGCCGCGATCGGTACGCTGTGGCAGCTGGATGCGCGATTGGGCGATGTCGTGGCGACGACCAGCGAGCCTGCGGTCGGCGCGATCCGGTTGGCATGGTGGCGCGACGCGCTGCTGCGTCTGGACGAGGCACCAGCACCGGCGGAGCCGCTGTTGCGGGCGGTGGCAGAGAAGGTGCTGCCGCGCGTGGCCGGTGCGACGCTGGCGACCCTGCCCGAAGGCTGGGGCGCGGTGCTGGACGCCGATCCGTCCGACGTGGCGCTGGATAGCTATGGTTTGGACCGGGGTGCGACGCTGTTCGCGGCTGCGGCCGATCTGCTGCACGCGCCGGGGGAGGCGGTGCGGGCGCCCGGCGCAGGCTGGGCGCTGGTCGATCTGGCGCATGGGAGCCGCGACCGCGGGCTGCGGATTGCGGCTCTGGCCGCGGCCGGACGGGCGATGACGGCGTGGGATGGGCGGGTACCACGCGGGTTGCGGCCGTTGGGGATGCTGGGCATGTTGGCGCGGATCGACGTGGCGGCCGGGCCGGATGTTCAGCGGCGGCAGGGGGCGCCGTCGCGGATCGCGCGGATGATGCGGTATCGCATGATCGGCCGCTGAGGGGTTGCGGGGGGGAAGTCGATGGGACGGTTTCTGATCGGTGCGGCGGCAGCGATGCTGTTGATGACCGGAGCGATGTTCTGGTGGAAGAGCGGCGGACGGGCGGCGGACCCGATCCCGGCCCTCGTAGCGCGCGCCGCGGACGACGAACCGGATGTCCCGATCGATACCCCGCCGTCCGCCAGCGCACGCACGCGGGAGGAGAAGCGGTTCGGGCGCTATGACAAGGACAAGGACGGCGGCGTCGCCCGCGCCGAATATCTCGCAAGCCGGCAGCGGGCGTTCGCGAAGCTGGACAGCAATGGCGACGGGCGACTGTCGTTCGATGAATATTCGGTCAAGGCGATCGCGAAGTTCGCGGGCGCCGATGCCGACAGATCCGGCGTGCTGACGCCGGTCGAGTTCGCGACGACGCGCGTGGTGCGCAAGACACCGCCGCGAAAGGCGAAGTGCCCGCCGGCGACGACCGCCGATCGCGACGAGGAGAGTTGATCAGGCCGCCATCCACTCCCGCAACGCATCGCGTGCGCGGGCGGCCATCAGCGGCTTGCGATCCACTTTCTTCGCAACGCCGGCGAGCGGCGGAAACAGCCCGAAATTGACGTTCATCGGCTGGTAGCTGTCCGCCGCGGCGCCGCCGGTGATATGGCCGAGCAGCGCGCCCAGTGCCGTCGTGGCCGGTGGCGCCGCCTGAACCATGTTGGTCAAGTCGGCCGCAGCGAAGCGCCCGGCGAGCAGGCCGATCGCGGCGGATTCGATATAGCCTTCGCACCCGGTAATCTGTCCGGCGAAGCGGATATGCGGCGCACTTTTCAGGCGGAGCGTCGCGTCCAGCAGCTTGGGCGCCTGGAGAAAGGTGTTGCGATGCAGCCCGCCGAGTCGGGCAAATTCGGCATTTTGCAGGCCGGGAATGGTTCGGAACAGCCGGACCTGTTCGGCATGTTTGAGCTTGGTCTGAAATCCGACGATGTTCCAGAGCGTGCCGAGCGCATTGTCCTGCCGAAGCTGGACGACGGCATAGGGCCAGCGGCCCGTGCGCGGGTCATCCAGACCGACCGGCTTCATCGGGCCATAGCGGAGTGTGTCGGTGCCGCGTTCGGCCATCACCTCGATCGGCATGCACCCGTCGAAATAGGGGGTGTTCTTCTCCCACTCCTTGAACTCACCTTTTTCGCCGGCAATCAGCCCGGCGTGGAAGGCGAGATATTCGTCCTTGTTCATGGCGCAGTTGATGTAATCCTTGCCATCGCCCTTGTTCCAGCGGGACTGGAACCAGCAGGTTTCCATGTCGATGCTGTCGAAATGCACGATTGGGGCGATCGCATCGAAGAAGGCAAGCGCGTCCTCGCCGGTTTCCTGCGCGATCGCCGCGGCCAGCGGAGCCGCGGTGAGCGGACCGGTGGCGATGATCGCCGGACCGTCCGGAAGGGTGTCGACACGTTCGCGAACCAGATCGATCCGGGGATGCGCCTGGATCGCGGCGGTGACGCCGGCCGCGAAGGCTTCGCGATCAACCGCCAGCGCGGAACCGGCGGGGACCTTGTGAATGTCCGCCTGTTGCATGATCAGCGAGCCCAGCGCGCGGAGTTCCGCATGAAGCAGGCCGACGGCATTGCGTTCGGGATCGTCCGAACGAAAACTGTTGGAGCAGACGAGTTCGGCAAGATCGTCGCTGTGATGCGCGGGCGTGCCCTCCACCCCCCGCATTTCCGAAAGACGGACGTGGATGCCAGCTTCGGCTAACTGCCAAGCGGCTTCGGACCCGGCCAGGCCACCGCCGATGATGTGAATCTGATGAGACATGACGTTGCTCCTAGCCCGGCACTGTCGCAAAGGCGATGGCGATCAACGGACCGCGCGCGGCCGGAACGAAGAGGGAGACGAGCCATGGGTGATGCGGTCTACAAGGTCATGACCGCCGAGGTGGCCACGACGTTTCGCGAAACCGGCCACTTTGCGGGCGCCGAGATCGATATTGCCGACGGGTATATCCATTTTTCGACGGCGGATCAGACCGCTGCGACCTTGGCCAAGCACTTCGCAGGGCGAGACGGCCTGGTGCTGGTGACAATCGACCCCGATCAGCTGCCCGAACCGCTGCGCTGGGAACCCGCGCGGGGCGGGCAGTTGTTCCCGCATCTTTATACCGGATTGCCCTGGACGGCGGTGACCGCGGTCGATCCGTTGCCGCTGGATGCCGACGGACGGCATCAGTTGCCGGGCGCGGTCTCCGGAACGGTCGTATAGCAGCGATTGTCGATCCGGAGTTTGCCGAGATCGCATACGCGCGTATCGCGGAACGTGCAGACCTTCCACCGCGTGCCGTCCTTCGCCGGCCGGGTGGCGGGGGTGCCGCCGAGATTTTCGCACTGACCTTCCGGCGTCACGATCACGGCCTGAACATTGTCGGGCTGAAACGGATCGCAGGCGGCAAGCAGGAGGAGGGCGGCAAGCGCGCCCGTCCTGACAGGTCGAACGCGCGCGCGGGCGTTGCCGCCGATCTGGAGGGAGGGGACCCCCGTCATGCTTCGTCCGTGCCCGTGCCGTCAGGATCGACCGCCGTCGTGAAATCGGCTTCGACGCCAGGCACCGTTTCGGCTTCGCTTTCGCTTTCCTCGATCCGTGCGGCCGCGACGACATGTTCGCCGGTCGACACGTCGAACAGTTTCACACCGGCCGAATTGCGGCCGATGACGCGGGTATCGCCGACCGTCATGCGGATCAGCTTCGCCTGATCCGTCACCAGCATCAGCTGTTCACCGGAATGGGCGGGGAAGCTGGCCACGACCGGGCCGTTGCGCGCCAGATTGTCGATATTGGTGATCCCCTGTCCGCCGCGGTTGGTGCGGCGATATTCATAGGCGGAACTGCGCTTGCCATAGCCATTGGCGCAAACCGTCAGGATGAACTCCTCCGCTTCCGCAAATTCGGTCATGCGTTCGGGCGACAGCGTCGGTTCGCTGCCATTCTCCTTCCACGGCGCGGCGCGCAGATAGGCATCGCGTTCCTCCGTCGAGGCGTCGAACCCGCGCAGGATCGACAGCGAGATCACGGCATCGCCGTCCTTCAGCGCAATGCCGCGAACGCCGGTGGAGGTGCGGCTCTGGAATTCGCGGACGTCGGTGCTGGCGAAGCGAATGGCGCGCCCGGCGCGGGTGGCGAGCAGCACATCATCGGATTCGGTAAGCAACGCCACGCCGATCAGATGATCGGTCGCATCTTCGTCAAACCGCATGGCGAACTTGCCGTTGGTCGGAACATTGGCGAACGCATCCATCGCGTTGCGGCGGATGCCGCCATGCGCCGTCGCAAAAACGACATGCAGCTTCGCCCATTCCGCCTCATCCTCCGGCAGCGGCAGCACCGAGGTGATCGTCTCGCCCGTGGCAAGCGGCAGCAGGTTGATCATCGGGCGGCCACGCGCCTGCGGCGCCCCTTCGGGAAGGCGCCAGACCTTCTTGCGATACACCTTGCCATGGCTGGAGAAGAACAGGACCGGCGTGTGGGTGGAGGTGACGAACAACCGGGTCACGGCGTCCTCGTCCTTCGTCGCCATGCCGGATCGGCCCTTGCCGCCGCGCGCCTGTGTCCGGAACGCGTCGAGCGGGGTGCGCTTGATATAGCCGCCGAGCGTGACGGTGACGACCATGTCCTCGCGCTCGATCAGGTCCTCGTCGTCGATATCGTCGCCGGCCGGCGCGATCAGCGTCTTGCGCGGCGTGGCGAACGCGGCGCTGATCTGGTCCAGTTCGCCCTCCAGCACCTCATAGAGTTTCGCGCGGTCACCGAGGATGGCGAGCAGTTCGCCGATCGAATCGGCCAGCTTCTGCAACTCGTCGCCGATTTCGTCGCGTCCGAGCGCCGTGAGGCGGTGCAGGCGCAGATCGAGAATGGCGCGAACCTGAATGTCGGACAGCTTGTAGGTGTCGCCCTCGATCTCGGCCTCGACCGCCTCGACCAGGCGGATATAGCTGGCGATTTCCGCGATCGGCCATTCGCGCTGGCTGAGCCGGACCCGCGCCTCCGCCGGGCTGGAGGAACCACGGATGATCCTCACCACCTCGTCCAGGTTCGTGACCGCGACCACCAGCCCCAGCAAGATGTGCGCCCGCTCGCGCGCCTTGAGCAGTTCATATTTGGAGCGGCGGGTGATGACATGTTCGCGGAAGCGGACGAACGCCTCGATGATGTCGCGCAGGTTGAGCAGTTCCGGTCGGCCGCCGCGGATCGCGAGCATGTTGGCCGGGAAAGAGGATTGCGCCGGCGTGTGGCGCCAGAGCTGGTTGAGGACGACGTCGGGCGTGGCGTCGCGTTTGAGTTCGATGACGATCCGGACGCCTTCGCGGTTCGATTCGTCGCGGATGTCGCTGACACCCTCGATCCGCTTCTCCTTTGCGGCCTCCGCGATCGACTCGACCAGGCGGTTCTTGCCGACCTGATACGGGATCGCGGTCAGGACGATCGCGCGTTTTTCGCCGCGGCTTTCCTCCACGATCCAGGACGAGCGCATGATGATCGACCCGCGCCCGGTGGTGTAGGCGTTGCGCGCGCCGCCGGTGCCAAGGATCGTCGCGCCGGTCGGGAAGTCCGGACCGGGCACGATTTCGTGAAGTTGTTCGGACGTGATGCCGCCATCGGCGATATACGCCTTGCAGGCGGCGATGACCTCGCCAAGGTTGTGCGGGGGGATGTTGGTGGCCATGCCGACCGCGATCCCGCCGGCACCGTTGACCAGCAGGTTCGGAAAACGCGCGGGAAGGACGGTGGGTTCGTCCCGCGACCCGTCATAATTGGGCTGGAAGTCGACCGTGTCCTTCTCGATATCTTCCAGCAGGGTCATCGCGACCTTCGCCAGCCGGGCCTCGGTATAGCGCATCGACGCGGGCGGATCGGGATCCATCGACCCGAAATTGCCCTGCCCGTCGATCAGCGGCACCCGCATCGACCAGTCCTGCGCCAGCCGTGCCAGCGCGTCGTAGATCGAACTGTCACCGTGCGGATGGTAATTGCCCATCACGTCGCCGACGATCTTCGCGGACTTGCGATAGGGCTTTCCGGGGACGAACCCGCCTTCCTGGCACGCATAGAGGACGCGGCGGTGGACTGGTTTCAATCCGTCGCGCACGTCGGGCAGCGCGCGGCTGACGATCACCGACATCGCATAGTCGAGATAGCTCGACTTCATTTCATCGACGATGGAAACCGGGGAAATGTCGCTATTCTGTGCGATCGGCGGCGTGCTGGCCAAGTCAGTTTCCGTGGGTTGTGAGCGGGAGCATCCGGTACGTCCGGAACGCCCGTTTCTCTAGACGAAACGCCGCCGTAACACCACCCCGCATACCGCTTTAGGGGGCGACGGTCTGCCCGTCCCAGGCAAGGACATTGCCGCTGTCCGCCGGCGTCAGCGCGGCGATCACGCGCAGCAGATTGGCGGCGGCATCCGCAGGCGCGGTCAACTGCCCCTCCGCCAGATTCCTGCGGAACGGCAGGCTGAGCCCGGTTTCCACCGTGCCGGGGTGAAGCGCGACGCAGATCGCACCCGGTGCGCGGCGGGTGGTTTCGATCGCCAGGTTCCGGATGAGCATCGCCAGCGCCGCCTTCGCCATCCGGTATCCGGTCCAGCCGCCGAGCCGGTTGTCGCCGATGCTGCCGACGCGCGCACCCAGTGCGGCGAATACAGATCGACCATCGCGGGGGAGCAAGGGCAGGAAATGCTTGGCGACCAGCGCGGGTCCGATCGCGTTGACCGCATAGCTGCGCGCCAACCGGTCCGTGTCCAGATCGCGCAGCGACCGTTCAGGCATGATGCCCGGTTCGTGGAGCATCCCGGTCGCGACGATGACCAGGCGCGGCGGCGGTCCATCCGCCACCCGCGCCGCCGCGGCCGCGACCGATGCTTCGTCAAGGATATCGATCGGGTTCCCGTTGCCACGCGCGAACGCATGCACGCGGGTGCCATCCGCTTCCAGTGCGGCGACCAGCGCCGCGCCGATCCCGCCGGTAGCGCCGATGACGATGGCGGTTTCCCCGGAAGCGATCACCATGCGATCACCGGGCGCGGACGAAGCGGAGGGTCGCTTCGTCCGATCCGTCGGCGGTATAGGCATAGCCGTCGCTATCGAACGCTCTCAGCCCCGCGACATCCGTGATGCGATGTTCGCAGATGTAGCGCGCCATCATGCCGCGCGCGCGCTTGGCGGCGAAGCTGTTGAAGCGGAGTCCGTTCGGACCATCGTCGCGAAAATCGATGGTCAGAATGGTGGCGCCGGCGGGCGGAGTGGGGGCAACCGCCTGCCAATATTCCTGGCTGGCAAGATTGACGAGGATGCCCGACCCCTCCTTGTGCAGGTCATGCGCGAGCAGGTCGGCGATCCGCGCGCCCCAATGCGCATAGATGTCCTTCGTGCGACCGGGCGCCCAGCGGGTGCCCATTTCCAGGCGATAGGGACGAATCGCATCCAGTGGGCGCAGCAGGCCGTAGAGACCCGACAGGATGCGCAGATGATCCTGTGCATAATCGATCGCCTCCGGTTCGAGCGAGCGCGCCTCGAACCCGGTATAGACGTCGCCGGCGAAGGCGTAGATGGCCGGCCGCTCGGGTTGGTCGACAAAGCCGCGGTAGCGATCGACGTTGAGCGCAGCCAGCTTGTCGGAAATGTGCATCAGCGTGGCGAGTTTCGGCTTGGTGAGCTTTGCCGCCGCCTTCGCCAATGCCTCGGCTTCCGCCGCGAAGCGCGGGACGGTCGCGTGGACGGGTGGGAGCGGCGACAGATAATCGAGTGACTTTGCGGGGGAGACGATGGCGATCATGCGCATGGCCTAGCCGATTGCAGGCGCCATGGCCAAGACGGCGGTTCAATCCGTGTTCAGCGCGACACGGGCAGCAAGATCGGCGCCATGGCTTGTGCCGCCGCCGGGGTGACATTAGCTATGATCGGGATCAAGACGGGGCCTCAAGCGCCGTCCGAAGGAGGCTGTATGGCGTTGAAGCATTTTTCCACGACTGCGATGGGTATCGCGCTGGCAATGGGCGGCGCGGCGGTGATGGTCCAGCCGGCGAACGCCGCCAAGAAGGAAGCGGCGCCCGCCGGCCCGAAGCTGAGCAAGGAAGTGCGCGATCCGCTGGCCGCGGCACAGACCGCGATCCAGGCGGGCGATGCCACGACGGGGGCCGCCAAGGTCGCCGAGGCGAACGCCGCCGCCAAGACCGATGAAGAGAAATACTTCGTCGCCGCCGTGATGCTGGACCTGTCGAAGATCGACAAGAACCCCGCGACGCAGGCCGCGGCCATTGATGCGTTGATCGCGAGCAATCGTGCGCCTGCCGACCAGCTTCCCACCCTGTATCTGGCGAGCGGGCAGACCGCGTATCAGGCGAAGAATTACGCCAAGGCGGAGCAGATGCTCAGCAAGGCGATCGAACTGAAGACCAACAATAGCGACGCCTACGCCTTGCTGGTCGAGGCGCAGGCACGCCAGAACAAGACGCCGCAGGCGCTGCAGACGCTGCAGACCGCGATCGACAAGCAGCGCGCCGCCGGCACGAAGGTGCCGAGCGACTGGTATGGCCGCGGCATCAACATGGCATATACCGCCAAAATGCCACAGCAGACGGCGGCGCTGACGCAGGCGTGGGTCAAGGATTATCCGACGCCGAGCAATTGGCGCGACTCGCTGGTCACCTATCGGGAACTGAACCCGATGGACGCGGACGGGCAACTGGATCTGATGCGGTTGCAGCGGGTTGCCGGCGCGTTGAAGGGCCAGGGTGACTATATGGAATATGTCCTGGCGACATATCTCCGCTATCCGGGTGAAGCCAAGGCGGTGCTGGACGAAGGCACTCGCGCGGGCGTCATCAACCTGGCCAAGGGCGGCAACGCGGCCGAACTCAGCGGTATTGTGTCCGGCAAGGTCGCGGCCGACAAGGCATCGCTGGGCGCTGCCGCGACCGCGGCGAAGGGGCCGAAGGGCACCGGCAAGACCGCCGTTTCGACGGGCGACGCCTATCTCGGCTATGGCGACTGGGCGAATGCGGCGGAAATGTACAAGCTGGCGCTGACCAAGGGCGGCGTCGATGCCGGCCTGGTCAACACCCGATTGGGCATGGCGCTGGCGAAGGCGGGGCAGAAGGATGCTGCCAAGCAGGCCTTCGCCCAGGTGACGACCGGCCCGCGCGCGGGCCTGGCGCAATATTGGATGATCTGGATGGATCAGCAGGCCTGATCGTCCACCGGATCCGGAACACATAAAGGGGCGGCGGAGCGCGGGCTCCGTCGCCCTTTTTGACATGCGGGGGCGACCATGGTCGTCGGGGCGAGGAGAGAGCAGGGTGACACAGGGCGATACAGGCGCGGACACAGGCGACATCATCGCCCCACCCGCAAAGACTCCGGTGCCGGACGAGGTGCAGGACGCGATCCGCACGTTGATCCGCTGGGCCGGCGACGACCCGCGGCGCGAGGGATTGCTCGACACGCCGTCGCGGGTGGCGCGGGCGTGGAAGGAATATTGCCACGGCTATACCGAAGACCCGCGTGTCCACCTGTCGCGCGTGTTCGAGGAGGTCGGCGGGTATGACGAGATCGTGCTGCTGAAGGATATTCCGTTCCAGTCGCACTGCGAGCATCATATGGCGCCGATCATCGGCAAGGCGCATATCGCCTATCTGCCGCGCGATCATGTCGTGGGCATATCGAAACTCGCGCGGGTGCTGCACGGCTTTGCCCGCAGGTTGCAGATCCAGGAACGACTGACGGCGGAAGTTGCGGATTGCATCTGGGAATCGCTGAAGCCCAAGGGCGTGGCGGTCGTGATCGAAGCCAGCCACGCCTGCATGACCGCGCGCGGCGTCCGCACGCCTGGCGTCGGCATGGTCACCAGTCGCATGATGGGCACGTTCCGCCAGGACGAACGCAGCCGCCGCGAGGTGCTGGCGCTGATGGGGTGTTGAGGGATCGGCGCTGATCCTGGCCGATGGTGAGAAGCGGTTCGGCAGGTGGTGTTCAGGAGCGGGCCGAGCCTTGGAGGAATTGCGCGCAGGCCGGTTTTCAGGCGGTGCGCGCGGCACTGTCTTGTCAGAGGCCCGCAGCATCCATCTTCGGTGCCTCATAGTCGCCGTCCTCACCGGGATAGCGCAACGGCGTACCGAAACGGCCATCGGCTCTTGCCAGCGACCAAAGCAGGCTTTGCCCGGCCGGTAGTGTATCGGGTTCCAGAGCAAATGGGGAAGAGGCAAATGCAGCGTGCGCATCGATCAGCCGCCAGCCACGCGCACGGAACATCGCGAGCAGATCGTCAAGGAACAAGGTCAGGCGATGGTGGAGCAGGATCGTGTGATCGATCGAATGCCCGAAAAGCGACTGCGCCACACCATCGTAGAAGCAGGCGCCCCAGATATGGTCCAGATAAAATCGCTTGTAGGCGACGACCGACGCCCTTGGATCAGCCTTCAGACGAGCTTTGAGCCGGTTATCAATATACCAGTCCGACGTGTCGATCGTTACATAAGCGTTTGCATATCCATGCTGTTTCAGAAGTGCGCGCATCCGGTCGCAGCCGGCGGCGTCATTGCCTTCCGCGAGACCAGGAAAGCGGAATAGTTTTCGAAAACCCGGACCGGATGACAGTAATTGCTCACACCGTGCAATGTCAGCCATCAACCCGTCGGGATTCTCGCCACTGAAATAGCGATGAGAAAAACTGTGGTTGCCAAGCATGTGGCCGTGATTTGACCATGCCGAGAGCATGGGCAGGCTGAGCCTGTCGTCGATATATTTTCCTGCCACGAACCCCGCCGCTTTGATCTTGTGGCGTTTCAGCGTTGCGCGGATGGCTGCATCGCGGTCCTGACCGCTCATCAGCATGGCATTCGACAGATCGAAGTCGTCGATGGTGATAGCGATGCCGGGAGCACGCCGGCTTCGTGCCGCCCCGTGTGTTGCAGGGGCGCCGGCAAGACCCAGCGCGGCAAAGCCCGCGAGCCTGGATCGGCGATGACGCAGGCCATGTGCTGGCGCGCGATGATCGTCCACGGTGAACGATGCAAATGCAGCGGTTCAGACCATAAGAAAAAAGCCGCCCAGATCGCTCCGGGCGGCTTTTCTGGTCCGACGGTCGAAAGCCTCAGCCTTCGTTCGCGGTCTCGTCTTCCGGCGCGTCGACGGCGATTTCGCCGGGTTCCGCGTTCGGATCATAGTCCTCGGTGAAGCCGGCTTCGTCGCGTTCGAACATCGACGACATCACGTCGACGCCCTGCGCCTGCAGTTCGGCTTCCTCCGGCGAACGGGCGACGTTGACCTTGATCGTCACCGACACTTCCGGATGAAGCGCGATGCGAACCGTCGACAGCCCGATCGTCTTGATCGGCTTGTCGAGGACGATCTGGTTCTTGGTCACCTTGTCGCCGTCGGCTTCGAACGCCTCGACCAGATCGCGGGTCGAAACCGAGCCATAGAGCTGGCCTGTGTTCGATGCCTGCCGGATCAGCGTGATGGTCTTGCCGTCGATGCCCTTGGCATCTTCGGCCGCCACATCGCGACGCTTGACGTTTTCGGCTTCGATATTGGCGCGGTTCGCCTCGAAGACCTTCTTGTTGGCCGCATTGGCGCGCAGCGCCTTCTTGCGGGGGAGCAGGAAATTACGCGCGAAACCATTCTTCACGGTGACGACGTCACCGATCTGGCCCAGCTTTTCAACGCGTTCGAGCAGGATCACATCCATTGCGGCAGCTCCTTACTTAACGATGTACGGAAGCAGCCCGATGTGACGGGCGCGCTTGATCGCCTGGGCGAGTTCGCGCTGCTTCTTTGCGGAAACCGCGGTGATGCGGCTGGGGACGATCTTGCCACGTTCGGACACGAAGCCCTGGAGCAACCGGACGTCCTTATAGTCGATCCGGGGCGCGTCCTTCGCGGAGAAGGGGCAGCTCTTGCGGCGGCGGAAAAATGGGCGTGCCATCTGTTTCTAGCTCCTGTCAGGCCGCGTCGCGGTCGTCGCGGGGGCCACGATCGGGGCGATCGCCACGATCCTGGCGGGGCCCGCGCTCGCTGCGCTCACCCCGTTCGCCACCACGGCCACCCCGATCGCGCTCGCTGCGCTCGTTCCGGCGCATCATCGCGGACGGGCCGGATTCATGCGCGTCGACGCGGATGGTCATGTAGCGGATGATGTCTTCGTTGATGCCGGTCTGGCGCTCCAGCTCGGCGACGACGCCGGTCGGTGCGTCGATTTCCAGCATGACATAATGCGCCTTGCGGTTCTTCGCGATCCGATAGGCGAGCCCGCGCAGGCCCCAGGTTTCGGTCTTGACGACCCGGCCCTTGCCTTCTTCGACGATCTTCGTAGCGGTTTCTGCAAGCGCGTCGACCTGGGCTTGTGCCAGATCCTGACGCGCGAGGAACACGTGCTCATACAGAGCCATGCCTTCACGTCCTTACACTTTGGCCGATCGCTGACGCCGCCCCATGCGAACGCCCCTCCGGCTTTCTTCAATACACCATGGAGCAGCGGGACGGGCCCGACGCCTTCTGATGCAGGGTCCATGATGGAAACACCGGCAAAAGGCAAGCGGGTTGCGTGCCGTGCCGTGCTTGCCTAGTCCGCTGGCGTGCGGTCCGGGCGTCGATAGCGTTCGGGCAGAGACGGTCCATGATGGTTTCCGAAAGTGAGCGGACGATGCGTGCTTTTCTTTTCCCCGGACAAGGCAGCCAGGCGGTCGGCATGGGACAGGCGCTGTCCGCCGCCAGCCCGGTCGCGCGCGAGACGTTCCAGGAAGTGGACGATGCGTTGAAGCAGGCGCTGTCGAAGCTGATGGCGAACGGGCCGGAAGCCGACCTGACCCTGACGGAAAATGCGCAGCCGGCGATCATGGCCAACGCGCTGGCGACGTTGCGCGTGCTGGAACGCGAGGGCGGTGTGCGGCTGGCGGACAAGGCCGACTATGTCGCGGGTCATTCGCTGGGCGAATATAGTGCCTTGTGCGCGGCGGAGGCGCTCGACCTGCCGACGACCGCGCGGCTGTTGAAGCTGCGGGGGCGGGCGATGCAGGCGGCGGTGCCGGTCGGCATGGGCGCGATGGCGGCGTTGCTGGGCCTGGATTTCGATGCGGCCAAGGCCGTGGTCGCGGAGGCGGCACAAGGCGAGGTGTGCGAAGCGGCGAACGACAATGGCGGCGGCCAGGTGGTGGTATCCGGTCATGTCGCCGCGGTGGAGCGTGCGATGGAGATCGCCAAGAGCAAGGGTGCCAAGCGTGCGCTGCTGCTGCCGGTATCGGCGCCGTTCCACTGCGCATTGATGGCGCCGGCGGCGGCGGCGATGGAGGCGGCGCTAGCCGATGTCGTGCTGCGTGCGCCGTTGCTGCCGGTCTATACCAATGTCACTGCGGGGCCGGTCGCCGATCCCGACACGATCCGCCGGTTGCTGGTCGAGCAGGTGACGGGCACGGTGCGCTGGCGCGAAAGCGTGGCGGCGATGTTCGCGGCGGGCGTGACCGAGTTCGTCGAATTCGGCGGCAAGGTGCTGACCCCGATGGTCAAGCGCATCGCGCCCGAGGCGAAAGCGGTGAGCGTGACGACGATGTCCGATATCGAGGCGTTTGCAGCGACGCTGTGAACGCGGTTCCGGGTTGGGAGAAGGAAGAAACATGTTCGATCTGAGCGGAATGACTGCGCTGGTCACCGGAGCGTCGGGCGGGATCGGGTCCGCGATCGCGACGGCGCTGGCGGAGCAGGGCGCCGTGCTGGCGGTATCGGGATCCAATCAGGCCAAGCTGGACGCGTTTCTGGCGACCCTGCCGGGCGAGGGCCATATCGCGGTGCCGTGCGACCTGTCCGATCCGCAGGCCGTCGACGCGCTGGTGCCGCAGGTGGTGGCGGCATTGGGTGGGCGGCTGGACATCCTGGTCAACAATGCCGGCGTGACGCGCGACAATCTGGCGATGCGGATGAAGGACGAGGAATGGAGCCAGGTTCTGTCCGTCAACCTGGAAGCGGCGTTCCGCCTGATCCGCGCGGCGGCCAGGCCGATGATGAAGCAACGGTTCGGGCGGGTCGTTTCGATCACCTCCATCGTCGGCACCACCGGCAATCCCGGGCAGGCCAATTATGCGGCGTCCAAGGCCGGGCTGGTCGGCATGTCAAAGGCGCTGGCGCAGGAATTGGCGAGCCGGTCGATCACCGTGAACTGCGTCGCGCCCGGGTTTATCGCCAGTGCGATGACCGATGCCCTGCCCGATGCGCAGAAGAGCGCGCTGACGGCCAAGATCCCGGCGGGAAAGCTGGGCGCAGGCAACGATATCGCCGCGGCGGTCGTTTATCTGGCGAGCCGCGAGGCGGGTTATGTCACCGGGCAGACCTTGCACGTCAATGGCGGAATGGCGATGATCTGACCGCACCCAGCGCTTGCAAGCGCTGGGTGCGGCGGTTAGGGCGAATGCAAATCACAAGGTTCGTAAGGAAGGTACAAGATCATGAGCGACACCGCCGAGCGCGTGAAGAAGATCGTTGTCGAGCATCTGGGCGTTGAAGCCGAGAAGGTCACCGAGGACGCCAGCTTCATCGACGATCTGGGTGCAGACAGCCTCGACATCGTCGAGCTGGTGATGGCGTTCGAAGAGGAATTCGGTGTCGAGATTCCCGACGATGCAGCCGAGAAGATCGGCACCGTCAAGGATGCGATCACCTATATCGACAGCAACCAGGCCTGATCCGTTACCGGGGCATGTCCCCCACACGATGATGCCGAACGCGGCCTCCCGCCCCGGGTGACTTTGGGCCGGGGGGCCGTTTTGGTATCTGGCTGCCGCACTTTGAACCAACAGAATGATGGATTGGGAGAATGCCATGCGTCGCGTGGTCGTAACCGGGCTGGGACTCGTGACGCCGCTGGGTGCCGAGGTGGAAACCGTCTGGGCCAACATCCTGGCCGGGAAATCCGGCGCGGGGCCGATCACGCGATTCGACGCGTCGGACCAGGCGTGCCGGATCGCCTGTGAGGTGAAGCCCGCCGATCATGAATATGGGTTCGACCCGAACAAGCGCGTCGACCACAAGGTCCAGCGCCAGGTCGATCCGTTCATCATCTATGGCATCGACGCCGCGGGACAGGCGCTGGAAGATGCCGGGCTGACCGAGATGAGCGAAGCCGAAAGCTACCGCGCCGGGCTGTCGATCGGCTCCGGCATCGGCGGTCTGCCGGGGATCGAGAGCGAGTCGCTGGTGCTGGCGAACAAGGGGCCCCGCCGTGTGTCGCCGCATTTCGTGCATGGTCGGCTGATCAACCTGATCTCGGGTCAGGTTTCCATCAAATATGGCCTGCGCGGGCCGAACCATGCGGTCGTCACCGCTTGTTCCACCGGCGCGCATTCGATCGGCGACGCCGCGCGGATGATCGCGATGGAAGATGCCGACGTCATGTTGGCGGGCGGCTCGGAATGCACGGTCTGCCCGATCGGTATTGCCGGGTTCGCGGCCG
>NZ_DASVTO010000027.1:0-2251 GCF_036387535.1 Sphingomonas sp.
ATTGATGATGTACAGCCCTCGCCGGCCGTCGAAGGCACCGCCGCCCCAGTTCGGCCCGCCCCCGCTGCCGGGCAGCCGGACCATCGGTCGATCGGTCCTGAGCGGCTCCCACGCCGCGGCGAAGCCGATGCCCTGGCTCGCCACGCGTGCGCGGCAATGCGCGGTCAGTTCCGGCGTCACCGTCGCCAGATCGGCGGCGGTCATCGCCTGGCGGATGATCGGCGGCGGCGCGGCGGGAAGCGGCTGGGTCGGCCAGGCCTGCTCCCCGGCCAGGCTGCTCGCGGGCATCGGAGTCTCGCGCACCGGGAACAGCGGCTTGCCGGTCACCCGGTCGAGCACGAAAAGATAGCCGCTCTTGTTCATCGCCGCGACCGCGGGGATCGTCCGTCCGCCGCGCCGCACCTCGAGCAGGGTCGGCTGCACCGGCAGGTCGAGGTCCCAGATATCGTGGTGCACGGTCTGGAAATGCCACAGATAGCGCCCGGTCCGCGCATCGAGCGCGACCAGCGAGTTCGAGAATAGGTTCGCCCCCGCCCGGTCGATGCCGATCCGGTCGTAGGCGGGTGCGCCGAAGGGCACGAACACGATGCCGCGCTTCTCGTCGACCGACATGCTGCTCCACGCATTCACGCCCGATCGTTTAACCCAGCTGTCGCCCTGCCACGTACCGTGGAAGCGCTCGCCCGGCCGCGGCACCGAATGGAACGTCCAGAGCAGCTTGCCGGTGCGGGCGTCCCAGCCGCGTACGTCGCCAGCCGGGCCCTCCACCGGCGATTCCTGTAGTCGCGCGCCGGTGATGATGACGTTGCCGGCGATCGCCGGCGCGCTATTGATCTGATAGGTATAGCCGGCCGGAAACCCGCCGCCGTTAGTGCCGTTCATGATCTCGGCGGTACGAAGCTGGATCGGAACGAAATCGGCCGGCGGCTTGCCCGTGGCGAGATCGAGCGCGATCAGCTGCCCCGAACGCGTGCCGAAGAACAACCGCGCCGATGCGCCCTTCCCGCCCGGCCAATAGCCCATGCTGCGACCGGCGATGCCGTCGTCGGCGGGCAACCCGAACGTCCAGCGGATCGCACCGGTCGTGCCGTCCAGCGCGACGATCCGGCCATAGGGGCTTGCCAGGTACAGATTTCCACCGATCGCGAGCGGCGTCGTGTTGCTCACCAGCAGGCGCTTGCTGCTGCTATCGGCGGGCTTCAGCTCAAACGTCCACACCGGGATCAGCCGCGCCACGTTGCCGGGATCGATCTGGGTCAGCCCGGAATAGCGGGTGCCCGCCTCGTCCCCACCGAACCCCGTCCAGTCGCCGACCGAAGCGACCGTGGCGGTCGCCGCGCCAGCCATCGTCAGTGCCAGGATCGCGGTCTTCCATCCCACCTGCGACACGCATACTCTCCTTATCGCGGCCCACTTTGCATCGACAATTACGATGTTGCATACATTAGCTTATGGTTGCATGCATAGTGTCGTTGCGGTCGATGAAGCTGACGAAAGATCGGCGAAGACGACCCATGCAGCGGCATGACGGACAGGTCCGCTGCTCGGCAGAAGGAGGGTGACGATGACAGCGCGATTGAAGCGGCTCGGATGGGTATTGCTGGCAGGAGCAGCGATTGGGTGCGCCGGCAGCGCGCAGGCAGCGCCGGTGGTGTATCACGGCTTTACCCTGATCGACGGCAGCGGCACCGCGCCAAAGGTCGATCAGGCGATGATCGTCGACGATGCGGTGATCAAATGGGTCGGCCCCACCAAGCAGGCACCGCTCACCCCCGGTGCCACGCGCGTCGATCTGCGCCGCAAGTTCCTGATGCCGGGGATCGTCGATCTCCATGTCCATATCGGCACCGTCCGCGATCTGGTTCAGAAAGAGGAATATTTCACGCCCGACAGCGTGCGCAAGGACCTGCGCACCTATGCCGCCTTCGGTGTGACCACGGTCCAGTCGATGGGCACCGACAAGGACAGCATCATCGCGATCCGCGATGCCGGCCGCACCGGTCCGCAGACGATGGCGCGCCTCCTGACCGCGGGTCAGGGACTGGTCTTCAAGGGCGGCTATGGCGGCGTTCCCGGCATCAACCACCCGGTCGCTACCCCCAAGGAGGCCACCGCGGAGGTCGATGCGCAGGCGAAGAAGGGCGTCGACTACATCAAGCTGTGGATGGACGACGAACTCGGCGCGATGCCCAAGATGCCCTATTCGATCAGCAAGGCGATCATCGATGCGGGACACCGCAACGGCAAGCGC
>NZ_DASVTO010000028.1:0-12301 GCF_036387535.1 Sphingomonas sp.
CGACAGCATCCCAGCCGCCACTTTGTTCAAGGTCACACCGGACGGCCCGCAGAAGATTGATGCCGCCACCTGGTTCAAGGGCCGCAAGGTCGCGCTGTTCTCCGTTCCGGGCGCGTTCACGCCCACCTGTTCCGCACGCCATCTGCCCAGCTTCGTCGAACAGGCCGGCGCTTTGAAGGCGAAGGGCGTCGACGAGATCGTCGGAACCGCGGTCAACGATGCTTTCGTGATGGGCGCGTGGGCGAAGGACGGCGGAGCGGACGGCATCACCATGCTGGCCGATGGCAATGCCGATTTCGTGACGGCGCTCGGCCTGACCATGGATGGTGCCGGGTTCGGCATGGGCACGCGGGGCCAGCGCTTCTCGATGCTGGTCGACGACGGCGTGGTCACGCAACTGAATGTCGAGGCACCGGGCGACTATCATGTCAGCTCCGCCGAACATCTGCTGGCGCAGCTCTAGCAGGCAGGGACCGTTCGTCCGCGCCTCGATGGGCGGGCGAACGGCACCATTGAACGCACGTCGCCGGCGCTCTAGGAATGACGATGGCCTCCACACGCAGCTACGCCCTGGTCGATGAACTCGATCAGATCTACCGCTCCTCCGTCGCCGCGCTGCGGCACGCGCTTGGTCGCTATATTGATCATGGCGAACGGCCTGACGACGCTGCGCGGACCGCCGGCGCTTTCTGCTATCCCGAACTGCGACTGCATTATGACGGCGCCACGCCGCGCGCACATGCGACCCGCGCCTATGGCCGGCTGACGCGTCCCGGCGATTACGCCGTCAACATCACCCAGCCCGCGCTGTTCCGCGAATATCTTGCGCGGCAGATCGACCTGCTGGTCGACGATTACGGGGCCGATGTCATCGCTACGCGCGGCAGCCAGGAGATCCCTTACCCCTATGTCCTGGATGCCGGTCATGATGTCGACCTCTCCAGCGCCGCCGCAACCGAGCTGGCCCGGATCTTCCCCGCCAACGAACTCGCCCATATCGGCGATGAGATCGCGGACGGCCTGTGGGAAGGGGGCGAGGGTGCCGCCCACCCGCTCGCCCTGTTCGATGCGCAGCGCACCGATTTCAGCCTGGCACGGCTGCGCCATTATACCGGCACGCCGACGCAGCATGTTCAGAATTACATCCTGTTCACCAACTATCACCGCTATGTCGATGAATTCGTTCGCTGGGGTTGCGCACAGGTCACCGGCGGCGGGCCGTGGCACACGCTCAGCTGCGCGGGCGGCCTCGAACTGACTGCCGAAAATGCCGATCCAGAACTGGCGATCAACGACAGTGCGTGGCGCAAGCATCAGATGCCCGCCTATCATCTGGTTGGTCCGGACCGTTCCGGTATCACGCTGGTCAACATCGGCGTCGGGCCGTCGAACGCCAAGACGATTACCGATCATCTCGCCGTGATGCGGCCGGAGGCCTGGCTGATGATCGGGCATTGTGGCGGGCTGCGCCCCAGCCAGCGGATCGGCGATTATGTGCTGGCCCATGCCTATCTGCGCGACGACCATGTCATGGACGATGTACTGCCCCCCGAAATCCCGATCCCGCCGATCGCGGAGGTCCAGCAGGCCCTGGTCCGCGGGGCCGAGATCGTGTCCGGCGAAACCCGGGAGCAGTTGAAGGCCCGGCTGCGGACCGGCACTGTCGTCACCACCGACGATCGCAACTGGGAACTGCGCTACACCCGCTCCGCACTGCGCTTCAATCAAAGCCGCGCGGTTGCGATCGATATGGAATCGGCCACGCTGGCGGCGCAGGGCTACCGGTTCCGCGTGCCGTATGGGACGTTGCTCTGTGTGTCGGACAAGCCGATCCACGGCGAGATCAAGCTCCCGGGTCAGGCCAATCGCTTCTACGAACGTGCGATTTCCGAACATCTGCGGATCGGCATCGCGACCATGGACGAATTGCGGGCGGCCGGCGATCAGCTGCACAGCCGCAAGCTGCGCGCCTTCAACGAACCGCCTTTCCGATGAAACCCGCCCTGCCGCCGATCTTCCTGCTCGCGCTCCTGCTCGCCGGCTGCGGGGGCGACGGCGTCACCACCGCCAGCAACATGGTCGACGGCGTCACTCCCACGGCCGCGTCCGACGCTGGCCAGGGCGCGCGCTTACTCTGTGCGGACGGTCGCCAAGTGCGCGCAGTGTTCCTGGATCCCGATACGCTCGCGCTCCACATCGGCGCCGAAACCATCGCGATGCGCAGCGCCCCTGCCAGCAAGGGCGCCCGCTACATCGGCCCCGGTTGGGAATGGTGGACGCACGGCCTGCAACAAGCCACGCTCACCCGCCTGAACGCCGCAACCACCGCGCCGGAAAAGGGCGTAAGCTGTAAAGTTCGGTAACTCCCATCGGCGAGGGATAACGGCCACCGCAGAAGCGGGGCCCGAGCCGGCTCTCACGCTGTCCCTACCTGACAGAACCGAGCCCACGATAACCAGCCCCGGCTGGAACGCCGGCGTTAACCCTATCGCAGCTTCGCAATCTTCAGACCGTCCGCCTTGGCACGGTCCTTGGTCGACTCCTCGCTCCGCGTCAGCGCCTTGGCAATCGCCTTCAGCGCCATGCCCTTGGCCGCCAGCCTGTGCAGCTTCTGGATCTCGTCCTGCGTCCAGGGCTGGCGGTGGCGTTCGAAGCCTTCGGCCATCGCGTCGTCTCCATCCGCCCAGGGATCAGTAAACGCGCGCCTTCGGCTTGATATAAGCGATGTCGTCGGTCAGCGTGTAATCATGCACCGGCCGGTAATCGAGCGTCACCCGACCCTGGTCGAACCAGCTGATCGTGTGCTTCATCCACTCGTCGTCATGACGCTCCGGATAATCCTCATGCATGTGCGCACCGCGGCTTTCGTGACGATTAGCAGCGCTATGGACCGTCACCACCGCCTGCGGCAGCATGTTGTCGAGTTCCAGCGTCTCGATCAGGTCGGTGTTCCAGACGAGCGAACGATCCACGATCCCGACATCCTGCAGGCGCGCATGGATGGTGTCGATCTTCTCCATGCCTTCGCGCAGCAGCTTGGTGTCCCGGAATACCGCGGCATGGGCCTGCATCGTCTTCTGCATTTCCAGCCGGATCGACGCCGTCGGCGATCCGCCCTTGGCGTTCCGGAACTTGTCCAGGCGCGCCAGCGCGAAATCATCCATCGTCTTCGACGCGGGCTGATGCGGCGTGCCGGGCTTCAGGATCTCGTTGATCCGATGCCCAGTCGCCCGCCCGAACACGACCAGATCGATCAGCGAATTGGATCCCAGCCGATTGGCACCATGCACCGACACGCATGCGGCCTCGCCCACGGCGAACAGGCCGGGGACCACGGCATCCGGGTTCCCGTCCCGCAACGTCACGACTTCACCGTGATAATTGCAGGGAATCCCGCCCATGTTGTAATGCACGGTCGGTGTCACCGGCAGCGGCTGACGCGTCAGATCGACGCCGGCAAACACCTTGCCGGTCTCGCTGATGCCGGGCAGCCGCTCCGCCAGCACCGCAGGATCGATATGATCCAGGTGCAGGAAGATATGATCCTTGTCCTTGCCGACGCCGCGGCCTTCCCGGATTTCCATCGCCATCGACCGTGATACGACATCGCGCGACGCCAGATCCTTCGCGGACGGGGCATAGCGTTCCATGAAGCGCTCGCCTTCGGAATTGGTGAGATAGCCACCCTCGCCGCGCGCGCCTTCGGTGATCAGCACGCCGGCGCCGTAGATGCCGGTCGGATGGAACTGCACGAACTCCATGTCCTGCAGCGGCAGTCCGGCCCGGAGAACCATGCCGCCGCCGTCGCCGGTGCAGGTGTGGGCCGACGTCGCCGAGAAATAGCAGCGACCATAGCCACCGGTCGCCAGCACGACCGCATGGCTGCGGAACCGGTGGATCGTGCCGTCTTCCATGCACATCGCGATCACGCCGCGGCATTCGCCGCCTTCCATGATCAGGTCGAGCGCGAAATATTCGATGTAGAAATCGGCGTCATATTTCAGGCTCTGCTGATACAGCGAATGCAGCATGGCATGGCCGGTGCGGTCCGCGGCAGCACAGGTGCGCTGGGCAGGCGGGCCTTCGCCCATATTCTGCATCATCCCGCCAAACGGGCGCTGATAGATCTTGCCTTCGGTGGTCCGGCTGAATGGCACGCCGGCATGTTCCAGCTCGTACACCGCCGCCGGCGCTTCGCGGCACAGATATTCGATGGCATCCTGGTCGCCCAGCCAGTCCGATCCCTTCACGGTATCGTACATGTGCCAGGTCCAGTGATCAGGGCCCATATTGCCCAGCGACGCGGCGATGCCGCCCTGCGCCGCCACGGTGTGGCTGCGCGTCGGAAACACCTTGGTGATGCAGGCCGTTTTAAGCCCCGATTCAGCGATCCCCATCGTCGCGCGCAGCCCGGAACCCCCGGCCCCCACCACGACGGCGTCATAGACATGATCGATGATCTTGTAGGCCTCGGCCATTAGGCGGCTCCGAAAGCGATCTTGAGGATCGAGAAGATGGCGATCGCGGCAAGCGCGATAGTGTAGAAGTTCAGGAGGACGATGGCGACGAAGCGCGATCCCTCATGCTGATAATCTTCGATGACGATCTGCAGGCCCAGGCGGAAATGGTAGAAGACCGACGCCACCAGCAGGATCATCATGACCGCGTTGAACGGCGCGTGCAGCCAGGTCACGACCGAAGCATGGTCCAGCGCCGGCAGCCGGAACAGCGACACCACGAACCAGATCACGGTCACGATGTTGCTGCCCGCGGTCAGCCGCTGGCGCCACCAGTGCATCGCCCCATGATGCGCGGAACCCAGTCCGCGGACCCGCCCGATATTGGTTCCGGTACCCATCAGTGCGCCGCCTTCTTGTTCATCGCGTCAACGCCCAGCCCCACAGGGCAATCGTGAGGAAGGTGGAAACGACCATCGTCAGTTGCGCATACATCTTGTTGGTCTTCAGCTCATAGCCCGCGCCGATATCCAGCACGAGATGGCGGACACCCGTCGACATATGCTGGAAGAACGCCCAGGTGATCGCGATCGCCGCGATCTTCGCGAGCACCGTCGTCAGTTCCGGCAGACCGCCCGCGCCCTCGGCATCGATCATCCACCGGGAAAAGGTCGCATAGGATTCCGGACCCGTCGCAACGGCCGCCAGCCACCAGACCAGCAACATCACGCCACCCGTCGCCATCGCCACGCCCGTTGCGCGGTGCAGGATCGAGACCAGCATATGCGGGCCCCATTTCCAGATGGTGAGATGGGGGGAGAGGGGCCGCCCCGGATTGCGCGCCATAGTCCGCCTTCCTGATTGATGCGCGTCCTTTACCGGAACATGGCGGTCTTGCAAGCATGTCGGCGGCCCGACGCACATGGACAAATCGTCCTTACCCGGCGTTTACCATTGGCCGCTATCACCGGTCCCGGCGATTGGCATGGAAAGATACGCAGATGGTGACGGGGCGCTTCGTTCTGACCGAAGGGTCGGCAGAATTGCTGATGGACGAGGCGGCGATTGCCGAACGGATCATGACCTATGATCCACGGGGGGAATTTCACGCCAGCCTGCGCCAGATCTGGGAACAGCATTCGCCGGCGATCCTCGCCGTCACGCGCCAGTCGTGGCAGAGATCGCTGGAATCCCTTCACAAGATGGACAATGTCACATTCGATGCCGAGCACGTCGTGCTGGAGCGGATGGAACGCGAAATTACCAGCCGATACATACGGCCGATCGATGCGCAATGGATCGCGTCGGTCGCGGCTGGCGGATCGGAAACCTATACGGCCGGCATCCCGGTGCCGCTCCGGATCCGGTCGATGCAACGCTATGGCAGCATGCTGGCGGACGCCATCATGGCGAACATTCCCGATCCGGTGGAAATGCGCCGCGTCGGAAGCATCATCTTCAAGTTGATCTGCATCGAACTGGACATCATCACCGATCAGATCGGCGAGATCCGGCGACGTGAGGCGGCGCGTATCCGCGTGGCCGACGGCGGCACATTCCGCGACACGGTCGGATCGATCCTGGACGGGGCGCTACGCCATTCGGTCGAACTGTCGCAACAGACCGGCGGCGCGTCGGGCGTGACGCGCGGCATGCTGGGCAAGGCATCCGAAGTCGCGGCCGCGGCGGAACAATCCGCGGTCGCCATGCGCGATGCCGCCATGACGGCGGCCGGCCTGATCCGCGCGATCGAGGAGGCACGCGGCGAAGTCGAGACGGCCGCCCTGGTCGCCACCCGCGCCGCGGAACAGTCCGCCACCGCCGTGTCGGTGTCGGAAGCGCTGAGCAGCCACGCACAGGCAATCGAATCGATCCTCGGGCTCATCCGCGATATTGCGGGCCAGACCAACCTGCTCGCGCTCAACGCGACGATCGAAGCCGCGCGGGCCGGCGACAGCGGGCGCGGTTTCGCGGTCGTGGCGTCGGAGGTCAAGAACCTCGCGGCGCAGACGGCGCGCGCGACCGACGACATCGCCGCCAAGATCGCCGCGATCCAGTCGGCCACGCGGCAGACCGTCGATGCCAATGGATCGATCCGCGACACGGTCGGCGAGGTTCAATGCTCTGCCCAGCGCATCCGCGCAGCCATGGAAACCCAGGCGCGTACCGTCACGATGATCACCGCCGCGGTGGACGAAACCGCGCTCGCCGCGGATTCGATGTCGGCCACCATCGCCACCATCCGGGCGGAAACCGAAACCGTCGCGGACGAAATCGATCATCTGGCAAGCGGTTTCAAATCGATGGGCGCGCATCTTACCCGTCTGTCGACCACCACCGGCGATTTCGTCTCGCGCTTGGCCGCCTGAGCCTGACCACCTGGGCCGGACCGCCGGATATGGGCGTCGGGCTTGGCGATCGCCGCCGTCCCTGCCTATGGTTGCCAATGACCGATTTCGCCAGCCTGCTCCTCCCCGATCGCGGCCAGCCCGCGCATGCCATCCAGCTGCTCTCGGCCGATGGGCTGGACGACTGGCTGGTCACGCAACCGGAACGGGCGCGCGCCGCCGCCGGTGCCGCACTGTTCCAGGGCAGGCCCGGCGAAATGGCCGTGCTGCCGGGGCTGAAGCCGGACGAATGGTCGGTCGTCGCCAGGATCGGCGATGCGAACGATCCCTTTGCACTGGCGGCGCTGGCGGCGCGGCTGCCATCGGGAAGCTATCGCCTGGCGACCGGATCGCCGGGCGCCGCCACCTTGGGCTGGCTGTTGGCGCAGCATCGCTTCGATCGCTATCGTTCCGATCCCGATCCGCTGCCGCGACGTATCCTGCTGACGCCGGATCCGGCGCGGATCGATGCGGCGGTGGCGCTTGCGACCGCGGTCGCACTGGTGCGCGATCTCGTCGACACGCCAGCCTCGGACCTGGGGCCCGCCGAACTCGCCGCCGCGGTCGATCAGCAGGCGGGACTGTTCCAGGCATCGGTCACCATCACGCAGGGCGCCGATCTGGAACGTCATTTTCCGATGGTCGCCGCCGTCGGGCGCGCCGCCGCCACCCCGCGCGCGCCGCGCATGATCGAACTGCTGTGGGGCGATCCGGCGCATCCGCGCATCGCGATCATCGGCAAGGGCGTGGTGTTCGACTCCGGCGGCCTCAACATCAAGGGTGGCACCGGCATGCTGCTGATGAAGAAGGACATGGGCGGCGCGGCCCATGCCCTGGCACTGGCGACGCTCATCATGGGCGCGCGCCTGCCGGTCCGGCTCCACCTGCTGATCCCCGCGGTCGAAAACGCGATCGCCGGCGACGCCTTCCGACCCGGCGACATCCTCACCAGCCGCAATGGGCTGACGGTCGAGATCGGGAATACCGATGCCGAGGGGCGGCTGGTGCTCGCCGACGCGCTGACCCGCGCGGCGGAGGAAGCCCCCGAACTGCTGATCGATTTCGCCACGCTGACCGGCGCGGCGCGGGTGGCGCTGGGGCCGGACCTTCCCGCCCTGTTTTCGAACGACGATGCGCTTGCCGATGGTCTGCTGGCGGCGGGAACCGCCACGTCGGACCCGCTGTGGCGGATGCCGTTGTGGGCGCCCTATCTCGACATGCTGAAATCCGGCATCGCGGACATCAACAATGCGGGCGAAGGCGGTCTCGCCGGTGCGATCACGGCCGCACTGTTCCTCGACCGCTTCGTGCCTGGATCGCTGCCATGGGCGCATTTCGATACGTTCGCGTGGCGCCCGTCGGCCAAGCCAGGCCGGCCCAAGGGGGGCGATGCGCTCGGCCTGCGCGCGGCCTGGGCCTATCTTTCGGGGCGGTATGGGGCCACGCCATCGGACAGAGCGGGAACATAGTCTGATCGCCGATGAAACGATCCGCGGCCCCGGGTGTTTTCATGGAACACGGCCATTGTGCCCGTTCATCATGGAAAAAGGTGCCGTGCAGTGCCGATTTCGTCGCTTTGTTCCTGGATGCATACGTTGGTCGGCTATGTCCGGTCGGGGAAACCCGATCTGACCAACCGGCAGATGGCCCTGCTTCTGGCCGTTTATCTTACGCCCGGCCCGCATACGGTCCGTGGCCTTGCCCAGATGCTGGGCGTTTCCAAACCGGTCGTCACGCGCGCCTTGAATACGCTGGGCACGCTCGGCTATCTCCGCCGCGAACGGGACGAAGCCGACAGGCGGAACGTGTTCGTGGCACGCACGGCTGTGGGGAATGATTTTCTTGAAGGTTTCGGCAACCTCATCACCGAACAACCCGTCACCGAACGTCGTCAGCGCGCCGTCGCGGTCGGTTGACCGGTTCCGCCTGACCGGGCCCTCCGTCGTCCATGACCCGCGCGTCACGGCCGTGCGCCGCGATATCGCCGACATCGCCTTGGCGGATCGGCTGTTCGCGCCGCATTATGCGCGTGCCCAGCCGCTGCACTGTCGCGGCGCCGCCACGATGGTCCGTGCGGCGGCCCTGCATGATGCGCCGGCGGTATCGCAACTCCTGCCGGGCGAGAGCTTCTGTGTCCTCGACATCGGCGGCGACTGGAGCTGGGGCTATTGCGCGGCCGATGGCTATGTCGGCTATGTCCGCTCCGCCGCGCTGGCTCCGCCCGGCGTGGATGCCACCCACCTCGTCACCGCTGCGACGGCGCTGATTTTCACCGCGCCCGACATCAAGGCGCCGCTTGCGGGCACGTTTCCGGTCGGCAGTCGGATCGCAGGCCGGATCGCGGGCGAGTTCCTTGCGCTCGACGCCGGCGGCTACGTGCATCACCGTCATTGCACCGCGGTGGATGACCATGCCGACGATCCCGTCACGGTCGCCTGCGCGCTGGTCGGCATGCCCTATTTGTGGGGCGGGCGTGGTGCAGGCGGCATCGACTGTTCGGGGCTGGTGCAGCTTGCGCTCGCCCGCTGCGGCCGGTCGGTCCCGCGTGACAGCGACCAGCAACGCGCAGCGGTCGGCACGGCGCTGGCCGACGATACGCCGGCAACTCGCGGGGATCTCGTCTTCTTTCCGGGTCATGTCGGGTTGATGGTCGATGCGGAACGGCTGGTGCACGCCAACGCGTACTGGATGGCGGTCACCATCGATCCGCTGGCCGACGTCGTCGCCCGGATCGCGACCACGCACGAGACACCCATCCTGGCGCGGCGGAGATTGCCATGACGACGAAGGTGTTCATTGACGGCGCGGTCGGCACCACCGGTCTGGAAATCCGCGACCGGCTGGCGGATCGGCATGACGTGACACTGGTCACCATTCCCGATGCGTTGCGCAAGGATGCCGTCGCGCGGGCCGATGCGCTGAACGGTGCCGACGCCGTGATCCTGTGCCTGCCCGACGATGCGGCCCGCGACGCTGTCGCGATGGTCGAGAATCCGGCCGTCCGGATCGTCGACGCGTCCACGGCGCACCGCACGGCCGATGGCTGGGCCTATGGGTTCGCCGAGCTGGAGCCCGACCGTGCCGCCGCCCTCGCCACCGCGACGCGGATCAGCAATCCCGGTTGCTATCCGACCGGGTTCCTGGCGCTGGTCCGCCCGCTGGTCCGCGCCGGCCTGCTGCCCGCCGATCGCATGCTCGCGGTCGCGGCGACCTCCGGCTATTCGGGGGGCGGCAAGGCGATGATCGCAGCGTTCGAGGATCCGGCCGCCGATGGGGCGACCAGCACCGGCCACCGCAGTTACGGCCTTCATCTCGGGCACAAGCATGTGCGGGAAATGCAGGTCCAGGGCGGGCTCGCCCACCCCCCGATCTTCCTGCCCGCCGTCGCGCGCAGCTACCGCGGCATGCTGGTGGAGGTGCCGCTGGCACTCCACGATCTCGCCCCCGGTACCACCGCGGCGCAGGTTCGCGATCTGTTGCGCGGCGCCTATGCCGCATCGGCGCTGGTCTCGGTCGCGACCGATCTGCCGTCCGTCCTCGACATCGAACGAACGGCCGGGACCGACCGGCTCGAAATCTTCGTCTATGCCGATGAGGCCGCCGGCCAGCTCCGCCTCGTCGCCGCGCTCGACAATCTCGGCAAGGGTGCGGGCGGTGCCGCGGTGCAGAACATGAACTTGGCGTGCGGCCTTCCGGAAACCGAAGGGCTGCGGTTATGAGCTACATCTCGCCCCGCGCGCGTCGCAGCGCATAGTAACGCTGCACATTCGCATTATGTTCGGCCAGCGTCCGGGCAAAGACATGCCCCCCCGCGCCGCTCGCCACGAAATAGAGCGCGTCGCTTTTTGCGGGATCCAGCACCGCCGCGATCGCGCCACGTCCCGGATTGGCGATCGGACCCGCCGGCAGCCCGGCCATGGCATAGGTGTTGTAGGCGTTGACCGCATTCAGCTCGGACCGCCGGATCCGCCGACCCAGCGACCGACCGCGCGTGATCGGATAGATGACGGTGGGGTCGGCCTGCAACCGCATGCCGGTCCGCAGCCGGTTGGAATAGACCGCTGCCACCATCGGCCGCTCGGCCGCCAGCGCAGTTTCCTTCTCCACGATCGACGCCAGCGTCACGGCGTCCGCCTTCGACGCGACCACCGTTCCGGGCTTCCGCGTCCGCCACAGCGTATCCACCGTCCGTGTCATCGCATCCTGCATCCGTTTCAGTACCGCCGCCCGTGTTTCACCACGTTCGAAGCTGTAGCTGTCAGGCAGCACGGATCCTTCCGCCGGCACCGGCACGTCACCGGTCAGCAACGGTTTCGCCATCAGCCGGTCGCGCACCAGCACGGACGGCATTCCCTCCGGAATGGTCACCAGCCGCTGCAGCGTCCTGCCCGATTGCAGCAGGCCCAGGATGTCGGCCGGGCTCGCCCCCGCCGCGATCTCATATTCACCCGCGCGGATCGGCGCATCGGTTCCGAACATGCGGACCTTGCGCAGGAATGCGGTGGTCGAATCGATCGCACCCGCCTTTTCCAGCGCGCGGGCGGCCGCGGCCAGCGTCGCGCCCTCCGCTATGGTCACGTCGGTCGCCCGGGTCAGCGGGCCGGCGGCGTGCCAGCTGCGCGTGGTCCATAGCCAGCCGCCGACCACCGCCAGACCCGCCACGATGACCAGCATCAGGATCCACCTGCCGACCGGGGGCTTCTTGCGCTTCCGTGCCACCATCATTCCCCGCTCGGCCGGTCCGCCCGCGATCAATCCCGGACCGGAACCATCACCAGCGACGCGTTGGTGCCGCCAAAGCCGAACGAATTGTTCAGCACCGCCCGCACTGCGCGCTTTTTCGCGACATGCGGCACCAGGTCGACGCCCATCACCCCGTCCGACGGATTATCCAGGTTCAACGTCGGCGGCACGATCTGGTCGCGCATGGCCAGGATGCAGAAGATCGCCTCTACCGCGCCGGCGCCGCCCAGCAGATGCCCGATCGCCGATTTGGTCGACGACATCGATACATTGTCGATCGCATCGCCGAACAATCGCCGGACCGCGCCCAGCTCCAGTTCGTCACCCATCGGCGTCGATGTGCCGTGCGCGTTGATGTAATCGATATCGGCGGGCGCCAGCCCCGCCTTCTTCAACGCCATCTCCATCGCGCGATATGCGCCCGATCCTTCCGGGTGCGGCGCGGTGACATGATAGGCGTCGCCCGACAGGCCGTAACCGATCACCTCGGCATAGATCTTCGCCCCGCGCGCCTTGGCATGCTCATATTCCTCCAGCACCACGACGCCCGCGCCCTCGCCCATCACGAACCCGTCGCGGTCCTTGTCATACGGGCGCGATCCCTTTTCGGGGGTATCGTTGAAATGGGTCGACAGCGCCTTGGCCTGCGCGAACCCGGCAATGCCAAGCGGGCAGATCGCGCCCTCGGCACCACCCGCCAGCATCACGTCGGCG
>NZ_DASVTO010000029.1:0-5359 GCF_036387535.1 Sphingomonas sp.
TGAAGGGCGGCCGCGACATCAGCTACTCCGCTATTCGCGACACGCTCGCGACAGAGTGCGAGCCGGAAGTGATGAGCGCGGAAGACCCGCTCTTCATCCTCTACACCTCGGGCTCAACCGGAAAGCCCAAGGGCGTGCTGCACAGTTCGGGCGGCTATCTCGTCTGGGCGTCGATGACGCACCACTATGTCTTCGATTACCGCCCTGGCGACGTCTATTGGTGCGCGGCCGATGTCGGCTGGGTCACCGGCCACACCTATGTCGTCTATGGTGCGCTCGCCAACGGCGCCACTACGCTGATGTTCGAAGGCGTCCCCAACTATCCCGATTTCAGCCGCTTCTGGCAGGTGGTGGACCGGCACCAGGTGAGCATCTTCTATGCCGCCCCCACCGCGCTGCGCGCGCTGATGCGCGAAGGCGACGACTGGGTCCACCGGACCGACCGCAGCTCGCTGCGCCTGCTCGGGACCGTCGGCGAACCGATCAATCCGGAAGCGTGGAACTGGTATCACCGCGTCGTCGGCGGTGGGCGCTGCCCGATCATGGACACCTGGTGGCAGACCGAAACCGGCGGCGCCATGATCGCGCCGCTGCCCGGCGCCACCGCGCTCAAACCCGGTTCGGCGACGAAGCCGCTGTTCGGCGTGCTGCCGCAACTGGTCGACGCCGATGGCGGCGTGCTCGACGGCGCGGCGGAGGGCAATCTGGTCATCGCCGATAGCTGGCCGGGTCAGGCGCGCACGCTCTGGGGCGACCATGACCGCTTCTTCCAGACCTATTTCACGACCTATCCCGGCAAATATTTCACCGGCGACGGCTGCCGCCGCGATGCCGACGGCTATTACTGGATCACCGGGCGCGTCGATGACGTCATCAACGTCTCCGGCCACCGCATGGGCACGGCGGAGATCGAATCCGCGCTCGTCCTGCATCCCCAGGTCGCGGAAGCCGCGGTCGTCGGTTTCCCGCATGATCTGAAGGGCCAGGGCATCTACGCCTATGTCACGCTGAACCAGGGGGTTGCCGGCGACGATGCACTGCGCAGGACACTGATCGCCTGGGTCCGCCAGGAAATCGGGCCGATCGCCACGCCGGACGCGATCCAGTTCGCGCCCGCTCTGCCCAAGACCCGGTCCGGCAAGATCATGCGCCGCATCCTGCGCAAGATCGCGGAGGGCGACATCGGTTCACTGGGCGACGTCTCCACCCTGGCCGATCCCGCCGTGGTCGACGATCTCACCGCCAACCGCATCGATCACGGCGCGCCGGTCGCCTGATCGCCGGCCGTGTGCGCCCGCGCATCCGGGCGCACACGGTTGCGGTCGGCGGCCCGCGCTACGCCGCGCGCGGCAACCGCATCATCATGCCCGCCGCCAGCAGCATCACCGCCGCCGCAATCGCCATCGCCCACACCGGATCGCCGGGAAAGAAGGCCCGCGCCACCTGCCCCATCGCCGCCGATACGATCAGCTGCGGCAACACGATGAAGATATTGAACAATCCCATATACACGCCCAGCTTGGCCGGCGGCAGCGCGCCCGACAGCATGGCATAGGGCATCGTCAGGATCGACGACCACGCGATCCCGATCAGCACCATCGCGCCCAACAGCAGATACGCATCACGCACCAGCAGGAACGCCGCAAATCCCGCCGCCCCCGCAACCAGCCCCAGGATATGGGTGTCGCGCCGCCCGATCCGTGCCGCCAGCCGCGGCAACACGAACGCCCACAGCGTCGCCACGCCGTTATAGACGGCAAACAGCACGCCGACCCAGTTGGCGCCGTCATTATAGGCCGCGCCGCTGGTATCGGTCGCGCCGAATACACGCTGCGTCACGATCGGCGTGGTGTAGATCCACATGATGAACAGCGCGGACCAGGTGCAGAATTGTACCAGCGCCAGCTTGCGCATCGTCGCCGGCATGTCGGCCAGGTCCGCGATGATCTGCGGCAGGACGCTGTCGGTCCGGCCTCGCGCCACCATCGCGGCACTGGCGAGGTGCGCCACACCGAACCCGATCAGCCCGAACCCGAGCAGATAGACCGGACGATCCAGCCCGAACCGCGCCACACCCGCCACCACGATCGCGCCCGCCGCGATCCACAACGGCGCCTGCCGTCCGCCGGCCGTCACCGCGCGCCGCACGGGCGCGGCCTCCACGCCGTCCGCGTCGAACGCCGCCAGTTCGGCCGGGGGATATTCCCGCGTGGTCGCAACCGTCCACAGCACCGCGATCAGCAACGCCGCGCCGCCGATATAGAAACCATAGCGGACCGACGCCGGGATCATGCCCGCCGCAGCCACATTCTCCACGCCGAAGCCATCCGTCAGGATCAGCGGCGCCAGGCTGCCGACCACCGCCCCCGCGCCGATGAACGCGGTTTGGAACGCATAGCCCGCGGTCCGCTGCGACCGGTTCAGCATGTCGCCGACGAACGCGCGGAACGGTTCCATCGCGACGTTCAACGATCCGTCCAGCAACCACAGCAGTACCGCCGCAACCCAGAGGATCGGGGCGTTCGGCATCGCGATCAGCGCCAGCGTCGCCAGCACCGCCCCCGCCAGGAAATAGGGCCGCCGCCGCCCCAGCGGTCCCCATGTCCGGTCGCTATAATGGCCGATCACCGGCTGAACGATCAGGCCGGTCAGCGGCGCCGCGATCCACAGCAACGGCAGGTCGTCGATCGACGTGCCCAGGGACTGGAAGATCCGGCTGACATTCGCGTTCTGCAACGCGAACCCGATCTGGATCCCGAAGAAGCCGAACGAGATGTTCCACAGGCTGCGAAAGCCCTGTCTGGGTTTGTCCATCGATGGTCCTTGCTAGGGCTGCGGAGTGCCGGATGATCGCCGGACGACCAGGTGCGTGGGCAGGACCCGGCTGTCGACCGGTTCGCCCCGTACCCGCGCCAGCAGCATGTCGACCAGCCGGCGCCCGGCCACGCCGACGTCCTGCGCCACCGTCGTCAGCGGCGGATTAGCCAGGCCCGCCGCCGGAATATCGTCGAACCCTACCAGCGCGATCGCGTCCGGCACGGTCAGCCCCGCTTCGGCCAGTACGCGCATCGCGGCCAGCGCGATCATGTCGCTGGCGGCCACGATCGCGTCGAATGCCACCCCGCGGGCCAGCAATTGCCGTGCGGCCCGGGTGCCGTCCTCCTCGGTCGAAATCGCATCGACCTGCAACCGCGGATCGACGGTCAGCCCGGCGTCCGACAGCGCTTCGGCATAGCCGCGATGCCGGTCCTGGAACTCGGGATAATGATGCGTCGCATCGCCCAGGAACGCGATCCGCGTCCGCCCGTGCGCGATCAGGTGACGGGTCGCGGCATGCCCGCCGGCCACATTGTCGCACCCCACGGTCAGCCCGGGCTGCCCCGCGCGTACCGATCCCCAGCGCACGAAATGCGTTCCCTGCGCCACCAGCTGATCCAGCCGCGCGCGATAGGCGGCATAATCGCCATAGCCCAGCAGGATCACGCCGTCCGCGCGGTGGCTATCCTCATAATCGACATGCCAGTCGCTCGACATCTGCTGGAACGATATCAGCAGGTCATATCCCTCCGCCGCGCACGCCGACATGATCGATCCCAACATGCCCAGGAAGAACGGGTTGACCACCGTGTCGTCGGGCGACGGATCACGGAACAGCAGCAGCGCCAGCGTGCGGGTCTGCCCGCTGCGCAGGTTCGATGCCGCGCGGTCCACCGTGTAATGCAGCTGGTGCGCGATCGCCTCGATCCGCTTGCGGGTCGCCATGCTGACCGTCGGGCTGCCGCGCAGCGCGCGAGACACCGTCGGCTGCGACACGCCGGCCAGTTGCGCGATATCGAAGGAGGTCGGCTTGCGCTGCATGATGTCCGGCCCTCCTCCCCACCGTCTGACGCGGCACCGGGAGGACACCCTATTCCCCGCGGCACGTCAACGCCCATCGCTGCGCCGGCTGTGTCCATGGCGGCACACGCGCCGCTCTGCCCGCTGAATACGTATGCGCTTTGCTTGGCTTTGGCGGTCGCGAAATCCATTGCGGCCACATCGTCATGTCCCGACACGCTCGAAGAAGCGCGGGACGAAACAGAGGGGAATTGAAATGCGCCTGCCCGTCCGATCGCCATCCGCCCGCCGCACCGCGTTCGCGCTCCACGCCAGCGCCGGCGCGCTTGCCGCCGCGCTGCTGCTCGCCGGCACCGCCCAGGCGCAGGACGCCGCGGGCGATGCCGCCACCCCTGCTGTGGACGAAGGCTCGGAAGTCATCGTCACCGGCTTCCGCTCCAGCCTGCGCAACGCGATCCAGGTGAAGCGCAACCTCGATGTCGTCGCGGAGATCGTCTCGGCGGAGGATATCGGCCGCCTGCCCGACGTCTCGATCGCGGAATCGCTGGCCCGTCTGCCCGGCGTCACCTCGCAACGCACCGGCGGCCAGGCATCGGCCATCAACATCCGCGGCCTCAGCCAGGATCTCGTATCCGCCACGCTCAACGGCCGGGAACAGGTCGCGACCTCCGGCAACCGCGTGATCGAATTCGATCAATATCCGTCCGAACTCGTCAACCAGGCGGCGGTCTACAAATCGCCGAAGGCGTCGCAGATCGAAGGCGGCGTCGCCGGCAAGGTCGAACTCAGCACCGCCCGCCCGCTCAGCATTCCCGGCACGACGCTGGTCAGCGTCAATGTCCGCGGGGTCTTCAACGATCGCGCGGAACAGAATCCGGATGCCGACCGCTTCGGCTATCGCGCCAGCGCCTCGTTCCAGACCAAGCTCTTGGACGATACGCTCGGCCTCGCCATCGGCTATGCGCGGCTGCGCCAGGCGAACGTCGCCACCCGCTTCGTCGGCTATGACTATACCGCGACCGGCGCGAACGGCAGCCCGGCCGCCCGCGATCTGGACAGGAACGGCGTGGCCGACGCGATCGGCTATGGCTTCGAAGCGGTGCAGGCCGGCGGCAACGAAACCCGCGACGGCGTACTGGGCAGCATCCAGTATGAGCCGACCGACACGTTCCGTGTCCTGGTCGACGGCTATTATTCGCGGTTCAAGTCCGACGTCTATCGCCGCGGCATCCGCATCGAAAATCTGCAGCAGACCAGCAGCAGCCTGACCAATCCGACCGTCGTCAACAATGCCATTGTCGGCGGCACGGTTTCGGGCATCCGCACGCGCACCGTGCAACAGGATGAGAACCGGCTCGACCGGCTCTACACGCTTGGTGGCAATGTCCAGAAGGATGTCGGACCGGTCACCTTCACCGTCGACGGCTCCTATTCGCGCGCGTCCAGCTTCTTCAACAATTCGGGCCTGGACGATAACGGGACCACCACCGCCAACCCGACCACCGCAACCTACCTGCTCGAT
>NZ_DASVTO010000030.1:0-2589 GCF_036387535.1 Sphingomonas sp.
ACCCAGGCGCGGATCAAGCAGATGCTGACCACGGGCAAGCCCCTGCGCAACTGAACGCACGCGACCATCGCCGGCCACCGCAAGGCCCGGTGGCCGCGGCCGGGGATTGCGGTCACGCGCGGTCAAGCCGCCGGGCCCGACGATCAAGCGGCTTTATCCCCGTCCCACTTGGAGAAAAATGATGATCGGATCGATAATGCTGGTGCTGGCAGCAGGCGCCGCGCCCCAGAATGCGGACGCGGCGATCGGCCGCTGGAAGACCGAAACGCGCAACGCCATCGTCGAGGTCGCCCGTTGCGGCGCGTCGATCTGCGGGCGCGTCATCACATCCGATGCGCTGCGCACCCAGCCGGAGATGCGCGACATCAACAACAAGGATGCCGCGCTGCGCAATCGGGCGATCAAGGGCATGCAGATGCTCAGCGGCTTTACCCGCGACGGAAACGGCTGGTCCGGCGGCACGATCTACAATGCCGATGACGGCAAGACCTATAGTGCGAAAGTGACGCCGGTCGGCGCCGACCAGCTCAAGGTGCGCGGCTGCGTGTTCGTGCCCCTGTGCAAGACCCAGACCTGGACGCGCGTCCGCTGATCTTTTCTCCTCCATCGATCCGTCACACGCCGAAAGGCGATCTGATCGTCAGCGGCCTCGTCGGTCCGCTCGCCGGATCGAACGGACCGCGCCTATGCCGGCACCGCGGCGCAGACCCCGACCGCGGTCAACGGCCAAGTCCAGAACGCACGCGCGATCGTGCTGTCGCTGGGCGGCGGCATGACGTTCTGATCGGTCGGGCCGCTGGTGAGAAAGACCAGCCGCCCCTGCCCCGCTATTCCATGTTCCGCGCCGGCTCGCGCAGCCCGAACAGCGTGACGAGCAGCGCCATCGCGACCACCGTCCAGGCATACCACAGCCCCGCGAACGGATCGCCGGTACGCGCCACGATATATTGCGAGATGAACGGCAGGAACCCGCCGAAATAGCCCGTGCCGACGTGATAGGGGATCGACAGCGAGCTGTAACGGATCGCCGGCGGAAACATCTCCGACAATAGCGCCGCGACCGGGCCGAAGGTCAGGCCGGACAGCGCGCCCAGCATCAGGATCAGCAGCAGGATCACCGCGATGTTGCCGGCCGAGGGCACCACCGGCGTCAGGTCGTACCCTGCTTTGGCCAGCGCGGCGTCGATCCCCGCGGGCGTGTGATCGGGCACCGGCTCGCCCGCGACCGACAGGACGGTGCCGGGCGTGCGCCGCGTGGTGTAAGCGATGCCCTTCTTCGAAAGATGATCCAGCATCTGGCCGCACGCATCGCCCTGTTTCGCGGCGAACGGGCTGTAGGCGCAATGCGGACCGGACACGACGACCGGCGCGGATTGCGCAGCGCGGGCCAGGCCGGGGTTGGCGGCGGCGCTAAGGCCCCAGAAGATCGGGAACAGCAGCACCAGCGTGGCGGCATAGCCCCACACGATCGGCCGCTTGCGCCCGACCCGATCGGACAGCCACCCAAACGCGACGAACCACACCAGCCCCATCAGCGCGCTGGCCCCCACGATCAACTGCGCGGTCGTCTCCTCCACGCGCATCGGCCCTTGCAGGAACGACAGCACGGTGAACATCGCGGTGTACCAGATCGCGGTCAACCCGGCGGCGATGCCGAACAGCACCACTGCCATCCGTTTCAGATTGCCCGGATAGGTGAAGCTTTCCACGACCGGATTGACGGCACGCTCTCCGGCGGCACGCATCGCGGCGAACACCGGGCTTTCCGACAGCTTCAGGCGCATCCACAGCGATATCGCGAGCAGCACGATGGAGAACAGGAACGGCAGCCGCCACCCCCATGCGCCCCACGCCTCCGCGCTCAGCGCGCTTTTGGTGGCGAGCACGACCGCGAGGCTGAGGACGAAGCCGCCGACGACGCCGGCCTGGATGAAGCTGGTGTAGAAGCCGCTCTTGCCCCGCGGCGAATGTTCCGCGACGTAGATCGCCGCGCCGCCATATTCGCCGCCGAGCGCCAGCCCCTGCGCGATGCGCAGCAGCAGCACCAGCACGGGTGCGGCGAGCCCGATCGTGGCCGCGGACGGGATCAGCCCGACACCCGCCGTCGCGATCCCCATCAGCGCGATCGTCACCAGGAACGTATATTTGCGCCCCAGCCGATCGCCCAGATAGCCGAACACCACCGCACCCAGCGGCCGAAAGCCGAAGCCGACCGCAAAGCCCGCCCACGCCAGGAGAGTCTGGACGATCTCGTTGCCCGCAGGGAAGAACGTGCGGCCGATGATCCCGGACGCGGCAAGCGTGCCGTAGATGAAGAAATCATACCATTCGAACACCGTCCCCAGCGACGAGGCGGTGATGACGAGACGAATGTCCGCCGGTGACGGTGTCGTATGCTGGTCCAAGTCCGCTCTCCCCTGATCCACGGCTGTAGCCGTTTACGCGGGAGAGTTGAACACCCTCAAACTTCGTCCGTCGTCCAATCCCGACGGCTCAGAGCCGTGTTTGAAAACTCGCGAAAGAGCGAGTTTCGTAGGCGGTGCCGGCGCTCCCCCTCACGGCCACCCATCAAGATACCGTGTGGGTGGC
>NZ_DASVTO010000031.1:0-4983 GCF_036387535.1 Sphingomonas sp.
TCGATGGTTCGATCGGCAACAGATCCTTCAAGACCCGCCACTCCGCCTCGCTCAGATCGCCCCGGCTCAATCACGCCTCCAAAAGGAAGCCTTGAATCAACCGCTCGATCAAGCGTCAACCAATTCGTCCACGCCGCCTAATCATCTCTTTCGCCGCAGGCGAAAGATCGACGACGGCCGCTGGACCGAACGGATCGTTGCCGCTCACAGTGGCGTTACTGCTGGATGTAGCGTCATCGCTTGGCTTGGCGGGCGATGTAGGCGCGCTCACCGGCGTGCAGGGAACAGCGGTCGAACTGGCAGCTATGGTCGACATGGCATCACATCCTCACCCGGTTAAGGCCGATGAGCCTCCCCCGGATAGAATATGCTGTAGCCGCTAATGGTTACCTCTTTTGTAAAGTGGCTTATCGGGGACTCGACTCTTCCGGCCTGATCCTCACCGTACAGCGCACCGGCTTGCCCGCCTTGTCCGCGGACCGTTGGCACCGCTCAAGCGCCGCCTGGTTGCCCGGGCCGATCACCACGCCCGCCGCCATCGCGTTCCGGCTGCCCGGGTAGCTCGCGACCGCCAACCGACGCGCTCTGCGAAACCGGATCGCCCGACCCCACGTCATCAATCGTCGACGAAGTTCAGCGCCGACACCCCGCGCTCGCGGTCGTTGATCGACAGCGCGCGGTTGGTGGGCGGGGCGGAGCGTTGCGCGCAATCGGGGCGCAGGCATTGCCGGCAGCCCAGGCCGATCGGCGTCGCCGGTCCCATCAGGTCGATGCCCCGCGCCGCCGCCAGGCCCGCCGCCTGCTCGGCCGGCACGCCCAGCCCGACCGCGAACTCCGCGGTCACCGCATTCTGGCCCCCACCCCCCAGGACGCCGGGCAGCGCGCCGTGCGCGGCGACGCTGCGCGCCTGGGTGAACCAGCGGGCGCCGTCTTCCAGCTCCACGACCTGCACCGCCAATGTTCCCGGCCGATCGAACGCATGGTGCAGCCGCCAGAGCGGACAGCGGCCGTTGGCCTGGACCAGCAGCGCGCCGCTGGCACCGGCATGCCGTTTGGAGGCTTGCCCGGAGCGGTCGATGCGGATCATGAAGAACGCCAGCCCGCGCGCGCCAACGCGCTGCATCGTCGTCAGGCGGTGGGCGACCTGTTCGAAGCCCGCGCCGAATCGCGCCTGCAACACCGCCAGATCGTAACCGCTCGCCTCGCAGGCGCGCAGGAACCGGGCATAGGGCATCATCACCGCCGCCGCGAAATAGCCTGCCAGGTGGCGGCGGAACAGGCGTTCGGCGTTGCGATCGGCGAACGCCGCGCCGCGCGCCAGCGCGTCGATCTCCGCGCGTGCTTCCAGTTGCGCCAGGTGGAAGGCGAGCGCGAAGGTGCGGCTGGCGGGATCGAGCATTTCGCTCAGCTGCAACTGGCGGGCATGCAGATCCAGCCGGCGCAGCAGGCCGGGCAGCACATCCACCGGCAGGACGCGGATAGACAGGCCGTGGCGCACCCGCAGCCGCTCGACCAACGCGCCGTACAGGTCCGCGCCCACCAGCCGCATTTCGTCGGCAAGCGCTTCGGCGGCGGCGTCCAGATCGGGGAAATGGTTGCGCCAGCGTTCGATTTCGCGCCGCACCACATGGGTCGGGCCGTCGTCCGCCGGCGCGCCGGTGCTGCCGCCCGCCCGGTCGAACGCGCGCGCGAATGCCTCTGCGCCGCCGGGCGCCGCGGCCAGCCATTCCTCGACGTCGTGGCGATCGATTTCCAGGTCGGCGAACAGCGGATCGCTCAGCCGTCGGCGGATCGCCTCCGCGCCCCCGCCCGGCTCGCCGGCAGCGAGTGCGCGGGGGTCGAAATCGAATTGCTCGGCCAGCCGCACCAGCAGCCCGGACGGCAGCGCGCGCTGGTTGCGCTCGATCAGGTTCAGATAGCTGGGGGAGATCGCCAGCATCTCGGCCATCGCCGCCTGGGTCAGCCCGGACCGCCGCCGCAGCCGCCGCACCGCATGGCCGGCCAACAGCTTGTCCTTCGCGATCGTCGCCTCCCATCTGTAAAGAACGTGACCAAAGCACGAATGTTAACCGGAATGGAGCGACTTCGCGACACTTTTCGCGGACGTTTTCACTCTGCTCTGGTTGTTCTGTCGATTACACAACAATCATCAAGACCACCAAGCAAGGAGCCAGGCGATGACGAACGAACCCACCCGCAGCCGCGCCGTCTTCTCGACGGAGGATTTCTCGCTGCTGAGGGAAGCGGTCGGCGACTATGTCCGCAAGATCGCCGACGAGCCGCGCTCCGCCAAATTCTCGAACCTCTATCATCGCCTCGGCCGGCTCGGCTGACGCTGTCACGGGCTTTCCTGGGGAGGAAAGGTGTCCGCCGGCGTGGTGACGCGCCGGCGGCATTCCCCCCATCATCCACGAACACACCAACGATCGGCAAGGCAGCAGCATGACGTACCAGGATCACGAACAGACGATCGGCGGGCTCGTGGCGCGCCACAACGGCACCTGGGACGGCATCGATCCCGAAGCGGTCGCGCGGATGCGGTTGCAGAACCGGTTCCAGACCGGGCTCGACATCGCGCGCTACACCGCCGGGATCATGCGCCGCGACATGGCCGCCTATGATGCCGATCCTGCCGCCTACACCCAGTCGCTGGGCTGCTGGCACGGCTTCATCGGCCAGCAGAAGCTGATTTCGATCAAGAAGCATTTCGGCACCACCGACCGCCGCTATCTGTACCTGTCGGGCTGGATGGTCGCGGCGCTGCGCTCCGAATTCGGGCCGCTGCCCGATCAGTCGATGCACGAAAAGACGAGCGTTCCCGCGCTGATCGCCGAACTCTACACCTTCCTGCGCCAGGCCGATGCGCGCGAGCTGGGCATGATGTTCCGCGATCTCGACAAGGCGCGCGAAGGCGGCAACGCGATCGAGGAACAGCGCCTGCTGCACGCGATCGACGGATATCAGACGCATGTCGTGCCGGTGATCGCCGATATCGACGCGGGCTTCGGCAATGCCGAGGCGACGTATCTGCTGGCCAAGAAGATGATCGAGGCGGGCGCCTGCGCGCTCCAGATCGAAAACCAGGTCAGCGATGAAAAGCAATGCGGCCACCAGGACGGCAAGGTCACCGTGCCGCACGACGATTTCCTCGCGAAGGTCCGCGCCTGCCGCTACGCCTTCCTGGAACTGGGCGTCGAGGACGGCATCATCGTCACGCGCACCGACTCGCTCGGCGCCGGCCTGACCAAGCAGATCGCCTATTCCAAGGCCCCCGGCGACCTCGGCGACCAATATAACGGCTTCCTGGATTGCGAAGAAGTAACCGACGTCGCTTCGCTCAACGGCGATGTCGTCATCAACCGCGGCGGCACGATGATGCGCCCCAAGCGGCTGCCGTCGAACCTGTACCAGTTCCGCGAAGGCACCGGCGCCGACCGCTGCGTGCTGGATTGCATCACCTCGCTCCAGCACGGGGCCGATTTGTTGTGGATCGAGACGGAGAAGCCCGACATCGAACAGATCGCCTCGATGGTCGATCGCATCCGCGACGTGATCCCCGATGCCAAGCTGGTCTACAACAATTCGCCGTCGTTCAACTGGACGCTGAACTTCCGCCAGCAGGTGTTCGACGCCTGGACCGCGGCCGGCAAGGATGTGTCGGAATACGACCGTGCCAAGCTGATGAGCGTCACCTACGACGGCACCGCCTTGGGCGACGAAGCCGACGAACGCATCCGCACCTTCCAGAAGGACGCCGCGGCACGCGCCGGCATCTTCCATCACCTCATCACCCTGCCGACCTATCACACCGCGGCGCTCAGCACCGACAATCTGGCCAAGGAGTATTTCGGCGACGCCGGCATGCTCGGCTATGTAAAGGGCGTGCAGCGCAAGGAAATCCGCGAAGGGATCGCCTGCGTCCGCCATCAGAACATGAGCGGCTCCGACATCGGCGACGATCACAAGGAATATTTCGCTGGTGAAGCCGCGCTGAAGGCCGGCGGCGCGCACAATACGATGAACCAGTTCGCCGCCTGAACCCAGCCGGTCGGGCGATGATAAGGAACGCGCGTCGCCAGGGGTGACGCGCGTTTTCCCGTTGCCCCGCCGCCTTCCCGTTGCCCCGCCGCCTTCTCGCTGCCCCGCCGCCCGGTCCCCCCGATCCTGCGTGGCGCTGGACGCAGCGGCCCGCCTTGGGCTAGCATCCGGCCAAGGCAGGGGCGGCTGACCGCACGGCCGTCTTTTGCGGGGAAGGGTCCGTCATGTCGCCTGCCGTCGAAGCAGCCCGTTGACCGGGTTGATGTCCAGAACCGGCCCCCCGCTCGATCGCGACACGGCGGCGGGAGCGGGATCGTCGGAGATCGACCGCGCCGTGCTGGTCGCGCTGCTGGTCAAGGTGGCGGGCAGGGACCGCATCGCCCTGGAAGGCGTGTATCAACGCACCTCGACGAAGCTGTTCGGCATCTGCCTGCGTATCTTGGGCGACCGGGATCATGCGGAAGAGGCGTTGCAGGAAACATATCTCTCGATCTGGCGAAATGCCGAAGCGTTCGATCCCGCGCGCGGGACGGCGATGACCTGGCTGATGACGCTGGCGCGCAATTGCGCGATCGACCGCCGCCGGGTGCTGGCGCGGGGCGGAGGCGGGTCGGCGCTCGATACCTATGACCCGGTCGATCCTGCGCCCGATCCGTTCGCGCAAGCCGCGACCCGGGACGAGGATCGCCGGCTGCACCTGTGCCTCGACCGGCTCGACGCGGCCGACCGCCGCCACATCGCCGCGGCGTTCTTCGAAGGAATCAGCTATTCGGAGATCGCGGTGCGCGGGGATACGCCGCTGCCGACGATCAAGAGCCGCATCCGCCGCGCGCTGATGAAGCTCAAGGCGTGCCTGGCATGAGCGATACGATTCCCGACGTGCGCGAAGACCCCCCAGAAAACCGGCGCGATGGCGATCCGGACGATCTGACCGCCGCCGAACTG
>NZ_DASVTO010000032.1:0-16526 GCF_036387535.1 Sphingomonas sp.
CAGCGGATCGCCGATGAAGCGGACGCGGCCAGCGGCAAGATCGTCCAGCCCGCCGAAATAATCCCGGACAAGACCCGTGGCAGGATCGGCGGACAAGGCGTTGATCGTGAAGTCCCGGCGCGCGGCATCGGCGTGCCAGTCGTCGGTGAACGCAACGCGTGCATGCCGGCCGTCGGTGGCGAGATCGCGGCGCAGCGTCGTGATTTCCACGGGGCGTTCGACCAGCATCGCGGTGACCGTGCCGTGCGCAAGGCCCGATGGCGTCGTCCAATAGGGCACCCCGCCCGCCGCCAGCCGGGCGACGACGGTGTCGGGATGGTGGATCGTTGCGAGATCGACATCGTCCGGCGCAAGCCCGAGCAGGGTATCGCGGACCCACCCGCCGATGTAGCGCGCGTGATCGGGGCCGAGCGCCGCGAACAACCGGCTAACCGCCGCGGGATCGAGCGTGGCGGGCGGCAGGGCAACCTGCGGCGTGATCATGGCGCCAGCCGCCTGGCGAGATTAACGATCATCGCCGCGGTCGCGCCCCAGATTCGCCGATCGTCCCACAGCATTTCATAGAAATGCCGCTCCGCACCGCGCCATTGCATCGATTGCAGCCGGTGATTGGCGGGATCAAGCAGGAACGCGAGCGGAACTTCGAACACCGCGGCAACCTCGGTTTCCTGCGGCACCAGCGGCAGATCGGGCGGAATGACCGCGACCACCGGCGTGATGTCGTAACCGGTGACGGTGCGGTAGCGATCGGCGATGCCGATGACATCGGGCAGGTGCCGGGGCAGCCCGATCTCCTCCTCGGCTTCGCGCAGTGCAGCGGCGACCGCGTCGGCGTCCGCCGGATCGATCCGGCCGCCGGGGAACGCCACCTGCCCGGCATGCGCCCGCAGCGTATCCGTGCGGCGGGTGAGCAGGACGCCCGGATCGGGGCGGTCGGTGATCGCCACCAGAACCGCGGCCGCCATGCCGGGCCCGCCGGGCAGATCGGGCCCGTCCAGCCCGTCGCCCGGCAGGAAGACCGTGCCGCGATTTCCACCCGCCAGCATCCGTGCGCGCAGCCGATCGGCCAGCGTCATGTGGCGGGATCGATCGCGAAGACATGGCCTGCGCTCCACAATCCGGGCGGGGTGTCACCGGATTCGAGCGCCAGCGTGGCCAGTTCATAATAGACGCTGCGCACGACCAGCGCTTCCAGCCCCGGCCGCACCAGCAGGTAGGGACGGGGACCGTCGGACGCCGCGACGACGCGCAAGGGATGATCGGCGTCGGCGATCACGACATCGCCGGTGTTCAGCCGGAAGGCCAGGGTCTGGTCGCGCCCGGTTCCGTCCACCTTGACCTCGACCGCGACGAACGGGGCATCCTCCACCAGGATGTCGAGTTTTTCCGCCGGCGTGACGAGGACATAGCCGCCGTCCGGTTCGCGCCGCAGGATGGTGGAGAACAGCCGGACCATCGCCGGGCGGCCGATCGGCGACGCTTCATGATACCAGGTGCCGTCGCGCGCGATGCGCATCGCGCTGTCGCCGCAGCGTTCGGGCTGCCATTGATCGACCGGCGGCAATTTGCGGTCCGCGACCAGTTGCGCGATGTCGGCGAGCGAAAGCCCGGAAAGATCGGTCGGGGGCGGGGTGGCCGGCATCGTTGGCGATCTAGGCCATCCGCACGCCGGACGCAAAGCCCGGCATCGTCACGCGCGGGCCGACCATGCCGGCGGTGGGCAATACCCGCCCCGGCGTCGGCAGCAGCAACAGCCGGTGCGGCTCGAACGGACCCGGCAGATCCCAACCCGCGGTCGGCGCGGCGACGAACCCGAACCGGCCATAATATTCGGGATCGCCGATCAGCAGCGGCGGCGGCGCGGCATGCGCGCGGATCGCGGCGATCGCGGCGCGGGTCAAACGCTGCCCGATGCCTGCATGCTGCCGCGCCGGATCGACCGCGACCGGGCCGAGCAGCGTCAGCGGGACCGTCTCGCCCCCCGGCGTGGTCAGCGCGATCGGCCAGCATTGCACCGATCCGACCAGAACGTCGCCGGCCAGCGCGGCAAAGGACAGGTCCGCGATCCAGTCGACCCCGGCTCGCAACCGATAGGCGGTGCGCGCATGGCGATCGACCCCGAACGCCGCGTCGAGCAGGCGTTCGATCGCCGAAGGGGCTACCAGCGTCAGGGGCAGGATATTGGTCAAGCGCGGACCTTGGGCAAGGATGGCGGAGCGCGCGCCTATAGGCACCGATCCTTGCGGAAGAAAGACGGTGCGGCGATTCGGGTTCGCGCCGACCGGAATGTCTGCAATGAAGGGCGATGGCGGGAATAGCAGGGGAGGCGCCGATGACGCCGGAATTTGGCGCGGCGCGGACCGCGATCGTGACCGGCGGCGCACGCCGGATCGGTGCGGCGCTGGTGCGCGCGTTGCACGCCGATGGTTGGCATGTGCTGCTGCATTGCCATGCGTCGGGCGTGGAGGCGGCGGCGCTGGCCCGCGAATTGGGCGGCGTTACCGTCGTGGAGGCCGATCTGGCCGCGGCCGAAGTCGCGACGGCGGTGTTCGCCGCGCTGGACGGGTTGCCGCCGGTCGGGTTGCTGGTCAACAACGCCTCGCGATTCGGTTATGATTCGCTGGCCGATTTTACGGTGGCGGACTGGGACGCGCACCTGGCGACCAATTTGCGCGGACCGGCGTTGTTGACGCAGGCGTTCGCGGCGGCGGTACCGGCCGGGGCGGGCGGGCTGATCGTGAATATCCTGGATGCGAAGTTGGCGCAGCCGAACCCGGATTTCTTCACCTATACGCTGTCCAAGATCGGGCTGGCGGGGTTGACCGAAGTGTCGGCGCGCGCGCTGGCGGGGCAGGGGATCCGCGTGTGCGGGATCGCGCCGTCGATCACCCTGGTATCCGGCAAGCAGACGCGCGACAATTTCGATGCCGTTCACCGGATGAATGCGCTTGGCCGCGGTGTCGTGGTGGACGACATCGTCGCCGCCTTGCGCTATCTCGTCGCGACGCCGGTGCTGACCGGCCAGACGATCACACTGGATGCGGGCCAGCGTTTCCTGGGGCTGCCGCGCGACGTACAATATATGGACGCCTGATGACCGATTCGCTCGCACTTGCCCCCTCGCTGGACGGCCTGGTCCCCGCGGCGCTCGCGCCGCGCACGCACCGGATCTTCCTGACCGACTATGTCTTGCCGGTGGATATCGGATTCCACGATTTCGAGGTCGGCACGCCGCAGCGCCTGATGGTGTCGGTCGATGTCTGGGTGCAGCCGGACGCGTTTCCGCGAGACGATCGTGCCGAATCGGCGTGGGACTATGATTTCCTGCGTACCGAAATCGGGCGATTGGCGCTCAGCCGGCGGTTCAATCTGCAGGAAACCCTGGTCGCCGCCATCTACGACATGATCGCCGCGCGCGCCGGGGTGACCGCGCTCCGGGTGTCGGCGCGCAAGCCCGATATCTACCCGGATTGCGCGGGGGTCGGCGTGGAGATCAGTTCCTTCTGACCACTACCGACAGGGGCCAAGGCCAGCGATCACCACCGCATAATCCGCGCGGGCCGCGGCATTGTCCTCCGGCGCCAGCGCGGCGGTGGCCGCTTCCGGCAAGGCCGGCGGCAGGGCGCAGGCAAGGCGATACCACAGCAGCGTCTCACGCGCGGGCGTGGCCGCAGTCTCGTCGACGATATCGGACAGCGACACGGCCCAGCGCGGCTGCTCGCCGGGGCGGCGCAGGATGCTGAGCGATACGGGCTTGGCGCTGGCGGTGGTCAGGAAGATCTGGGTTTCGCTTTCCCCCGGCAGCGACCCCGGAACGTGGAAGGCGCCGGAGATGCCGGTGATCCGCGGCGGCGCGTCGGGCGCGACCAGGGCGGTGAGCAGCGTGCGCAACCGCTGTTCGGTGGCGGGCGTCCACGCCAGTTGCGCACCGTGCGCGACCAGTTGCAGTTCCCCCGGCCGGCCGGCCACGGGCCTGGCCAGCAGCAGCATGCGCGATCCCTTCAGCTTCGGCACGCGGCCCCGCGCATCGTTGCGGACATCGGCGAGGTAGCGGATCGCGGTCGGTAATCCCCCCTGGCCACGCAGCAGCGTCACGACGTCGGCTTCGATGAACAACCGGGTGTCACCGGGCGCCACCCCTACGGCATCCGGGCCTTTCAGCTTGATTGTCGTGCGAATCTGCACACCCGCAACGATCGGGGCGGCAACCGCCATGTCGGCGAGATCGGCGAAGGCGGGCCCGGATTCCGACGGCGCCAGCACCGGCGGGACGGGTTGCGCCGCCACCGGCCCAGCCGTGGCGACGGCCAGCGGTAGCAACGTCGATATCAAGCGAATCCAACGGGCTGTCACGACATTCTCACTTCATTCTGCATTGCGGGCGTGATCGCGAAATCGGGTGATCTGCAACTACAACCGACGTCGGACAAATTGGTTTGACGCAGCGGCGCGTGTCGCGATACAAAGTGTTAATACGTCGACAACGCCGGAAAAGTGTGGCGGATGTAGGGCGATCGGGCGGCGTTGCTGCGGCCCGGTTCGCTGTGGGAGTTCTCGGGGCACCGAGTGTGTCGGTCGAAGGAGAGACCTTGATTAATGGCATACGCTGATTCCCCAACCATGAGCACACGGAAGCTGGTTGCGATCGGCTTCGTCGTGTTGTTGCATGTGCTGCTCGGATACGCCTTCATGAACGGCCTCAGCCTGAGTGTGATCAAGGCCAAGGTCGAAGATCTGAAGACGTTCAACGTCGAGGAGCCACCGCCCCCGCCGGAGCCGCCGCCCCCGCCGCCGCCCGAAACGCCGCAGGTGGTGCCGCCGCCGCAGGTCGTATCGCCGCCGCCGATCGTGCGGACCCCGGTGGTCACCCCGCCGCAGGTTTCCACCGTGCGGATCGCCCCGCCACCTTCGCTGACGCCGACGGCGCCGGTGATCACCACGCCGGCGCCCCCCGCGCCACCGGTTGCGCCCGTCGCATCGAAGGCGGCTGCGGCACGGGGCAACCCGGCGTCCTGGGTGACGACGGACGACTATCCGCCCAGCTCGATCCGCAATTCGGAACAGGGCACGTCGGGCCTGACCTTCGATGTGAATGCACAGGGTCGGATCGAAAATTGCCGCGTATCCTCGTCGAGCGGATCGGCAACCCTGGACGACACGGCATGCCGTCTGGTCACCCGCCGCGGGCGTTATTCTCCGGCGCTCGACCAGGCCGGGAACCCGATCCCGGGTGGCACCAAGACGCTGCGGTTTACGTGGCGCCTGCCGGAAGAATGAGCTGACAAGGTCCGGGTGGCTTGATCGCAAGCCGCCCGGACACCCCCACACCCCCCGTTTCAATTCGTAAGGATCACCCCACCATGGCAACTCCGACCGCCGCCGCAGCGGAAAACCAGTTTGGTCTGATGGCCGCGCTCCAGCAGGGCGGTGTCATCGCCTGGACCGTGTTCATCATCCTCGTGATCATGTCCGCCGCCAGCTGGTACATCCTGTTCACGAAGCTGTTCGAACAGCAGAAGATCCTCAATCAGGCGAAGCGCGTCCGCACGTCCTTCTGGGGCACGCCGTCGATCCGCGAAGGTGCGGGCAAGCTCGAAAAGAACTCGGCCTATCGTCAGATTGCCGACGACGGCCTGCGTGCGCAGGACGAGCACACCAAGCTGACCGATCCGGTCGATCAGCATGAGTGGCTGGGGTCCTCGCTCGGCCGCAGCCAGGCCTCGATAAATTCGAAGCTGGGCAATGGTCTGGCCGTTCTGGCGACCGTCGGTTCGACGTCGCCGTTCATCGGCCTGTTCGGTACCGTGATCGGCATCTATCGCGCGCTGATCAAGATCGGCGCCGCCGGTCAGGCTTCGATCGACGCCGTTGCCGGCCCGGTCGGTGAGGCACTGATCATGACCGCGCTCGGCCTGGCCGTGGCGGTTCCCGCGGTGCTCGCCTACAACTGGCTGATCCGCCGCAACAAGGTGATCGCCGAGCAGCTGGGCGCCTTCGCGACCGACCTGCATGGCTATATGGTGTCGAACGGCGCGCTGAAGCCGGCGCTGGTTTCGGCCCGCACCGCACCGCCGGTGACGCCGACCAAGACCGGCACCGCGACGATCACCAAGGCTTGATCCACGGGGCCTGATCCACGGGATGTGGACGGACCGGCGGGATGACTCCCGCCGGTCCGAACCGCCCCGAGGGCCGCATCGATCGGCCAAGACACCAGGATAGGATATCTCTCGATGGCCATGAGTGCAGGCCCTACTGAAGACGGCGCCCCGCTGTCGGACATCAACACGACCCCGCTGGTCGACGTCATGCTGGTGCTTCTCATCATCTTCCTGATTACCGTTCCCGCGGCGATTCAGAGCATTCCGGTGCAGCTGCCGAAGGTGGTGTTCGAGCCGACAGTGACCAAGCCGGAGAATGTCTCGCTGTCCGTTCGCGGTTCCGGCAACAACTGCGAAATCTACTGGGGCAAGACCCAGGTGAATTCGCAGGAACTGATCGACCGTGCGGTCGTGAAGCTGAAGGCGGAGATCGACAAGCAGGGCGGGCCGAACGCACCCGGGCTCGAACTGCCCGAGGCGCATATCCGCGGCGACATCAACACGCCGTACCGGTGCATCGGTGGCGCAATCTACCAGATGCAGCGTGCCGGTTTCGCACGGGTCGGTTTCATTTCCGAGCCGGCACCGGGAACCGCGAGCGCACCGCGGCTGTAAATCGACCGCTGGACGTCCGCTGACGTGATCGAACAGGGTTTGTAGGAGTAATTTGGATGGCAATGGCCGCAGGCACCGCCGAAGGCGAGCCCATGATGGACGTCAACACCACGCCGTTGATCGACGTGATGCTGGTGTTGCTCATCATGTTCATCATCACGATCCCGATCCAGACCCACGCCGTGAAGCTGGATCTGCCGCAGGATTCGCAGGACTCGACCCCGCCGCCGATCAACCCGGTGAAGAACAAGATCGTGATCACCCCGACGGGGCAGACGCTGTGGAACGGCACGCCGCTCGACCTGGTGACGCTGCGTCAGTATCTCGATCAGACCCAGACGATGTCGCCGATCCCGGAACTGCATCTGCAACCCGACCCCCAGGCGCGGTACGAACTGGTTGACGAGGTCTTGGCCGTTACAAAGCGGGCGAAGGTCGAGAAGATGGGGTTCGTAGGTAACGAAGCCTACTCTAACTTCTGACGGTTGCATTCTGAAACGACAAAAGGCGGGCCGGTGGTCCGCCTTTTTTGTTCTGGCAGGAGTAGCCGGTCCAGGCGACGTGAACAGGCGTCCAAGCGACAGGATGGTGGCGGCACGTTTGATGATCGCACGGTCGTTGCGGACGATTTTTCGAACCGTGTGACGGCCGGTCGAAACTGCATGAGCGTTGAGAGGCGACATGCGACGAGGTGTGGCGGGGTACGGAGGTGCGTGTCGAGCGGATGCCTGACGGTGCATGATGGATCGCTCGGGATGACGGCTGTTGTGCTTTTAGCGGCGATCGCCTGCACAAGACGTCGCTGTCACAGGCGATGTCGGCCGTGACGATGCTGGCAGGAAACGCATCGATGAGAGCAGCGGCTTGCGCGGCGTCGCCCTTCTGCGGCGGTTCGCCTGAGCCGTACCGGACAGCCGAGTCCCGAACGGCGATGTGGATCTTGGTGCTTGGTCCACCTCACGAACGGCTGATAGCCTGATCGTCAGCCGCTTTTTCACCCCAGCCGCATGCCGATGGGCGAACGACGGTGCTGTCGAAGATGAGAGGTTCGACATCGGAATCATCCGATATGGCTTGGAATATCCGCCACCATGCCCCTTTCCCACTCCGCCGGCTGAAGTCGCGAAAGGCGCGTACCCGTTGCCGACTACCTCCGGCAGATCACGTCATGGTGACCCTGTCGCACGATCCCCAACACCGCCTCGACGAACATCCGGTGTCGCGCCCCGTCGAACCCTTCTCGTCCGGACGATCGAAGACCAACGGTGCCATCCGCTCCCGGATGCTGTTGCTCAGCACCGATCTATCCATCACCCCCCCCCCCGGCGCAGGAGCAGCCTTGAACCATGTCGCCAGCCACCCAGGAGTGCTTCGAGCACACGGCCCAAGACGACGGTGACCGGATGCGGCAGCCTCGTTGGCAAGGCGAGCAGCTTGGCGTCGACGGACGGGCGGGATCGGTCGATCGGGATGATGCGAGCGCTGGTCGCGAATGATACCAGCGCTGCGCGAGGCACGGTGGCTGCACGGCTTGGGTGCGCGGTATGTCCGAGAACTGGGTGATATCCCCTCAAGCAATGGCTTCGTGGCCTTGGCGCGTGTCGGTTGACGCTTGATCCCAGTTGGCAGCTACGGTGCCCAAGCATCGATCGGGCATCGAGCAGGCATCGAGCACATGGACGATTCCATCATTGAAGATCAGGCGGTTATCGCTGACACTCGGGTGTGCAGGTCCGATCTTCTCGTTCGGTCAGCGGCGCGACGCGTCGTCGGATCCTCAGCGGTGCGGCCGGATTGGCATGTGCATCGATCCTGCCGGCTGCGACCGGACCGAACGCGCTGATCAAGATCGCGCCGGGTATCTTCATCCGGCGGGGGATCGATGCCGAAGCGACCCGCGCCAATCGTGACGCGATCGGCAACGCCGGCTTCGTGATCGGATCGCAAAGTGTGGCCGTGACGGATCCTGGCGGGAGCCATGCCGATGGAGCCTGGTTGCGAACCGAGATCCGGCGGCGAACGCGGTTGCCGATCAGCCATGTCATCGTCAGTCATGGCCATCCCGATCATGATTTCGGTGCGTCGGCCTTTGTTGACGACCGCGCGATCTTCGTGGGGCATCAGCGGCTTGCCGCGGTCTATGCGGCCCGCGGAGACTATGACCGGATCAGACTGGCGCAGATATTGGGTGATGCGCTCGCGGGCAGGCTGGTGTCGCCGACCCGCCTCGTTGCCGAACAGGCGTCTTTGCCGATCGATCTGGGCGAGCGGACGATCACCGTGACCGCGCACCCGACGGCACATTCCCCGGCTGACCTGACACTATCGGATAGCACCACCGGCATCCTGTTCGCCGGCGACCTGCTGTTCGTGGACCGGGTGCCGGCACTGGACGGCAGTGTGCGCGGATGGATCGCGGTGCTGGAGACCATGGTCGCCGAGGGGGTCCGTCGCGCCGTGCCGGGGCATGGCCCCGCGCTGGTCTCATTCCCGACCGCGGTCGTGCCGCTGCTGCGCTACCTCCGCGCGCTGCGCGACGACACGCGGGCGGCCATCGTGCGCGGATTATCGATCCCGGCGGCGATCGACGTCGTGGGGCGCAGCGAACGTGGCAGATGGCGCTTGTTCGATGCCTATCATGGGCGCAACGTGACGATGGCGTATAAAGAGCTTGAATGGGAATGATCGTTCGGGACGGGCGCCGCGGGAGCAGGTGAGATGCAGGTCGGGTGCGTCACGGGAGCAGGCATCGCCATGCTGGCGGTGCTGGTGGGAACGGCGCATGCCGGCGGGCTGGATGACGATGCCGGGCGCGCGGCGCGGTGGCGGGAGGTGCGGACCGCGCTGTTCGGAAGCGCCGCGTTCGTGCCGGGCGAGCCGTTGATCGCGATCGATGCCCCGGCGCGGGCGCTGGACGCGTCGCTGGTGCCGATCACGCTGACACTGAAAACCCCCGGGCAGGTGAAGGCGCTTGATCTGGTCATCGACGACAATCCCGCGCCGCATGCCGCGCATCTGGTGTTCGGGCCGGGTGTCGACGCATCGGCGGTCACTCTGCGCGTGCGGATCGACGGCTATACCAACCTGCATGCGGTCGCGACGTTGAACGACGGGCGGCTGGCGGAGGTGGCGCGATTCATCAAGGCATCCGGCGGCTGTTCCGCGCCGATCGGGGTCAGCGACGAACAGGCGATGGCCGGCATGGGCATGATGAAGGTCCGGTTCAATCCGGCGGTCGCGGGGCCGGCGATGACGACAACGTTGATGATCAAGCATCCCAACTTTTCCGGCATGCAGATGAACCAGATCACCCGGCTCTATACCCCTGCGCGCTTCGTGCAGCGGGTGACCGTCACGCAAGGCGGGCGCAGCGTGTTGGCGCTGGACGGAGATATCTCGCTGTCCAGCGATCCGGTGATCGGCTTCACGCTTGTGCCGCAGGGGACCGGGCCGATGAGCGTGGTCGTGACCGACAACCAGAACGGGCGCTGGGTACGGACGTTCGACCTGCCGGGCAGGACGGGATGATCCGGGCGGTCGCGCTCGCGCTCGTGCTCGTGCTCGTGCTCTCGGCCGCGACTGCGCCAGCTACCACGATCGTGGGCATGGCGGGTGCGGTGCCGGAGCCGGAGGGATACTGGTCTGGGGTCATGGCCGGCCGCACACCCGCGACACTGCGCGGGGCGCAGGTGGTCGATCTGGACGGCCTTGACCGGGTGCTGGCGACACCAGGTGCGGTGCTGATCGATGTCAGCCCCAACCCGCCGCGGCCGGCGGGGTTGACGGTGGGGGCCTACTGGGCGCCGTTGCACCGATCGATCCCGGGCAGCCACTGGTTACCGGGGGCAGGAGGCGCCGATCTGAACCCCGCACGGGCAGGCCGGCTTGCCGCGATGGTTTCCGGTTGGACGGGCGGCGATCACCAGCGTCCGGTGGTGGTATTCTGTCACCCGCAATGCTGGGCGAGCTGGAATGCGGGGCGTCGGCTGGTGACGCTGGGCTATTCCCGCATCCACTGGTTTCCCGGCGGGATCGAGGCCTGGCAAGAGCGCCATCCGACCGCGCCCGTAACGGCGGAGTGGTAGGCCCGCCGATCAGAACCGGAGTTTTGCGCCCACCTGCAATGTGCGCGGCGCGCCGGGCGCATAGAAGGTCGAACCGAGAAGCGGCCGTTCCCCGTCGATGACCGGGCCGGAAAACGGTCGTGCCACGAAATTGCCGCGCGCGTCGAACGCGGTCGCGCCCAGCTGCGCGGCGGTGGCGTAGCGGCGGTCGAACAGGTTGTTGACCTGCGCAAACAGGGTGAGCGTACGGGTCGGGTGGTAATCCGTGCCGAGGTTGAAGACCGCGTAGCCACGCGTGCCGCCGTCGCCCAGATAATAGACGCCGTCCGGCTGATGCGCGCCATTTTCGTTGCCACGCGCCAGGGCGCCGGAAATTGCGACCATATCGAAATTGAGCGACAGCGCCGGCAGCAGCTTCCAATCGACCGCAGCCTTGAAGATGTGACGCGGGATCAGCGGGATGCGATCGCCTCGCACGATGTCGATCACGCCTTCGAAGCCGGGAGCGGGACCGTCATTTGCGCTGTTCGCAGCGCCGTTCACCGTTTCCGCGCTGCGGTAGGTCGCGTCGAGGAAGGTGTAGTGGGTGGAGAGCGCGAACGGGCCGAACGTGGCGCGTCCATCGATATCGATGCCTTGGCGGCGGGTGCCGCCGAAGTTGCGGAAATAGCCGAACCCGGCGGTGTCATCGGCTACGAACAGGATGTCCCGCCGGCTGTTCGTGCGGAATGCGCCGATGCGCCAGGTCAGCCCGCGCAGGATACCATGGACGCCGCCTTCGACGGTGGTGGCGATCACCTGATCCAGAGGGGGATCTCCGGCCAGGGCGTTGGGCAGGCGGCAGGGGCTTTCGGGGTCGGAACAGCCCAGTTCGATGGCGGACGGCGCGCGGCTGGTGCGTGCGATGGCGGCGTCGACGCCGATGCGCCTGTCCGGATCCCAGGCGATGGACAGCGCGGGATTGAACGCCTGAAACCGATGATCGCCGTCCAGCGAGCCGGTGCCGCCGCCGGGGGTGATGCGGTCGCGGTTGCGGATCAGGGTATGATCGAACCGCGCGGAAAGATCGATCTGGACCGTGTCGGTCGGCTTGAGCGTGTCCACGCCGTAGACGCTGAAGCCGGTGGTGCGGCCGGTGAGATCGGCACGCGCATCGAAAGCATCGTCGGATTGCTGTGTCCCATCCGCGAACGCGCCGTCGCCGTCCACCGCCACGATGCCGCGATCCGGTGTGAGATAGCCGAATTGCGAGGTCTGGCCGAAATCGGCGGTGCTGCGGACATAGCTGGTTCCGATCGTCAGCCGGTTGTCCATCCGGGCCAGCGGCGCAGTCCACGTCAGTTCCAGCGTGGCGCCGCGTTCCTGCTGGTCGGTGACGGAGCGATTGAGCAACCCGGTGCAGGTTTCATTCGGTTCGCTGTTCAACAGGGCAGCGGCGATGCAGCGGAAGCGCGGGAAGGGGGTGTTATCCTGCGTTTCGCCCGCAAGCGGCACGCCGGTGATGCCCGCCGCGGCCAGTGCGGCGCGTTCGGCGGCATCCGGTTGATACACATCCTGCCCAAGGGCATCGTCGTTGATGTCACCATTGAAGGTGCGGGTGCGGATCTTGCGATAGAACAGGTTTCCGGACAGGCGGAGCTGCCGCGAAAAGGTGTGATCGCCGGTCAGGTTGGCGAGGATCGCGCGGTTCTTCGTGGTGTCCGGCTTGGTATAGACGCTGGAGCGGTCGCGTTCGAGCAGGCGCAGTTCCTGCAGCCCGTTGCCATTCAGATCGGTGTCGGCAAAGCTGGCCGACAGCGCCAGCCGGCTGGCATGATCGGACCAGCCACCCTTGCCGAACAGCTGATAGGCGCGCGATGGCGAGGTGTCGCGCCAGCCACGTTCGGCAAAATAGTCTCCGCTCAGGAACCAGTCGAACCCGCCGGCGATCTTGCCACCGGCCTGCGCCTCCGCCGTGCGGCGGCGATAGGTCCCGTAGCTGCCCTCCACCTCGAAGCCGGGATCGGACAGCCCATCCTTGGTGCGGATCGACAGCGCGCCACCCAGCGCGTTGCGCCCGAACAGCGGGTTGGAGCCGGGCACCAGGCTGAGCGAGCGGATGGCCGATTTCGGGATCAGATCCCAGCTGACGACGTCGCCGAACGGCTGGTTGACGCGGACGCCATCGACATAGACCGACAGGCCCTGCGGCGTGCCGAGCAGCGGCGAGGCGGTGAAGCCGCGATAGTTGATGTCCGGTTGCAGCGGGTTGTTCTGGACGTCGTTGACGAACACGCCGCCGCCCATGCGGCGGAGATAATCCGTCACGTCGACCGCATGCGCGGCCTCGATCTCTTCATCGCTGGCCGTCTGGGCAGGATAGCGCAACGCCCCTTCGCCGACATCGCTGAGCGGAGTCTGGCCGATGACGACGATCTCGGTGGTCGCGGGCAAGTCATCCGGCTCGGCCGGAACCGTCCCGAGCAGCGCAACCAGCGCCGCGCTTCCGAACATTGCAGTCGTGATCATTGCAGGCCCTGATGAGGTATCGGCATTGTTGCTGTCAGCGTGGGGTCGCGACCGCCAGCACGCCCCAGGGGCCATCGCCGACCTTGACCTTGCCGACAAGCGTCATGGTGGCGGGGTCGACGATGGCGATGTCGTTCGACGGGCCATTGGCGGTGAAGGCCAGCGCGTGATCGGGGGCGATCGTCAGCCCCCAGGGGCGGGGGCCGACATCGACCGAGCCGGTTTCCGGCCGTTGCGCGTCGACATCCACGCGGACCAGCCGGCCACTGCGTCCGGTCGTGACCAGCGCGGTATGCGCATCGAGGCGGGCGACGCCCATCGGGCGATCCGCCTTGGCCAGCGTGATCGTCCGCACGCGACGGGCGTTGGCGACATCGACCAGGCTGAGCGATGCATCGAATTCGCCCGGCACGATCGCACGGTTCTGGTCCAGGAACGCCACGTTGCGTGGGCGCTGCCCCACCTCGATCCGTCCGATGACGGCGGGCGGCGTGCCGCGCACGATCGCGACGCTGTGGTCCTCCTCCGACGTCGCCAGAACCACGGCACCATCGGGCGAGAGGCCGATGCCTTCGGGTTCGCCGCCGACACGAAGCCGACCCGCGATACCGCCCTGCCGCTTCAGTACCACGAGTTCGCCAGTATCCTCGCTGGCGACATAAAGCTGCTCGCCATCGGCGCTGATTGCGACCTGTTCCGGATCGGATATTCCGCGCAGCGTGCGTAACAGCTTGCGCGTGGCGAGATCGATCACGACGATGCCGTCTGCGGCCTTGTCCGCCGGGGGCAGTTTGGATTCGTCGACACCCGGCCCTGCGGCGGGCGACCCACTGACCGCGACGTAGAGGAAGCGCCCGTCCGGGCTGGCGACCAGGCCGCGCGGCCGCTTGCCGATGGCGATCCGCCCGATTTCCTTGCGCTGGTCCGGATCGATGACGCTGACGTCGCCGGACCGTTCGTTGGTCGCATAGACCAGATAGGCAGGGGAGGTGGCGACGGCGTCGGGCGCGGGTTTCGCGCATCCCGCAAGCGCCGTTACCGCCAGCATCGCGGCCAGCCGGGCCCGCCTCATCTGGACGCGCCCGGGCGAACCGCCGCGATCAGCGCCGCGACACGGGCTTCCAGAATGGCCGGTTGGCGACAGATGATCGGCAGCATGCGTTGGCGGTCCTCGAATATGCGCTGGTCCCAGCGTGCCTGATCTTCAAGCGCCTGTCGTGCTTCGCCGGTCTGCGCGGCGTCTGGCGCGTCCAGCGCGGCGTAGCCTTGTTCAATCCGCTTCGCCAGCTGGTCTTGCCGGCTGTTGAAGCGCCGGATGCCGTCGAGGATGACCTTTCGTTCCCCGTCGATCGTGTCCAACAGCGCGGTCGCAAGCTGAACCCGTTCCGCGACCGATCCCGACCGTGCGACGAATGCCCGGAGTCGATCGACCGCCTCAGCCTGGTCCAGTCGCCGGGGCGCCACCTCGGCGACCAGCGTATCGAGGGCAGGATCGACCCGGTTGGCCGATGCCTTCATGCGCGCGGCGTCCGGCCAGTAATCGCCAAGCGCCAGCGCAGGCTTTGGATCGGTTTCGCACGGCCAACCGGCAGCCGCGGGGGGAGCGGGCGCGGCCGAAGCCGCACCCGCACCGATCATCGCGACCGCAACCGCAAGGGCAGCCCGCAGGATCATTTCACCGCGGCCGGATTTCCGAGATAGGCGATGACGTTGGCGCGGTCGGCCGGTGCGGGCAGACCGGCGAAGATCATCTTGGTACCCGGCACCACCGCGCGCGGGCTGGCGAGATATTTGTCGAGCACCGCCGGCGTCCAGGTGAGGCCGATCGCCTTCATCGCGGCGGAATAGGCATAGCCCGGAACGGTGCCGGCCTTGCGCCCGACAACGCCGCTGAGCGTCGGCCCGAGCTTGTTCTTGCCCGGTTCGACCGCGTGGCAGATCATGCATTTCGCGAAAGTGGCCTTGCCTTTGACGGCGTCGCCGGCCTGCGCCGACGCGGGTGCGGCCGCCATGGTCGTGCCCGCGGCCAACAGGGTCAGCACGGCCGCGATCCGCAGAGTTGGACGGGTGGTCTTCATGTCATGTCTCCATGGATAATCGTCAGCGAGGATAGCGGCGAGGATGTTAAAAACATCGAAAGTCGGCTTCGACCTGCGCGGCGCGCAGGCGATCGACGGCATCGCGAAGCTGCGCGACATCGCGGAACAGGCTTGAGGTTTCGCCGGTCGCACCGCGCATCCGCATGACGGTATCGGCCTGTTCATATGCCGCAAACGGCAGGATCGACGCGACCGTATCGATGCTGCACGCACAGCGCCGCATCACGTCCTGCGTCTGACCGTTGGCGGCCATGCAGCCGATCACATAATCGACCCGCGCTTCGGTCGGATAATCGTTGGCGGGCGGGGCCGTCAGCGCCGGCATGACCGGGCTCAGCAGGGCGAGCGCCACGAAGGCGGCCCGCATGATGGCCGGCGCATTCGATCCTTGCTTCATCATGGCTTGGTCTCTGGCATAGGCAACAGCGGGATCCGCGCTGCGGACAGGATGGTGGCGATCTGCGTGCGATGATCGCGGATGAGCTGATCGACCTGCGCGCGCCAGCGCGGCTCGCCAAAGCGCACCGCCATCGCGATGTCATAGGCCATCGGCAGGTCCGGATCACCGGCCAGCGGCGTCATCCGGTACATCGCCGGCGTCGCGCCGGTGAAATGGGCCGCGATCGGGCCCCACAGGATCGCGCCGTCGATGCGACCGGCCTCCAGATCCTGGATCAGCCGACGGCCGACGGAATCGTTGCGGGAATCGATCATCAGATCATACGACTTCATGCGGTCCATGGGGCCGGACCGCGCCATCAGGTCGGCCGCCGGAGTTCGCACCTGCACGCCGATGGACCGCCGTGCGAGCGCAGGATCGTCGAGCCGCGACGCGGTGATCCCGTCTTTCGTGCGCGTTACGAGGACATAGGTCGAACGGTAATAGCGGATCGTCGTCGCCGCGATGTCGTTCCCAGCCGCGGTTCCCATCACGATGTCGCAGCGACGGAGATTCAGCGTCTGACGATAAAATCCCATGCCGCTGGGGAACCAGACGTAGCGGACCGGGACCTTCAGCGCGCGCGCGAACAGTTCGGCGATACGGTTTTCGACGCCGCTGCCGTCCTGCACCGACAGGGGCGGCGATGCAGGATCGGCACAGACGCGCAGCGCGGTGCGATCCACCGCCTCCGCACGTT